>JAFSTI010000054.1 GCA_017450585.1 Bacteroidales bacterium
ATCTATGGTCCCGCCCTCTCCACGCCCCGCACCCTCGGACAGGATATCTGGGTAAAATGCACTGACCGCCTCATCATCGACGAGTGGTTCGCGAAAAATGATTACCATAAGAACCACGGCGAGGGCATGGACTGCTACAAGGTCGCGAACACCCTCGGCGGCGGCGCGCTCGCGCCCGTGGTGGACGGTAAACTCCTTATCGGTGACAATTACCAGACCTGGAAGCACATCTGCGACGGCCCTATTCGTACCCAGGCTGAATTCGATTACAGTTTCGACGGCATCAGCGCCCACAGGGTGCTCAGTCTCGATGCCGGTACTCGCTTCGTCAGAACCGTCATGACATATTGTGCCGAAACAGATTCGCTGGACGTATTCTTCGGTGCCATCAATCACTCTGCATACGGGGTAGTGGACGGCGAAGGCTTCCTCGCATTTACCGAGGAGGCATCGGACTATACGGTTCCGGGTCGTGACGGCGATATCTCTATTGGCCTCGTATTCCCGGAAGGCATTCCTTTCAAATATACCCGGATGGATGGTCACGAAGGCTTTATTGCCCGTATCCCCTGCGGAGTCCCTGTCACAGTATGGACGGCTTCAGGCTGGAGCCAGGGCGGTATAGAAAGCCCCGAGGCCTGGACGGAATATGTCCGCACCGGCGCCGGGGTTCTCAGAAATCCCTTGCAGCTGAAATACTAGGCCTTCTTCCTGCTGAGCAGAGCCTTCATTATGCACCATGCCAGCAGATAGGCGATGGCGCAATAGCTGAACATGATGATGTATCCGGCCTGGATGCCGTGCGCACCCAGCACCGTCCATGCACCCGCCTCGCTGGCGTCAAAGAGCAGACCGGCCCCCTTCTGGATGAAGAATGAACCCAGGCCGCCAGCCATGCCGCCGATGCCGGTGACCGTGGCAATGCTTCCGGCCGGGAACATGTCCCCGACGGTAGAGAAAATATTGGCGCTCCAGGACTGATGCGCTGCGGCTGCGATGCCGACCAGGCACACCGGAAGCCAGTAGGAAATATGGGCCAGGGGCTGTGCGGCCAGTGCCACCAGAGGCAGGAACGCGAATATGAGCATTGCCCTCATCTTCCCGTCAAACGGTTTCATTTTCTTCTTCTCGACGAAGTAGGTCGGAAGGTAACCGCCTGCCAGCGAGAGCATTACTATCAGGTACAGCACCGCGATCGCAATCTGGAAGCGCGGCTCGGTGGAGCGCATGCCGTAAACGTTTTTCAGGTATGAAGGCATCCAGAACAGGAAGAACCACCACACTCCGTCCGTGAGCCCCTTGCCGACGATAAACGCCCATGTCTGCTTCAGCTTGAAGCACTCCCAGAGGCCGACTTTCTCGCCGCCGACCTTCTCGCTGGCAGCCTCTTTCGCTGCAGACGCTGCGGTCTCGTCCTGGCGGATGTAGGCCAATTCTTCTTCGCCCACGAACTTGCTCTTTTCGGGCTTGTCATACACGAAAATCCACAGTCCCAGCCAGATGAATCCCAGTGCACCGATGATGATAAAGGCCATCTCCCAGCCGTATTTCGCTGCGAGGACGGGGATGCAGAACGGTGCCGCCAGGGCTCCTATGGTCGAGCCGGCATTGAACACTGAAGTCGCGAACGCGCGGTCTTTGCTCGGGAAATACTCCGCCACGGCCTTATTGGCAGCAGGGAAATTGCCCGCTTCACCGATAGCCAGCACACAGCGTGCAAGCAGGAACAGGGTCATGCTTACGAGCGTGATCTTGCCCACCATGTCGAAGGCCTCGCAGATGGCGTTTGTGCCGATTCCGCACAGGGCATGCAGCATCGCACCGGCCGACCAGATGGCGATACTCCAGATGTAGCCCTTCTTCGTGTCCAGCTTGTCCACGAAACTTCCGGCGAAGAGCAGGGCGATAGCGTACACGAGCGAGAAAACACCCGTGATGGTGCCGTAGTTATTATTGGTCCAGCCGAACTCCGGCCGGATGAAGTCCTCCCAGGTCAGTGACAGGACCTGCCGGTCGAGATAATTGATGGCGGTGGCGAGAAAGAGCATCGCTACGATGCTCCATCTCCAATATGTGGCTTTAGGTTTCATTTCAGGTCAGTGGTGGCGCAGGCGTCCATATCGTTGTAGTCCAGGTTTTCCCCGCACATCGCCCAAATGAAGGTGTAGTTGCGGGTGGCGCAGGCGGCGTGGATGCTCCATTCGGGGGAGATTACGGCCTGGTCTTTCTTCATCCATATGTGCCTCGTCTCGTCAGGTTCGCCCATGAAGTGGCATACAGCCTGATTCTCGTCGATATCGAAGTAGAAATACACCTCCATGCGGCGGTTGTGGGTGTGGGCCGGCATCGTGTTCCAGGTGGAGCCGGGATTCAGCTCGGTCATGCCCATCTGAAGCTGGCAGGTGGGGACGACTTCCTTCACCAGCATCCGGTTGATAGTCCGGCTGTTACTCTCTTCGAGGGATCCCAGCACCATCTTCACCGCACTTTCTTTCGTGGTGAGGTGGTCGGGATATGCGGCATGGGCGGGGGAGGAGCAGAACCAGAACTTCGCGGGATTCCGACGGCCGGTACTTCGGAAGGTCACCTTCTTATCTCCCTTACCTATATATAGAGCCTCCTTGAACTGCATCTTGATCTCTTTCCCGTCAATAGTGACGATGCCTTCTCCGCCCACGTTGAACAGGCCGATCTCCCTGCGGCGAAGGAAGAACTCGGAGCGCATGATATCCAGCGGCTTCAGCTCCACTGCCTCCTTTACAGGCATGATCCCGCCCGCGACCATACGGTCATGCATCGAGTAAACGACATTCATCTCATCGGGCCCGAAGACCTTTTCTATAAGGTAATTCTCCCTCAGTTCCTGAGTTGTGTAATGCTTTACATCCCTGGGATGCGCGGCATAGCGTACTTCTGAATTCAGTTTCATAGCTATAAACGATGTGCTAAGATACACATTTTTTTAATACCCGTGTTCGGTAACGGGATTAAAATAAAAAAATGCCTCGAGATGTGTATATTTTTTCCGTTACCGTGCACGGAAAAATAAAAAAACATTATATTTGCCCGGTAAACAACCATAAAAACTATGACAAATTTATTTTCACTTGAAGGAAAGAACGCCTGGATTACGGGTGGTTCGTATGGGATTGGGTTCAATATCGCCAAGGCTTTCGTAGCCGCCGGCGCGAAGAACATTATTTTTAATGACATCAATGAAGCCGCCCTGCAGCGCGGACTGGACAATTACGCGGAGGCCGGAATCACCAACGTTCACGGTTATGTCTGCGACGTGACCGACGAGAAAGCGGTCGCGGCCCTGGTGCAGACCATCCACGCCGAGGTCGGGCAGATAGATATTCTGGTCAATAACGCCGGCATCATCAAGCGCATCCCCATGCACGAGATGGAGCGTAAGGAGTTCCAGCAGGTAATCGATGTCGACTTGGTGGCTCCGTTCATCGTATCCAGCGCAGTGCTCCCGGAGATGATGGAGCGCCGCGAAGGTAAGATTATCAATATCTGCTCAATGATGTCAGAGCTTGGCCGTGAGACTGTCTCGGCCTACGCCGCTGCGAAAGGCGGACTGAAAATGCTCACCCGCAACATCTGCTCCGAATACGGAGAGTACAACATCCAGTGCAATGGCATAGGCCCCGGCTATATTGCCACTCCCCAGACCGCACCGCTCCGCGAGAAGCAGCCCGACGGCAGCCGCCATCCCTTCGACAGCTTTATCTGCGCGAAGACGCCGGCCGGCCGCTGGCTTGACCCCTCTGAACTCGGCGGTCCCGCGGTCTTCCTCGCTTCGCACGCCTCCGACGCCGTGAACGGTCACATCCTCTACGTGGACGGCGGCATCCTGGCCTACATCGGCAAGCAGCCTAAATAAGCTGTGATTCCAAACAATTATTAAACACTATAAGCCAATGAAAAAATTGACTGCCTTCATTCTCGCCGCGGCCCTGTCCATCACCGCCGGCGCGAAAAACGATCTTAAGAATTTCCCAGCCCCGATGGATCCCCAGACTGTCGGAGTAAAACTCGTGGAGCATTATCTCAGCCAGCCTCATTCGCACTGGGGAGATATCCACTCGAAATACATTCCCGATTTGGTAACCTATCCCGATGTTTGTACCTGGATAGGCTCTCTCTGGTTCGCCAAGGCGACCAAGAATGAGGCCCTTTACAAAGGGCTGGTGGAGCGTTTTGAGCCTATATTTGGCGAGCGAAGTGACCTTCAGGCCAAGATGCGCCCTGTACAGCACAATGTGGTGGACTATTATGTTTTCGGTGCTATTCCTCTGGAAATATACCGTGGGACGCCGGAGCGTCGCTATCTGGACCTCGGAATGAAATATGCTGACGGTCAGTGGATTCTGCCTGAGAACCACAAAGATTATGAGGAAGAATGGGATAAGAAAGGCTTCTCTTGGCAGACCCGGCTTTGGGTGGATGATATGTTCATGATTACCATCCTGCAGATGGAAGCCTACCATTGCACCGGTAATATGAAATATCTGGAGCGCGCGGCTGAGGAGATGGACCTGTATCTTAACGAGATCCAGCGCCCGAACGGCCTTTTCTACCATGAGACCAAAGTTCCTTATTTCTGGGGCCGCGGTAATGGCTGGATGGCGGTCGGAATGACCGAAATGCTGCGGGTATTGCCCAAAGATAATAAATATTACGCTCGAATCAAGGACGCCTATCTTCTGATGATGGGCACCTTGCTCAAGTATCAGGGCTACGACGGGATGTGGAAGCAGCTTATCGATGTCCCTGCTGCCTGGAATGAGACCTCCTGCACCGCCATGTTCACTTACGCATTCATCCAGGGCGTGAAGTATGGATGGCTGGATAAGAAAGTGTACGGCGAGGCCGCCCGCAAAGCCTGGATTCGTCTCAACTCTTACCTGACCGAGGATTATGACCTGCGTGACGTCTGCTGCGGTACCGGCACCAAGAACAGCTTCCAGTACTATCTGGACCGCCCCAGGAACATAGGTGACCTACACGGACAGGCTGCATTTATCTGGTGCGCATATGCGCTCTGCAGCGGGAAATAATTGACGCGCAATATGAAAACGTTCCGGTTACTGGCATTCGCACTGCTCCTGCTGTCCCTGTTTGCGGGCTGTGGGGATCAGTATCAATTGCCCTCCGGCCCCAAGCCGGTAACCCCTTCCGGGCCGGCGGAATCCGATACACTTAAATACAGCCTTTCGGCCTTCCCGGCGCAGGCCGACCCCCATGTTATCGGATGGAGGGTAGTTGACCATTTCATCCGGTCGAAGCATTCTAACTGGGGTGATATGACCAAGATTCCATCCTCCTTGATTACATACCCGGATGTTTGTGCATGGCTTGGGGGACTATGGTTTGCAGAAACGACACATGACGATGAGTTGTACAACCGACTGGTGGCCAAGTTTGACCTGTTATTTACGACAGAGAAAAACCTGGTTCCCTCGCTCCCGAGGACGGAGGCGAACAAAGTGGACTACTATGTATTCGGGGCCATCCCACTCCTGATTTATACACGCAAGAAGGAGGCGAAATATCTGGAACTGGGACTTAGGTATGCGGACGGGCAGTGGGAATTACCCTCTAATCCGAGCGATACCGAACGGAACTGGGCGTCACAGGGGTATTCGTGGCAGACGCGGCTCTGGATCGATGATATGTTCATGATAACCGCTCTGCAGGCACAGGCGTACCTGGCCACCGGCGATGAAAAATATCTTGAGCGCACCGTAAAGGAGATGGTGCTTTATCTGGAGCGGATTCAACTTTCGAACGGGATGTTTTATCATTCGCCTTCTGCTCGTTTTCTGTGGGCGCGCGGCAATGGCTGGATGGCAGTCGGCATGGCGGAGATTTTGAGGCTTATCCCAGACGGGGAGAAGTATGCTTCATACCGAAGAACCATTCGGGCCGCATACCAGTCGATGATGACCACATTGTTGCAGACCCAGAAATCCTCCGGGATGTGGGGACAGCTGGTCGACGATTCTGAAGCGTGGGCTGAAACCTCCGGCACGGGAATGTTCACATACTCAATGGCATACGGGGTCAAAAAAGGCATCTTAAATAAGGAATTATACGGCGAGGCGGTACGAAAGGCGTATCTGGAACTGATTACATATCTAACCGCCGACTATGACCTCAAAGATGTCTGTGAAGGTACCGGTACAGGGACTACCCGCCAGTACTATCTGGGACGTCGGCGTCTTACCGGAGATCTTCACGGACAGGCTGCCTTGATATGGACCTGCAATATACTATGTCAATAACCATTTATATCATATGAAAAAACGTTTGATTGTATCTTTTGTGCTACTCCTGCTTTCAGCAGCAGTCGCCATGGCTCAGGGAGGCGCCAAGAAGCGCGTGACGGGTACGGTGACTGACTCTAAGGGCGAGCCCCTGGCAGGTGCAGCAGTGCAGATCCAAAACACCAATGACGGTACTACGGCCAATATGGACGGTGTTTTCGCGATCAGTGTCAATCCGAACGACAAACTGGTTGTCTCTTATGTCGGGTTTCTATCTAAGACGGTTGCCGTTGAGGGCAGGGATGTCGTGGATGTAAGTCTGGAAGAAGACTCCGAGATGATGCAGGAAGTCGTGGTAGTAGGATACGGTGAGCAGAGGCGTCAGGCTGTCGTGGGTGCTGTGAGTTTCGTAGGAGGTAAAAATTTCCATGTACCTACGAGCAATATTACCACAAGCCTTGCCGGTCAGCTTCCCGGACTCATTTCTATCTCACGCACCGGTGAACCTGGCTTGGACGATGCGGAATTCTGGATTCGTGGTATTTCTACTTTTAAGGGTGGCACCGATCCGCTCGTGCTGGTGGATGGTGTGCCCAGGGATATCAACGATCTCGAGCCGGATGAGATTGACTCTTTCGCCATCTTGAAAGATGCGGCGGCGACTGCGGTTTATGGAGCAGAAGGTGCAAACGGTGTCATCCTCGTCACAACCAAGCGAGGCAGTATTTCCAAACCGAAGATTTCCTTCCGTGCTGAACAGTCTATGGCGACACCCCTTCGTGTGCCGAAATTTGTGGATTCCTGGACATATATGGAATTGGCAAATGAGGCCTATACCAATGATGGTTCGGATGCTCTTTATCCGACCGCGCTGATAGATCTGTACCGCGCTAATGCCGACCCTGATCTCTACCCGAACAGCCAGTGGGCGGATCTGCTGATGCGTAAACATGTTTTTTCCAGCCGTTATACAGTCAATTTCAGGGGCGGTGCTGAGAATGCGAAGTATTTCGTGTCAGGCGCTTATTATGACACTCAAGGCGTCTTCAAGGATTCTCCGTATGACTTGTTTGACAGCAACTTTGATTACAAGAGATATAATCTTCGCGCAAATGTCGATCTGAAAGTGTCAAAAACCACTTCAATCAGCGTAGACCTTAGCGGGCAATATGTGGACAGGCTTCACCCCGGACGTTCAAACAACGACACGTTCCGTTATATGCTGTTTACTCCGCCGCACCTGTTCCCGCCGGTTTATAGCGATGGCACACTGGCGACCTATGCGACTGTTGCTGACTCCAATAACCGCAACCCGTACAATATGCTCTACAACCTCGGCTATCGTCTGAATAACGAGGTGAAAATGCAGTCAAAGGTTTCAATATCTCAGGACCTGGCTGTCATTACCCCTGGTTTGAGCATGAAGGGTCTGGTGAGTTTCGATTACGATGGTGCGTCAGAGATCGTCCGTCACTACAACCCCTCGCTCTACTATGCCACAGGGCGCGATATCGACGGAAACTTGATTTTTTCTACCAGCACATCCGGAACCAATGATATCACCCCTCCCGATTGGGAGTCTAAATCCTTTGAGAGGAGGATTTATATTGAGGCATCGATAAACTATAGCCGAATATTTGCTGACAAGCATGCTGTTGGCGGAATGATTCTTTACAACCAGCGCGATAACCAGCTGGCAAGCGATGCCATCCCGTTCAAGAAACAGTCCATCGTGGGAAGGGCGACCTATGGTTATGATGACCGTTATTTCATCGAGGCCAACTTTGGCTATTCAGGCAGTGAAAACTTTGCCAAGGGACACCGCTTCGGATTCTTCCCTTCTGTCGGTATCGGTTATTATATCTCTAATGAGGATTTCTATCCGGCCGGACTGAAAAGAATCATGAATAAGGCAAAAGTTCGACTTTCTTACGGCCGTACGGGTAACGACGACACGGGAACGAACCGCTTCCTTTACCGCGCTACTTTCAAGACTGACGGATACAATTTCGCGCAGGGAGTTGGATCCACCGGGTCTTCGAATAGCCTGGGTGCCGGGGTAAGGGACCTGCTTTTTGAAAACCTCACCCTCGGATGGGAGATTGAAAACAAACGCAATATAGGACTTGATTTGGGATTCATGGATTCGGATCTGGATATTACCGTGGATGCATTCTATAACACCCGTCATGATATCCTGCTGCAGAGGAATACCGTGCAGGGCGTAGCCGGATTCAATGCGAATCCCTGGCAAAACTATGGTATTGTGGATAACTGGGGTTTTGATACTGCTCTAAGCTTCAATCACAAGTTCGGAGAAGTCCGTGTGGGTGCCCGAGGAACCTTCACCTTCGCCAGAAACAAAATCATCGAGTACGATGAGTTGGTTCCTGAAGATGACTACCAAAGGATTACAGGGACGAGTATCGGGCAGAACAAGATGTATGTGGCCGAGCGTTTATATACGGAAGAAGATTTTATCCGTACCACCAACGTCAACGGCACATACTCTTACAAGCTGCGTCCAGGTCTTC
>JAFSTI010000055.1 GCA_017450585.1 Bacteroidales bacterium
ACGAAAAACAGCGTGCACCAGCTATTGCCCGGAAGCGAACGCCTGAGCGAGCGCAGCCAGGAGCTGAGGAAGAACTCCGGCACAGTCTCAATCCTGTCTTGAACGAATCCGCGCGCGAACTCCAGATTATGCTGGACATCCTGCGCCGAAGGGTCCAATTTCAAAGCCCGTTCATAATATAGGATTGCGTGCGCATAATCCCCTTGTTTGAAGAAGGCATTGCCGATATTGTAATACAGCTCCACACTCCTAAGTCCCAGAGCCTCAATCCCCTGCCAGTCGCGAAGGGCCCCGTCCCAATCCGAGTCGGTATATGCCTGCACACCGGCGGTCCAGAGCGAATCCGGGTAGGAAACGGCAGCCGGAGCGGCCTGGGCACGATTCGGAAGACCCATTGCCCCGAAGCACAGAAGCAGGGCGATCAGCGGCGCCACGCTCCCGCACGGAGCCTTTTTCTTTTTCATATTGTCATCAATAAAAGATATCACGTCCATCGCGTCCCGGTAGTGCGCATCCATGGCCTCATGCCCGGCGGAAGGGCTGTAGCGCGCGAACTCACAGGCCTCCAGCAGCGAATTGAACTTCTCCACCTGCGCCGCCGGTATGCCGCTGTCCGACAGCAGTTCGGCGATGTGTTCTTTGGTCAATTCAGCCGAGCTGATGTTCAGCCTGTCGGAGACGAAGCCCAGCATGGCCTTGTACAGGGACTCGTAAAACGCCGTATACAGGTCGCCGTCCAGGAAGGTCTTCGCCTGCGAGAGGCGTTTGCGTGCGACCTTCGAGGCACCCCTTCCGCGCGAGGCCACCACATCGGAGCGGCGCGAGCGGATCCAGGACAATAGCAGCGCGATCCCGACGGCCAGAAGCACGAGCACGCAGAGCAGGACCCAGAACGCCGGAGTGAACACGAACGCGCGGGTATCCTCCCGGAATGCCGGGGTCTTCGTGACAATAAAGCGGATGTCATTGCCCAGATTCTTCACGTCCTTGCGGACCACCCCCTGCACGGCCGGGACCATCGTGCCCTC
The DNA here is from genome assembly GCA_017450585.1 of Bacteroidales bacterium. Classification (GTDB taxonomy): domain Bacteria; phylum Bacteroidota; class Bacteroidia; order Bacteroidales; family UBA932; genus Cryptobacteroides. Next base: position 1,029 of record JAFSTI010000055.1, read on the forward strand.
GTTTCCGGAGGGCGTCTCTGCGCCACGCGCCACCTTGATAGGAATGGGGGCTGTGGACAATGTCACATAGCGCCGGGTAGCGCTGTCGAAGTAGGTGTACTGCACGGCCGGGATCTCAAAGTCGCCGTGGCTGCGCGGTATGAAGGGATATTCGAAAGTCCGCGAGCCAGAAGTCTGGCCGGAGGATTTATCCAGCGCATCGGTAGTCTTCACGTCGTAAACCTCGAAATCGGGCGGGAACGAAACCTTCGGAGCCTCCAGCAACGAAACGTTTCCGCGGCCCTTTACCGTAACGGTCAGTGAAGCGGCGTCATGGGCCTTGAGTGAATCCCGGCTGAGTTTCGCGTCAATAGTAAAACTTCCCACGCCGCCGCCGAAGGATGAGGGTGCACCGGCAGGAAGGGCGGAGACCTTCACGGTCTTCGCGGGGGAAGTCACCCGCTTGCGGACAGTATGATAGTCAGATTCGAAGAAACTGTCGAAAATGCTTCGCGGGGCATTGGCGGAACGGACGTTCACCAGGCAGACCAGTTCGGCTGGGTCGATGGTCAGCGTCCCTGCCTGCTGGGGAATCAGCACCCAGGAACGGATGAGGGCGGCGTTGTAGATACGGTCACCCACATTTTCCCGCTGGAACTCGATATTCTGGGGAGCCGCTGTCTCCTGGCTCCAGAAACCGTTGAAAGAAGGGAACTTAGCACCCTCAAATCCGGCTATGTTAGCCCTCTGATAAAGCTTCAAAGAGGCTCTGACCGGCTCGCCGACGACCACCGAATTACGGTCCAGGCTCAGAGTCATAAACAAGTCCTCTGAGGACACCTCTCCTACACTTGCCTGTGAAGAACCGGAGCCCTGTGACTGTGAACCGCCGGAAGACGAAGATCCGGAACCGACGACCTGAATGGAAACTTCACGCGAGTATATCTTATCGCCCTTAACGGTAGCGGTAGCCCTGGGGAGGGTAAAAGTACCCGCACGGCGGGGCATTAATATATAGGTGTAGCTGGTAGATGAGGAACGGGTGGTTTTCCCGTTCACGATGCTGATGCTGCTGGAACTACCCTTCTGAGGGCCCCAGACCACCTGGAAATCGCTGCCCGCGTCCCAGGAAAAATCCGAGGGCGCACGCTCCCCTTCCACGCTGAACACCACGTTGAACTGCTCGTCGGCGGCCACCATGTTCGGGGCCTGCACGTTGATGGAGGCCTGCTGGGCAGCCGCTCCCCAGAGGCCGAGGAACACGAGCGCCAATATTGTCATCAGTCTTCTCATACTCTTACCAATTCTTTTCTTTCTGTCTGGACTTCAGGGCCGCGGCCTTCTCCTTATTAACCTTATCCTGGGTCTCTTTTTCCCGCGCCTGGATGGCGTTCAGCATCTGCTGCGCCTGCTGAGGGCTTATCTGCGGCTGCGCCTGAGGCTGGGACTGCTGGTCCTGTTTGTCCTGCTGATTCTGATCCTGCTGGTCTTGATTCTGATCCTGGTTCTGTTCCTGCTTGTCCTGATTCTGGTCTTGATTCTGATCCTGTCCGCCACCGCCTTGCTGCTGATTCTCCAGCTTCTTCTTGGCATAGATATAATTCTCCTTTGCTTGAAGGTCATCGGGGCGCACCAGCAGAGACTGCTTGAACGCATCTACGGCGGCCTGGTAATCCCCCTTCTGCAGGGCGGCATCACCGGCATTGAAAAAATAATCCGCCTGATACTCGCTGCCGACGGCATTGTCCTTAAGCGAATCAAACACCTTCGCCGCACCCTCATAATCCTGCTCCCGGTAGAGAGTCGAGCCCAGGTCATAGGCCGCCACCAGCGAAGTGGAGTCCTTCACCGCGGCCTTGCGGTAATCTATCTCCGCCTGCCGGTACTCGGCGCGACGGAACTTCCGGTTTCCGGCCCGCACGTCACGCTTGTCCACCTGGGCGGAAAGGCTTCCGCACAGCAGTGCCAACGTGCATATTGCCAATATCTTACGTACGTCCATACTATTCAAACAGTCTTCTGCGCGAACGCCTCTCGCCGATCAGCATCTCGATTATAAACAGCACCAGCGCTATCGCGAAGAAATACATATATTGCTCGTCATACTCCTCAAACACGACGGACTGGAAAGCCTCGTCCTCCATCCTGCGCAGGTCGTCGATAATGGGGTTCAGGCCGAACTCCTCGCCGCCGGCATGCACATAGCTTCCGCCACCGGCACGGGCGACCTCACGCAACGTCTTCTCGTCCAGACGGGTCACGACTATATTGCCATCCTTATCCTTAAGCAACTCTCCGTCCATGGGGATGGGCTGTCCCTGCGCCGAACCGACGCCTATGGTATAGACCTTCACCCCGGCTTCCGCCGCCTGACGCGCCGCTGCTACCGGATCGTCCTCATGGTTCTCGCCATCCGTTATGACAATTATCGCGCGACTCTTCTCGCTCTGCGCGCTGAAACTCTTCACCGCCAGCGAGATAGCATCTCCTATCGCGGTTCCCTGCACCGGTACGGAAGACTGGTCGATGGACGAGAGGAACATCTTGGCCGAGACATAATCGGTGGTGATCGGCAGCTGGACGAAGGCGGTACCCGCGAAGATAATCAGTCCTATACGGTCGTCCTGCAACCGCTCGGTGATACGTGAAATCGCCAGTTTGGCGCGGTCCAGGCGGCAGGGCGAATAATCCTCCGCCAGCATGGAGTTGGACACGTCCAGGCATATCATGATCTCGGCGCCGCGCGTCTGCCTCTCACTGAGTTTGGCACCGACCTGCGGCCGGGCCAGTCCTATCACGAAAAAGAAGAAGGCCAATGCAAACAGGATGATGCGCACCCAGCCCTTGGAGGCGGAGCGGGAAGGCATCAGTTCCTCCACCAGAGCCGGATCGCCGAAACGGGCCACCCGCTTGCGGCGGGCGTACATCGCGAGTCCGTAAACGAGCGGAATCAGCGGCACCAGCAGCAGAAGCCACAGATACAATATCCTTCCAAATACTATCATGGCAGCCTCCTCATTAAAAGTCTCACAAGCAGCTCCAGCAGCAGGCAGAGCAGCGCCGCCAGCGCGTAATCCCCGAACAGTTCCTTGTAAACGGGGAACGAATCGATCGTCGTCCGGGCCTTCTCCATCTTATTGATCTCGCTGTAGATCTCGGATAGTTTGGTATTATCCGTCGCCCTGAAGTAGCGTCCTCCGGTAGCCTCAGCGATGCCTTTCAGCAAGTCTTCATCGATTTCCACCTGCACATCCTGCACCCTCACGCCCCATGGCGTCATCACCGGATAGGGAGCCGTGCCATTGGCCCCGACCCCGATAGTGTAAACCCGTATGCCATAGGTCTTTGCGATCTCAGCCGCCGTCTGCGGAGCGATCTCGCCGGAATTATTCACACCGTCGGTGAGCAATATAATCACGCGGCTCTTGGCATCCGAATCCTTCATACGGGCCACGGCCGTCGCGAGCCCGTTGCCGATAGCCGTACCGTCCTCAATCAGGTCGGTCTGTACGTCCTTCATCAGGTTGATGAGCGTCGCACGGTCGGTAGTCAACGGACACTGGGTATAACTCTCGCCCGCGAAGACCACGATTCCCATCCGGTCCGAAGGCCTCTGGGCTATGAATTCTATGGCGATATCCTTGGCGGCGCTGATACGGTCGGGCGTGAAGTCCCGGGCCAGCATACTGGTCGACACATCCATTGCCAGAACAATGTCAATACCCTCAGTGTCAATCTTTTCGACCTGTGTGGACGAGCGCGGACGGGCGATGCAGATAATGATCAGCACCAGCGCGGCGATGCGAAGCGCGAAGGGCAGATGCCGTATCACGTTTAGGACGCCGGATCCCTTCCATGCCGCAGAGGTGGATACCCTCATGTGCGGGCGCCTTCCCGCCAGCTCCAGATACAGGTAGTGGGCGATCAGGAGCAGGGGCAATATCAGCAGCCACAGCAGTTTGGGATACTCGAAGAACATCAGCTCTGACGGGCCTCCTCACCCTGGGCGGTTTGCTCGTCGAGTTCCGCCTGATATGTAGATGTAACGAAACGCACCGCCGTCGGAATGGCATGCGCATTCTCGGCATCGGTCGCCACAGCCTTGGCAAATTTCACCAGATCAGAAAGTTCAAACAGCTCCCGAACCTCTGCAAACAGATCCTCCGGAATGGTCTTCTCGCCTTTCAGGGCATCAAAGATCTCGCCGGTAGTCATCTCCTCCGCATTCACATCGAAAGTCCTTTCCATGTATGTCCGCAGGGTGTCCGTAATGCCAGAGTATAGCTGTTTCTGCTTCTCGGGAGCCCAGAACTTCTCGCCGCGGTACTTCTCCAGCGTTCGCAGGGCCACCAGGTACGGCGGTTCCTTCGACTCTTCTTCCTGGCGCGAACGGCGCCGTGCACGGACGATCAGCCACACGGCCAGGGCAATGAGCCCGGCCACACCCAGCCCTCCGAACAGCCAGGGTGCCACCTCCGCGAACGTGACCGGATAGGTAATCTGGTCCTTGATGTCGTGGATTTCGAAGGTCGCGGTATCCACCGGCATCGTCTTCACCTCCATCACCTGCGGGTCGAAAAACAGGGTGTCAACCTCCCCGGAGGGCAGTGTACGGCGCGTCGCGAGCGGCGGCAGATAATAAGTCCCCTCCTCGAACGGAGCGATAGTCAGGTATGCACGCAGGTCGAAGGGCTTCACCGGCTCCGGGCGTTCTTTACGGCCCAGCGGCTTACCGGAACGCAGACTGTCAATCTGCCAGTCGCGGATGATCTCCACGCCCAGGCTGTCCTTGAGGATCTGCGCTATCTGGGGCAATTGGACCACGGTCCCCGGCTGCACGCCTTCAAGCAGGAATCCGTACTCCACGTGATCCGCGATCAATACGGAATCGCGCGGCGTACACTGGTGCAGGAAGGTCTCCCCCGCCGGCAGCGCGTCATGAGCGAACGCCGGAACCAGGGCCAGGGCCGTTATTATTGTCAATATCAACTTTTTCATTTTGTAGATCGGAAGAGTTTCAGCAGGCCCTTGACATAATCGTCGCAGGTCGCAATACTCACATTGTCAACACTGTACCGGTTAAGCAGCCGTTCCCGGGAGACCTGCGCCTGCCGGAACCATTGCTCGTACGAACTGCGCGTGCGCTCTGATGAGGTGTTCACCCACTGCGCCCGGCCGGTCTCGGAGTCTTTTATATTGACAATACCGATGTCGGGGATGGTGCATTCGCGGGGATCGAACACCCGGATAACGGACAGGTCGTGACGGTTTACAGCAACCTTGAAGGCGTCTTCGTAGCGGGGGCTGCCATCGGCTTCGGTATCAAGCATATCGCTGATCAGGAAGGCCGTGCATTTCTTTTTGATCGCACCGGTGAGAAAGCGCAACGCTGCGCTGATATCGGTACCGTCGGAAGTCGGTTCCAGTTCGATCAGTTCCCGGATTATGTGCAGCAACTGGCTGCGGCCCTTTCCGGGCGGGATGAACTTCTCCACCCTGTCACTGAAGAACAGGGCCCCGACCTTGTCGTTATTGATTCCGGCGCTGAAAGCCAGGGTGGCGGCGATTTCGGTCAGAAGTTCGCGTTTGGTCTGTCCGGAGGTACCGAAGAGGCCGGAGCGGCTGACATCTATGAGCAGCACGACCGTGAGTTCACGCTCCTCTTCGAACACCTTTATATAAGGTGCGCGCAGGCGCGCGGTGACATTCCAGTCCATATTGCGCACATCGTCGCCCCACTGGTATTCACGCACTTCGCTAAATGCCATTCCGCGCCCTTTGAAGGCCGAATGGTATTCGCCGGCGAATATCTGATGGGACAGCGCCTTGGTCTTTATCTCTATTTTACGGACCTTTTTCAGCAGGTCCGTTGCACTCCTGGTCTGCATTGCGTATTGTTTCCGGTCAGTTTACCGTTACGGGACGATTACGGCGTTGATAACTCTCTGTACGAGTTCGTCGGAAGTGACATTCTCGGCCTCAGCCTCATAGGTGAGCCCGATACGGTGGCGGAGCACCTCGGGACATACGGCACGCACGTCCTCTGGAATAACATAGCCGCGGCGCTTGATAAAGGCGTAGGCTTTCGCCGCCGCACTCAGCGAGATGCTGGCACGAGGAGATGCACCATAGGAGATAAGTCCCTTTACGTCTTTGAGTCCATACTCTTCAGGAGTACGGGTAGCGTATACGATATCGACTATGTAGCGCTCGATCTTTTCGTCCATATATACTTCACGGACGACCTCGCGGGCTCTGATGATGTCCTCGGGCTTGATAACCGGGCTGGCTTTCGGGAATTCGCCGGAGTTATTCATGCGTATGATCTGGCGCTCCTCTTCTTTCTTCGGATAGTCCACCACGACCTTCAGCATAAAACGGTCCACCTGGGCCTCGGGCAGAGGATAGGTTCCTTCCTGCTCGATAGGGTTCTGGGTAGCCATCACGAGGAAAGGCTCGGGGAGCTTGAATGTCTCATCTCCGATAGTAACCTGTCGCTCCTGCATGGCTTCGAGCAGAGCCGACTGCACCTTGGCCGGGCTTCGGTTGATTTCATCCGCAAGCACGAAGTTCGCGAAGATGGGGCCCTTGTGGATTTCGAACTGCTCCTTTTTCTGGGAGTAGATCAGCGTACCGAGCACATCTGCAGGGAGCAGGTCAGGGGTAAACTGGATGCGGCTGAACTTCGCCGACACCGCCTGCGCGAGTGTATTGATGGCGAGAGTCTTGGCGAGGCCGGGGACACCTTCGAGAAGAATGTGACCGTTAGAGAGCAGCCCGATAAGAAGATTCTCCACCAGATGCTTCTGTCCCACAATGACTTTTCCCATTTCCAGGGAGAGGATATCCGTGAATTCACTTTCCTGCCTGATGCGGTCGTTGAGTTCCTTGATGTTTACGTTTTCCATTATAATATTGTATTTTTGCAGTCAATGCGTTATTTCATCACACTTTCGTACAATGGCACCCGTCTGAGCGGCTGGCAGGTTCAGCCAAACGCACAGACCGTACAGGCCATCCTGGAGGACGCCCTCTCGAAGCTTTTGCGAGAGGAGATTTCGCTCACAGGTGCAGGCCGCACGGACGCGGGGGTCAGCGCTATCGGCTACACGGCGCATTTTGATGCTGCCGAGGCTTTCGACGCCGGCGAAGTTGGCTACAAATTAAATGCCATCCTGCCCCCTGAAATAGTGATTCATTCGATTAGTGCGGTCGATGATGAATTGCACGCCCGCTTCAGCGCCCGAAGGCGCGAGTACACCTACTTCCTGCACCGCTGCAAGGACCCTTTCGTGGGCGGTTTCTCATTCTTCTGCGGCTATGACCTGGACTTCGACCTGATGAATAAAGCGGCAGCCTCCCTGCTGGGAACGCATGACTTCGCATGCTTTGAAAAGACCGGCGGAAACTCCAAAACCTCCATCTGCACCATCTACGAAGCCGCCTGGCATCCCTACACCCCCACGCACGTGGGCATCATGGACTTCGGACAGCGGAGCGGCAGTTCTGCTCCGGCGTTACTCAGCCGCAGGGCCGCAGGCCCGAGAATGGACGTAGCCGGAGTAGAAGCTGCCGTCCGCTGTGAGAGTAACTACTGGTACTTTCGGGTGGCGGCAGACCGCTTTCTCCGGAACATGGTCCGCGCCATCGTCGGCTCCCTCCTCGAAGTCGGCCGCGGCAAACTCCCCATAGACTGGTTCACCGCCCTTCCCGACAGCCCCGCCACACGCTCCGACGCCGGCCAATCCGTCCCCGGCCACGCCCTCTTCCTCTCCGGGGTAGACTATTAGTCTGGAGCCAGACCGGTGCACAAAGGGTGCGCCAGCACAATAATTGAAGGAATATCCGTCATAAATACCTATCATAGTAAGGAATTGGGGTCTCACTATCAACATAATTGACAGCGGCAAGGCATTCATGTGGATCACTCTCCCCAACTTGAGGTACAAACGTCCTTAATTCGCATCTTACAATGTCTCCAGCGTGAAACACCCACTCCTCTCCTACCGATTCCATATCCTCATGTTCATCTGTAGAGATAATGCGGAAAGCATTCTCCCCAATTTGTTCTGCAATAACGCGCCTCCACAGGGGACCATTCTCTTCCAACATTGGCATTTCAATAATTACTTCATTCTCTTTCATTTTGTTATGGAATATAAGAGTCTCTATCAAAATTATAATCTTCCACTTGAATCAGTTCCTTACCTCTTTTCTTCTGTCCTTCCTCCCCTTGGCCACCTCGTCCTCCTTCCCTCGACGGTGCCGCCGGCGCAATAACCCTCTGCGTCCTGTTCCCAAGCGTGTCATAGGACATCGTGGACTGGCTGAGGGACAGGGAGGCCTCGCGAGGCGTGGCCGCCCGTGGCCTCGTGAACGGGAGGGGCCCAGACGCAGTCTGGGAGGGATTTACCGGAGCGAGACCCCCTGTCCCTCGGCCGTCTGGGCTTGAACCATTATAAATGAGCCGAACAGGAGCGAAAAAAAGAAGAATAGCCGTCTCATCGGGGCCGAAATAATTGGTTATCGGGCGAAAGATAGTAATATTTATTTGTTTTCGATCCTCCTCACGTTATCTTCTTCTCCACCGCGCACCCTAACGAGCACGACGGATTGGTGCGGAGAAGGTGTCGGGGACTAGAACAACGTCGGCTCGTAGACGTCGGGGATGCTTTCCGGGTCGGGATCGTCTGAGATGGTGACCGTGATGGAGCCCTGCGGCATAATCACCTCGGGCATTCCGAAGTCCGGCATGTCAGCAGGCGCGACAGAGGTATCAGGCACTACATCGGCCACCTCAACGATCTCGGCAGGCTCGTCCTCAGGCTCATCCTTGATAAGCGGCTCAGCAAAACGCACCGACTTCAGATCCTTATCAGAGCACTTCTTACCCTTGGCGCCCACACCCTTCTTCGCGATGAACTCCTCGACATCCACCAGTTCATTCTCCCGGTGAGCATGACGCCCGCCGAAAACCAGCTCCATCTGAGGATGGGCATCCGAAGAAAGCTCCACCAGACGCGAGCCCTTAGTCTCGGAAATAAACGACACCGGGGTGTTGTCCGAAGGCGCGAATGAGAAACGCTTCACATAGAAAGCCTTCGCCACACCGTCATAATACAGGGCAGAATAAGTACGGCCCTCATCCAGCTTGCAGATATCAAGTAGATCCCCCTGATAACGGTTCGACACATCGAACGATGTAGTATAATAGGTACCGTTCTTAAAGATCGCGAGAACCTTATCGTCAGAGGCGAACTGACCCAGATACTGTCCGCGGGACTCATCATTAAGCTTTTGGATATCCGCATCATACCAGATATCCTTACCGGAAATGGTAGACACACCCTTACTCTTCAGGCTGATCTTCTGGATCGGATTCTTAGACACCAGATTACCACGCGAAGTCTTACCCTTTATAGCGAGTTCCGAAAAATCATACTCGGCCGTCAGCTTCTTAAGTTTCGGACGCGGCCGGAAATTAATCCTCACCGACTCAGCCTCACCGTTATGATTGGCCGAGAACCAGAGCAGCGTCGAGCCCGGAGTCCCCTGGGTGATATCATAATCCTTGTCACGCGTCACCCCGGTGATGGCAAAACGCTTCGCATAAGAAAGCGCGGTCTTGCCCTCGCGGTATATTACATTATATATAGTACGCTCGTCTCCCCTGTTGAACAGGCCCACGTAGATCAGATCCTTCCAGAAGAAAGCCTTATCACTGACCTTCGACACACGGTACTTACCCTCTTTGTTGATGACAATAATCTCCGACATGTCGGAGCAGTCGCAGACGAACTCGCCGCCGTCATCGCGCTTAAGGCCGATTCCCACGAAACCTTCCGCCAGATTGGCCGAAAGCTTGGCATTATTCGACACGACCTTGGTCACGGCGATAGTCTCGAAGCCCGTCAACTCAGTAAGACGCGGGTAATCCTTGCCATACTTCTTCTTCAGGGACTTGAACCAGTCGATGGTATAACGCACGATATGGTCCAGATTGTCCTGAACCTCACGCATCTGCTCCTCGAGTCCCAGAATCTCCTCCTCGATCGCCTTCACGTCGAACTTGGAAATCTTACGGACAGGTTTCTCGACCAGCTTCAAGATATCCTCACGCAGAATCTCCCGGTGCAGCATCGGCTGGAACTCAAGCATGCGCTTGAAGATCTCATCCACCTGCTCCTCCCAGCTCTGCTGATCCTGCTCCAGCACCTTGTATATGCGGTTCTCGAAGAAAATCCGCTCCAGCGAGTCATAATGCCACTTCAGTTCCAGTTCATCCAGCTTGATGCGCAACTGCCTCTCCAGCAGGTCCTTCGTATGCATGGTGTCATAGCGGAGAATCTCGCTCACTGACAGGAACTGAGGCATATTGTCCACGATCACGCAGGCGTTCGGAGCCACATTCGACTCGCAGTCCGTAAACGCATACAGCGCGTCAATGGTCTTATCCGGCGACACGTCGTTCGGCAGATGGATGATGATCTCCACCTTGTCCGTCGTCATATCGTCGATCTTCTTGATCTTAATCTTGCCCTTATCCTTCGCCTTCAGGATGGAGTCGATCAGCGCGGAAGTCGTCTTACCGTACGGCAGTTCGGTAATGACAATGGTGTTTTTGTCAATCTTGTCAATACGGGCGCGCACCTTCACCGTACCTCCCCTGCGGCCGTCTGCGTACTTCGAGCAATCCGCAAAACCGCCGGTCGGGAAGTCGGGATACAGCTGGAACGGCTTATCCTCCAAAATGGCGACGGACGCGTCCAGCAGCTCGTTAAAGTTGTGGGGCAATATTTTCGAGGCCATACCGACCGCGATGCCTTCCGTACCCTGTGCGAGCAACAGCGGGAAGCGGACCGGCAGTTCGGTGGGTTCCTGGTTGCGGCCGTCGTACGAGGTCATCCAGTTCGTGACCTTCGGGTCGAAGATAACCTCTTTTGCGAACTTGCTCAGGCGGGCCTCAATGTATCGGGGCGCGGCGTTTGAATCGCCCGTAAGGATATTGCCCCAGTTACCCTGACAGTCCACCGCAAAGCCTTTCTGGCCCAATTGCACCAACGCTCCCAGGATGGAGGCGTCTCCGTGCGGGTGATACTGCATCGCCTGGCCGACGATATTGGCGACCTTCGTATAGGCGCCGTCATCCATCTTGTACATGGCGTGCAGGACGCGGCGCTGCACAGGCTTCAGTCCGTCCACGATATGGGGCACGGCCCTCTGAAGTATGACATAGGAAGAGTAGTCCAAGAACCAGTCCTTGAACATGCCCGAGAGCTTATACTTACGGCTGTCGCTTCCCAGAAGTTTATCATACTTTCCGGACGGGGCGCTCCCCTCCGGAATCTCCTCAAGTTCTTCCTCGATAGGCTCTTCGATGATCTGCTCGTCTTCAGTCATATCTTCTATTCTTCGTATCCAAATTTCTTAAGCTCCCTGCGGCTCTCACGCCAGTCTTCGTCCACCTTTACGAACAGCGAGAGGAACACCTTCTTCTGGAAGAAATCTTCCATCTCCAGGCGGGACTGCGTGCCCAGCCGCTTGAGGGCGGAGCCGCCCTTACCTATTATAATACCCTTCTGTGATTCACGGGCGACATAGATCACCGCGCTGATTTCATAACGCTCCTCCCCTTCCTTAAAGGACTCCACGCCCACTTCGCAGCAGTACGGAATCTCCTGATCATAATTGAGGAGTATCTTCTCCCGGATAATCTCCGAGGCGAAGAAGCGTAGGTTCTTATCCGTGAATGCATCCTTGTCGAACCAGGGCGGGTTCACGGGAAGCCGCTCCACGATGGCATCGAAGATGCTCTCGAGATTGAACTTCTCCTGGGCGGAAGCCGGTATGACCAGCGCGTTCGGCAGCAGGCCCTGCCAGTAAGACAGGAGTTCCACCACTTTCGCCTGGTCGCTGATGTCGATCTTATTGATCACCACGATCACCGGGCACTGCAGCCGGCCGAGCCGCTCCACATATTCCCCGTTCTTATCTGCCTTCTCCACAGTATCGGTCACATACAGGATGATGTCAGCATCTCCGATAGCCCCGTCCACGAAGTTCAGCATATTGCGCTGAAGGCGGTACGCAGGCTTCAAGATTCCGGGGGTATCCGAATACACTATCTGGAAGTCCTCTCCGCTGACAATTCCCATGATGCGGTGGCGCGTAGTCTGCGCCTTGGCTGTCACGATGGACAGTTTCTCCCCCACCAGGGCGTTCATCAGCGTGGACTTCCCGACATTCGGGTTCCCGATGATATTGACAAATCCCGACCGGTGCTGTTTAGACATAGGCACCCATCTTCAGGATATTCACTTCACCTTCACTGAGATACCTCCACTCGCCCTTCTTCAGGCCCTTTTTCGTAAGGCCGGCGAAGTACACCCGGTCGAGGGCCTTGACCTCGTATCCCAGGGACTCGAAGATGCGGCGGACCACACGGTTCTTTCCGGAATGTATCTCTATGCCCAGACGGCGGTGATCCTCATCATCGATATACTCCAGTTCGTCGGCCTTCACGTCACCGTCGGAGAGAGTTACACCGGAGAGCACCCTGTCGTAATCCTCCTGCTTGAGGGGATTGTCCAAAAGGACCTGGTAAATCTTTTTCTTATCGTATGAGGGATGAGTCAGCTTCTCGGCCATCTCGCCGTCGTTGGTAAACATCAGCACTCCGGTAGTGGCCTTATCCAGACGGCCCACAGGGAATACCCTGCTGCTGCAGCCCTTCAGCAGATCCATCACGGTCTTATCGGCGTGAGGGTCGCTGACGGATGTCACATAACCTTTAGGCTTGTTCATCACGATGTAAACCTTCTCCTCTCCCTTCAGGCGCTCGCCATTGAAGCGGACGTCATCCTCAAAAATATTGACCTTGGTTCCAAGTTCGGTTACTACCTCTCCGTTCACGGTCACCACTCCGGCCTGGATGTAGGTATCGGCCTCCCTGCGGGAGCAGACGCCGGAATTCGCGATGAATCGGTTCAGACGGATCTCGGACTTGATCTCCATCGGTTCAGCCTCGCGGGCGGGCATTTTGTCCAGCTGCGGCTTGCGGGAGAGCATCTTGGAGATGCCATGGCCCTCGCGCTCGTCGAATGTAGGCGCAAACTTGCGGCCGGGCTTGCCGGGACGGGACGGACGGCCACCGCCGAAACTGCGGCGTTCGCCATAGGGGCGGGAAGGACGGTCTTCGCCAAAACTCCTGCGCTCACCGTACTGACGGCGCTCGCCATAATTGCCCTCACGGCGCGGACGGTCCTCACCAAAACTCCTGCGCTCGCCACCATACTGGCGATGTTCGCCGCCAAACTCGCGACGTTCGCCATAGGGGCGGGACGGACGGTCACCATATGAACGATGCTCGCCGTATGAACGATGCTCGCCGTATCCGCCTTCGCGGCGCGGACGGTCTTCACCGAAACTCCTGCGCTCACCATACGGAC
>JAFSTI010000056.1 GCA_017450585.1 Bacteroidales bacterium
CTCTATATTACCAGAGCTTGACTCACTGACGTATTCTTATATAAAAGAATCGACGCTCTCGATCTACTTGTTCTCGGTACTTGCTTGTACTTTCCTTCAGTCTTGTCAAAGATCCTTTTTATCACCCACCAGGGCGTAAAAAATCCCACTCTCTCAAGCGGGATTGCAAAGGTACAAACCTTTTTTGATTCTGCAAGCGTTTTGCGATTTTTTTTCGCAAAAAACTTTACATCATCCCTCCGGCGGGCATTGCGGGAGCCGCGGGAGCAGGTTCGGGGATATCAACGATGCCGCACTCGGTGGTCAGGAACATTCCAGCCACGGAAGCTGCATTCTCGAGAGCCACACGTGCGACCTTGGTAGGATCGATCACTCCGGCCTCATACATCTTGACAAACTCACCGGTACGGGCATTGTAACCAAAGTCACCCTTACCCTCACGGATCTTCTGGATCACCACGCTGCCATCCACACCGGCATTGGTAGCGATCTGACGGAGAGGCTCCTCAATGGCCTTAGCCACGATATGGATACCGGTAGTCTCATCATCGCACTCGCCCTTCATATCCTTCAGGACCTCAGCGGCACGGATATATGCCACACCGCCTCCGGGCAGATAACCTTCCTCGACAGCTGCGCGGGTAGCGTTCAGTGCATCCTCCACGCGATCCTTCTTCTCCTTCATCTCGACCTCAGTCGTAGCGCCCACATAAAGGACAGCCACACCGCCGGCGAGCTTTCCAAGCCTCTCCTGGAGCTTCTCGCGGTCATAGTCGGACTTTGTCGTGGCAATCTGGCTGCGGATAGACTCGGCACGTGCGGCAATCTCATCCTTGGAACCGGCTCCGCCGACAATGGTAGTGTTCTCCTTGGTGATAGTCACCTTCTCGCACTTGCCCAGCATATCAAGCGTAGCGTTCTCCAGAGTATAACCCCTCTCCTCTGACACGACGGTAGCGCCGGTCAGCACAGCGATATCCTGCAGCATCTCCTTGCGGCGGTCGCCGAAACCGGGAGCCTTGACAGCAGCAATCTTCAGGGTGCCGCGGAGCTTATTCACCACCAGAGTGGTAAGAGCCTCGCCATCCACATCCTCTGCAATAATAAGGAGTTCCTTGCCTTCGCGGGCCACAGGCTCGAGAACCGGCATAAGGTCCTTCATCGCGGAGATCTTCTTATCGGTGATGAGAACGTAAGGATTATCCAGGACGGCCTCCATCTTGTCACCGTTAGTCATGAAGTAAGCGGAGATATAGCCACGGTCGAACTGCATACCCTCGACCACCTTGACCTCGGTATCAGTGCCCTTGGCCTCTTCCACGGTGATGACACCGTCCTTCTTTACCTTGGACATGGCATCGGCGATAAGTTTGCCAATATACTCGTCGTTATTGGCAGACACGGTACCGACCTGCTCAATCTTGGAATAATCGTCACCGACGGCCTGGCTGGATTTCTTCAGCTCGGCCACCACGGCTGCGACAGCCTTATCGATGCCCCTCTTAAGGTCCATCGGGTTCGCACCGGCGGTAACGTTCTTTATACCTACATTAATAATAGCCTGCGCGAGGACCGTAGCGGTAGTGGTGCCGTCACCGGCCTGCTCGTTAGTCTTGGAAGCGACTTCCTTGACCATCTGCGCACCCATATTCTCGAACTTATCCTCGAGTTCAACTTCCTTGGCGACAGTCACGCCGTCCTTAGTTACCTGCGGAGCGCCGTATTTCTTGTCAATAACCACGTTGCGGCCTTTCGGACCGAGAGTAACCTTAACGGCATCTGCCAATGCGTCAGCACCGTCTTTCATCTTGGACCTGACGTCCACATCGAATTTTATTTCCTTTGCCATAATAAATCCTCCTTACAGAATAGCTAAAACATCTGACTGCCTGACAATGAGATACTTCTTCTCGTCAACGGTCACTTCCGTGCCGGAATACTTGCCGTAAAGCACGACATCCCCGGCCTTAAGCTCCATGGGTTCGTCCTTCTTACCGGGACCGACCGCCAGGACCTTGCCCTGCTGGGGTTTTTCTTTCGCCGTATCAGGAATATAAAGTCCTGACGCTGTCTGTGTCATAGCCTCCTGAGGCTCAATCAACACTCTGTCTGCCAATGGTTTAATCATGATAATATGTTTTAATTTGTATTTTCAAAAAGCGCCCCCGCACCAGGCGGAGACGCTTTGTCAAAGGTCAAAGTATGTGCCAGCGCGCTGCGGCTGACAAATTGTCATATCGCACTACTTGTCGCAGCAATCATCCTTGCCGCAGCAGCCGTCTTTCTCACAGCAGCCGGCCTCTCCGCAGCAGCCTTCCTCCTTGCAGCAAGCCTTGTCCTTGCCGCAGGCCTTCTTTGCATGCTTGGGGCAGACACTGAACTTATAGATGCAGACCTGACTGTACTCCTGCCCGGGCTCATACACGGAGCAAGGGAAATTCTCGTGGTTCACGGCGTCAGGATAATTCTGGGTCTCGATAGCCAGAGCGTGACGGAAATCATAGCTCTTGCCATTCTTTCCGACACCGCGGCCATCGAAGAAATTACCACTGTAGAACTGCACGCCCGGCTGGTCGCTCAGTACCTGCATGATGATGCCGGTACGATGGCTGTGCACGGTGCAGACATCACGAAGCTCACCCTCTGCGGGGGCATTGACGCACCAGTTATGGTCGAAACCGCGGCCGATAGCCAGGTCCGGATCGTCAAGAGCGATATCGCGGCCGATAAGCTTAGGCTGACGGAAATCGAAAGGAGTACCTTCCACAGACTTAATCTCACCGGTAGGAATCATGGTAGGATCGGTCGGGGTATAGAAATCAGCGTTGATACGCATGATCTGATCCTCGATATTCTCCTCAAGCTCTCCGCCGATGTTGATCATCGCATGATGAGAAAGGTTGATGGGGGTCTTCTTGTCGGAAACGGCCTCATAATCAATCTTCAGGGCATTATTGCAAGTCAGGGTGTAGGTCATCTCGATGGTGATATTGCCGGGATAGCCTTCCATTCCGTCCGGATGCACGACCTTCAAGGTGATGGAATTGTCATCCACCTCTTCCACGTCCCATACGAGCATATCCACGCCCTTGAATCCGCCATGCAGGGAGTTCTCATCATTATTGATAGGAACATTGTACTCCTGCCCGTCGATGCAGAAGCGGCCTTTGCATATACGATTCGCCACGGGACCGACGCAGCAGCCCACGAAACGCTCGCCATCCGGCTCGGCATACTCTTCCAGGGTGTTGTGGCCGAGCACCACATCCGTCATGCCGCCGTCCTTGTTCGGCACCCACAGGGACACTACCCTGCCGCCGAAATTAGTTACCTGGGCGATCAGGTCACCGCCCTTGATCGTGTACAGGGCGACCTTCTTGCCATCCAGTTCCTTGTCAAAGTTCTTTTCCGGAACCAGTTTCACCTTGGGCCCGCAGGACGCAGCTGCAAGCGCAATCATTGCAATTGTCAATAAACGTTTCATATTCTTTCAGGTTTAAACTTCCATAACACGACACCCGCCGCCACGCTGACGTTCAGCGAGTGCTTTGTCCCCCACTGCGGGATTTCAAGCGACAGGTCGGATGCATCCACGACCTCCTGCCGGACGCCATCGACCTCATTGCCAAAAATCAGCGCGTAGCGACGGCCCGGCTCCGGCTCGAAACTGTCGAGCATCTGCGAGCGGACGGTCTGCTCCACGCTCACCACCGTCCAGCCTTCGGCGCGCAGTCGCTCCACCAGCTGCAGGGTATCGGGACAATGCTCCCACTCCACGCTCGCCTCCGCTCCAAGTGCCGACTTGTGTATCTCGGCCGACGGGGGTACGGCACAGATGCCGCACAGGTACAATTTATCCACGGCGAAAGCGTCGCAGCTGCGGAATACCGAGCCGACGTTGAACGCGCTGCGGACATTGTCCAGCACTACCGCCACACCCCGCTTTTCGCGGGAGCGGTATTCAGAAGCAGATATGCGGCCCAGCTGCTCGCCGGTACATTTTTTATTCTCCATTGTCCTCCACAAATATAACAAAAAATGCTATCTTTGTGACTCGCAATTACACATATATGAAACAGGATCTTGTCATCAGCGAGCTCATTCGCAAAGAAAAGGAGCGCCAGAGCTCCGGTCTCGAACTCATTGCATCAGAAAATTACGTCAGTGACAACGTGCTGGAAGCCGCCGGCTCCATTTGCACGAACAAATATGCCGAGGGCTACCCGGGCAAACGCTACTATGGCGGTTGCGGCATCGTGGACCAGATCGAGCAGATTGCCATTGACCGTCTCAAAGAACTTTTCGATGCCGAATACGCTAACGTACAGCCACATTCCGGTGCCCAGGCCAATATGGCCGTGACCATGGCCTGCCTGAAGCCGGGCGACACTTTCATGGGACTGGACCTCTCGCAGGGCGGTCACCTCACCCACGGTTCGCCTGTCAATGCATCCGGCATGCTGTACCACGCAGTCGCGTACGGCCTCAGCGAGGAGACCGGCATGATCGACTATGATGAAATGGAGCGCAAGGCCCTGGAGTGCAAGCCGAAACTGATCATCGGCGGCGCGTCCGCCTACTCCCGCGAGTGGGATTATGAGCGCATGAGGTCAATAGCCGATAAGGTCGGGGCAATACTCTGGATAGACATGGCCCATACCGCCGGCCTGATCGCCGCGGGACTGCTGAAGAATCCTGTCAAATACGCGCACATAGTGACCTCCACCACCCATAAGACGCTTCGCGGACCGCGCGGCGGCGTCATCCTGATGGGCAAGGACTTCGACAACCCCTGGGGCCTCACCACCCCGAAGGGCGAGATCAAGAAGATGAGCCAGATACTGAATTCGAGCGTCTTCCCCGGAGTGCAGGGCGGTCCGCTGGAGCACATCATCGCCGCAAAAGCCGTCGCCTTCTTCGAGGCCCTTCAGCCCGAATTCAAGGAGTACCAGAAACAGGTCGCCGCAAACGCGAAAGCCATGTGCCAGGCCTTTATCGACAAGGGCTACAAGATCGTCTCCGGCGGCACTGACAACCACCTGATGCTGATCGACCTGCGCACGAAGTACCCGGAC
>JAFSTI010000057.1 GCA_017450585.1 Bacteroidales bacterium
CCGGCGGGGATAAAGACCATAAGGTGGTTCTCGCCGGAGAGGACAATAGAGAAATGCCGCCCGTATGTGGGGGAGCCTGGCCTGAGGTCGACTGCCACATCCTGCACGCTGCCGCGCACCACCCGGATCAGTTTGTCCTGGGCGAAGGGGGCCTTCTGGAAGTGCATACCCCTGAGTACACCCTTCTGGGAGCGGGATTCATTATCCTGCACGAACTGCACGGACAGACCCGTGGCCTCGCGGAAATCCCTCTCGTTAAAGGCTTCGAAAAAATACCCTCTGGCATCGCCAAACACCTTCGGCTCCAGGACCAGCAGGTCCTCTATTTCTGTTTTTGTAACTTTCATCGCAGCGCAAATTTAATAAAAGTAGCGCCTTTCGCCAAAAAGTCTTATCTTTGAAAGCTATGCCGAACGGAAGACTGTTCTTAATCGACGGGCACGCGCTCATCTTCAAGATGTACTATGCATTCATGCGCAGGCCCATGATCAACTCAAAGGGAGTGGATACATCCATCCTCTTCGGGTTCACCAAATATTTGCTGGAACTGATCGAAAAGGAGAAACCCAGCCATCTGGCTGTGGCTTTCGACCCTCCCGGAGGCACCTTCCGTAACGAAATGTTCCCCGCCTACAAGGCGAACCGCCCGCCCACCCCGCAGCTGGTCATCGACGCCCTCGAGCCTCTGACAGAGCTGTGCGGGGCCATGAATATTCCCGTGCTGATGATCCGCGGTTTCGAAGCGGATGACGTGATCGGGTCAATGGCGAAACGCAGCGCCGCAGAAGGTCTGAGCGTGTACATGGTTACGCCGGATAAGGACTACGGCCAGTTGATCGCGGACGGGATTTACCAGTACAAACCCGGCAAGAACGGCGCCGACGCGGAGGTCTTGGGCGTAAAGGAAATCTGTGAGAAGTACAATATCCTCGACCCGGTGCAAGTGATTGACATGCTGGCGATCTGCGGTGATACTGCGGACAATGTGCCCGGCGTGAACGGTGTCGGCGAGGTGGGCGCGAGCAAACTGGTATCCAAATACGGCAGCGTGGAGAATATCTACGCGCACTTGGACGAACTGAGCGAGAAACAGCGCGCGATGTTCGAGGCCGCGGGCGACCATATTGCCCTGAGCAAACGGCTGGTGACCATCAAGACCGACATTGCCCTGGACACTACCGCCGCCGACATGGTTCTGGACCGTGATTACAGCCCCCGCATCTCGGAGCTGTTCAGTCTGTACGAGTTCAATTCGCTGCGGCGCTACATCAGCCACGTCCCGGCCCCCCAGCCTGGCGCATCGGTCGGTTCAGGTACCGGCGTGGCTGGCGGGTCCGGCGCTGCGGCTGCGGAGTTCCGCTTCGAGAGCGCGACCCCCGCGCAGGTGATGCAGGCCGCACGGACGTATGGCAATATTGCCCTGTACGGCAGCGCTGACAGCCTTTGGGCGGCGGCTCTTCGGCACGGTGCGATGCGCCTTTCCGAGGCCGGCGAGCTCCTTCCCGGTACGGAGGATACTGTGATAGTGTGTAGTAGCAATGCCGCTGCGCTGCGCGACCTGCTCTCTGATGCGAGCGTCGCCAAGTGTGGCCATTGCCTTAAAAAGCTGCTCCGCGAAACGCCGCTGGAAGGCCGTCTGCTCGACATTGAACTGATGCACTACCTGCTCAATCCAGAGCGTTCGCACGAGCTTTCCGCGCTTGCATTGCAGTTTTTGGGCGTCAGCCTGGACGAGCCGACGGGCCGGGACGAAGCTCCGCGTGCGCTCTCGCTCTTCGACGACGAGACGGACGAGGCTATTGCCCCGGAAGACCATTCCCGCGAGGCTGCGGCCATCCTTTCGCTCTCCGGCATCCTGTCCGCACGCATGGAGCAGGACGGTGTGCGGAAGCTTTATGACAATATCGAGGAGCCACTGATCCGTGTGCTCGCCAGGATGGAGGGCAATGGCGTGAAGGTGGATGTCCTGTCGCTACGGGAGTTCGCTGACGGCTTGCGGGAGGAAATTGCCCGGAAAGAAGCGCTGGTGCGGGAGATTGCCGGTGAGCCCGAGCTCAATGTGTCTTCGCCCAAGCAGATCGGGGAGGTGATTTTTGAGAAGCTGAAACTGGACCCGCGCGCTAAAAAGCCCGCCAAGGGCAGCTGGAGCACGGATGAGGAGACGCTGACTGCGCTTTCTGACCGCAGCCCGATTATCGACGCCATCCTGGAATACCGGGCGGCGAAGAAATTGCTCTCTACCTATATCGAACCGTTCCCGGGATATATCTCGCCCGTGGATGGACGTGTGCATACTACTTTCAATCAGGCTCTTACGGCTACGGGACGGCTTTCTTCCTCGAATCCTAACCTGCAGAATATTCCAATCCGTACCGAGCGCGGGCGGCTCATCCGTAAGGCTTTCGTTCCGGGAGAGGCGGGCTGCGTGATTATGTCTGCGGATTATTCCCAGATTGAGCTTAGGATTATGGCTCATCTATGCGGCGACGCGCATCTGATAGAGGCGTTCAATGCCGGGGTGGATGTGCATGCCGCCACTGCCGCTAAGATTTTCGGAGTTCCGGTGTCGGAGGTCAGCGCCGACCAGCGTCGCGTCGCGAAGACGGCAAATTTCGGTATCATGTACGGTATTTCTTCGTTCGGCCTCGCCCAGAGGCTGAAGATTTCCCGCGTGGAGGCGAAGAAGATTATCGATGATTATTTCGCTTCGTTCCCGTCTATTTCCGACTTTATCGAGAAGACCAAGGTCGCAGCCCGGGAGCGCGGATATGTGGAGACGCTTTTCGGCCGTCGGCGTTATATCGCCGATATCAATTCGCATAATGCCAATCTCCGGGCCCTCGCTGAGAGGAACGCCGTGAATGCTCCGATCCAGGGCAGTTCGGCTGATATCATTAAACTGGCTATGATAGGAGTGGACCGCCGGATGCAGGAGCAGGGACTTCGCAGCCGCATGGTGCTGCAGATTCATGATGAGCTGGTCTTCGAGGTGCCTTCTGATGAGATCTCCGTGATGCAGGCCCTGGTGGTCTCTGAGATGGAGAATGTAATGTCGCTGTCTGTACCCCTTACTGTGGAATGTAAGTATGGAAACAACTGGCTCGAAGCACATTGATGCCCTGGTAGCTGATGCCGTAAAGGGTGACGGCCGGTCTTTTACCGAGCTGTGGGACACTTATATTGCCCAACTCCGGAGCTATGTGAAGAGCCGCGTGAAGTCGCTGGATGACATGCTGGTGGAGGATATCTGCTCGCGCAGTTTTGAGAAAGCTTTCCGCCAGATCGGCTCTTTCGATCCGTCGAAGAGTCAGTTCTTCACCTGGCTCAGGGTTATTGCCAAAAACGTGGCCCTGGACCTTCTGGAGCAGGAGCAGCGCCTGCATCCGCGTGACAGGGTGGTGTATTTGGATGACGGCGTACAGGAGTTCAATGTAGTGGCGGACAGTATTGCCGACCGCGTGGATTCGCCGCTGGAGAGCATTATCCGAGGCGAGGATGAGCAGAACACTCAGTCCTGCATCGACGCGCTGCCCGAGCTTTACCGGGATGTGGCCCGCAAGCGCCTCATCGACGGGATGGCTTATAAGGAAATCGCCGAGGCTACCGGCCTGGAACTGAACACCGTCCGCACGCGCCTGCGCCGTGCGAAGGCATTGATAGAGGAAATGAAGCATGAAGACTGAGAACTTGGCGACCGGGCATGCGACCAGCCTTGATGTCGCGCAGCTGGTAACCGACCCGAGCTTTGTGCGTGCGGTGGAGCTGTACCGGGAGTGGAACGAACGCATCAACGTCATATCCCGCAAGGATATTGACAATATCTACGAACACCACATCCTGCACTCCTTGGCAATCGCCGAATACCTCCGCCGCCTCGACGATGCCGGCGCTGATTCTGCCGGTCCTGCCTGTGGTTCTGCCGATTCTGCGGGTGGTCCTGCCGCTTGCGGTGATGGTTCTGCCAGTCCTGCCGGGGCGGGGTTTCGGGCAGGGGAGAGTGTGCTGGATCTGGGTACGGGCGGCGGCTTCCCCGGCATTCCGCTGGCCGTGGTCTACCCGGAGGTCCGGTTTACGCTCTGCGACAGTATTGGCAAAAAAGTGATGGTTGCCCGCGAAGTCGCTGCAGCTCTGGGACTTACGAACGTGACCTGCGTCCACTCGCGCGCCGAGGACCTGCCCGACACCTTCGACTGGGTCGTTTCCCGCGCCGTGACTACGCTAGACAAATTCTATCCTTGGGTGCGCGGCCGCTACAGACGTGGCATCCTGGTCCTGAAAGGCGGTGATATTGAAAGTGAAATAGCTGAATTCTGCCGGAAATGGCATTTCCAGAGGGTATCTGTGCGCACCTGGCCGGTCAGTGAGTGGCTGCAAGATGATTATTTCGCCGAAAAATTTGTTATTCACATTTAAATAATCTACATTTGCAGTCCCAAATTCGAAAATATAAAAAGATCATACAATGAAAAGGACATTTCAACCCTCCCGCCGCAAGAGAGTGAACAAGCATGGATTCCGTGAGCGCATGGCTTCCGCCAATGGTCGCCGCGTTCTCGCAGCCCGTCGCCGCCACGGCAGGAAAAGACTCACCGTCTCCTCAGAGGATAGATGGTAGACTAGTCGAACTAGTCGGAAAAATCCGCCACCTGATTTTCTAAGTTGCTGAAAATCAAGTGGCGGATTTTCTTTGTGGCGGTTTTTTCGGATTAGTTCGACTAGTCGTGGTCTCTCCGAGGGCCTATTCGTGGGTGGCGAAGCGCTGCTCAGCCAGGGCGGCGTATTTGGTGCCGGGACGGCCGTAGTTCGCGTAAGGGTAGATCGAGATGCCGCCGCGGGGCGTGAAGATGCCTGTGACCTCGATGTATTTTGGATCCATCAGGGCGATGAGGTCTTTCATGATTTTGTTAACGCAGTCCTCGTGGAAGTCGCCGTGATTGCGGAAACTGAACAGGTATAGTTTCAGGCTCTTGCTTTCCACCATCTTGATGTCCGGAATATAGGAGATACGGATTTCAGCAAAGTCCGGCTGCCCGGTGGTGGGGCAGAGCGTCGTGAATTCAGGGCAATTGAACCTCACCCAGTAGTCGTTGTCCGGGTGCATGTTATTAAAGGTTTCCAGAACCTCCGGAGCATAATTGTCACTATACTTTGTCTTGTGCCCAAGGGCCTCCAGACCCTCACGGCTGCGTTTATTGTCAGAAGCCTTTGCCATATCTAAAAGTCTTTGATTTTGAATACGTTATAAGAGATGCCGTCGTCGTATGTATCTATTTCTTCGGCGGTCTTTAGCTTGCGGACGATGACCGTCGTTAGCGGCAGTACCACGATCTCGTAGAGTACCTTGAAACTTACCTGTACCAGCATCATGCCTGCAAGGATTTTCCACGGGGTGCCGAAGAAGGCGATAGGCATAAATATCAGGGAGTCGCATAGCTCGCCGGCGAGGGAACTGATAATGGCCCGCCATCCGAAGCCCTTGCCCTTGGAGGCTACTTTCATCTTGCTGAGCACCAGAGCGTTGAGATTGCTCCCGAGGAGGAAGGCGAGAAGTGATGCCGCTGCTACCCGGGGTGCCATCCTGAATACGAATTCAAAATGCTCGCCGCCCTGCCAGAAAGATGCGGCGGGGAGCCACACGGCTATTTGTCCGAAAAGAGCGACGAAGAAGTTCATCGCGAATGCCATCCAGATGACCAGCCTGGCCTTGCGGTAGCCATAAACTTCCGTGAAGCAGTCGTTCAGGATGTAGGAAATTGGAAAAATCAGCACCGCGCACGGCAAAACGATTTTGCTTCCAATAGCAAAAATCTTAGTCGCCAGGAGGTTACTAGTGATTAAACAAACCGTGAACAACACGGCCAGCAACACGAATGTCGCCGAAAATTGAGTCTTAGTCTTCATCTTTCAGTTTTTATAGTGGTACCTGTTACACTTGGTCCGCCCTCGTCTCTGCGTCAGCCCATCGTCTGCGTCAGCATTTCGGCGGAACCTCGGTGCAAAGATAGACAAAATTCCGACCCGCTGCTTCATCCTGCCGAAAAAAACGCTCTCATGTGCGCGAGAGGGTTTTCCTGGGCCGGCAAGAGGTCACACGCATGCGGGAGGGTTTTCCTGGGCCGGCAAGGCCGCCGGGCCCTCCCCATAGCCCGGCGGATGCGCAGCCGGACCGGAGGAAACCCTGGAAGGCCTGAATTTTTGCTGCCGGCCCGGAGGAAACCCGGATGTAGGCTGATGATCTGACCGGGATACCCTCCGGGTGTGCTTACCGGTCCCCCGAAGGCGCATTTCGTACAGCAGAAGGGCCTCTCCTGTACCGATCGCATCCGAAGATGCATTTCGTACATCAGAAGGGCCTCTGC
>JAFSTI010000058.1 GCA_017450585.1 Bacteroidales bacterium
GTAGCCATCAAGTATGCCAGTTCCTGGAGCGGAACATACTGCGTCAAGGGCAGCATCAGTGAGCTTGACGGAACCGGCGCTCCCGTAAGCACGGTTGAGTATGGAGATACTGAACTCTCATCTACCTTCACCAGGGCTACTGCGACCCTCTCTAAGGATATAGTGGTCGTGGGCGGAGTTGGTAACACCTTCCCTGCTGCTGCGGGCGACATGATAGTCCTTACTTTCGGCGCTGACGGTGCGCTTACAGTGGATTCTGCTCCCGGCGGCATCGTACTTTCCGAGGCCAGCGGCTCTTATGCCATGAACGGAGACCGCCTGCAGGTGAACCTCTCTTACAAGTTCACTAAGGGAACAAAGGATTACGCCGTAACTGAGACGCTCCTGCGTCGCCAGGATCCGGCTAAGGATCTTTATTTCGAAGAATGGTAACAGGAGGACAGTGATATGAAAAAGTTCAAATCTCTGATATTTGCTGTTGTGATCGTTTCCGCGGCCGTCTCGTGCCAGGAACAGGTCAATCCGGCCGAATACATTGTCCCTGAGGATGCCTACGAAATGCCGGCTGTCGATTCTACCGGTACCGCCGTCTCTCTGAGCATTGCGTGCCCGGACGGCCTGGTGTTCTCCGCTCCCGACAGTATTTCGGTATTCTCTATGGCCAGTCCCGATGTGCACAATGTATTCAAGTTCGTGTCACAGGCGGAAGGAAAGGCTGTGTTTGAGGGTATCGCCGTCAAGTCGGCCACCTACTGCGTAGTGTATCCATGGGATGCTGCCAATAAGATAGGATTCGTGGATGGCGGCGGCCAGATGTGCTCCGTCACTGCTTCTGTGCCCCAGGAGCAGGCTGCGACGGGTAACCCCAATGTGTATGTGGCACTCGCCGATTCGTCATCACTGCATTTCTATCCTACGCTCGCGAAAGTCAAGATCCCGCTCTTTAAGCCCGCGGCCGATACGACGAAGGGTGTGGGAGTCTCTGTAGTCGGACTTGCCGGCGAGAGCCTCTCCGGCCCGATGTCCGTTACTATCCATAAGGGTGCGGCACCTTCCGCAGTGTCAGCCGCCGCGACCGGTTCCAGGACCAGATATAAGGCTGCTGAGATCAATATGTGCAGCGACACTTCTTACGTGGAGATGTTCGTGGCGCCTCAGACCCTTACGACCGGTTACAAGATTTCGGTAACGCTCGAGGACGGACATACCCAGGCGGTTAAGGATATAGCCGACCCTGTATCCATCCCATCCAATGTCCTTACCGAACTGAAGGCCTTCGAGTATGCGGCCCAGTATTATGCAGATTTCAAGTTCGCGACTGATGTCCGCCCTGATTTCGGCGGATATAAACTGGACTTCAATGAGGCTGATTCCACGGGACGTGTATGGTTCTTTACTACGGAGCTCCCCGCCGAGTTATTCAAGAACCGTGTCAATGTAACCAAGGTAATTATCCCTTCATTCATTACAGGTCTCGGAACCAGCTCCATGCAGGGTATGACCGGACTGAAAGAGATCGTCTTCGAACCCGGTTCGAAGTGCGAGTATTTCGGACTTAACTCCATCCAGGGAGCTACCGCCCTCGAGAGTATCACTATTCCTAAGTCGGTGGTGACTCTCGGACAGAGCTGTCTGCAGGGGGCGGTCAACCTTACTTCCGTGAAGTTCGAAGAAGGAACCAAGTGTGAGATGTTCGGCCAGAACTGCTTCTACAACGTAAAGAGCCTGCAGTCGCTCGAGGTTCCCGCCACGGTCAAGGAACTTGGCCCTTACTGCCTGCAGAACATGCTCGCGCTGAATAATCTCACCTTTGCGGAAGGTTCTCAGCTTGAGACCATGAACACTCTGTGCATAGAGGGTGACAATCTGATCGGAACCTTGAGGATTCCCGGCACGGTGAAGACGATAGTAAACCCCTGTGGCTCTACGAAAAACTATTCGCCGAAGCTTACGATTTACTGCTACTGCGAGACCCCTCCGGAATTTAACGGAAAGTTCTGCAACGGCGTGAATCAGATTCTACACATCTATGTCCCGAAAGGAACGATCGATGCCTATAAGAATGCGAAAGATTCTACCGGCGCTGCCGGAACCGGCTGGAGCCGGTACGCCGCCAAGTTCGTAGAAATGGAGTAAGTCTCCGCTTCGATACGTCTTTTATTTGGCCCCATAAATAATTATATTTGTGGGGCTGAATTGTAAATGGATATGAACGAAGTCAACATATATGCGCAGCGGCGCCGCGCTTTGCTCGAACTTCTGAAAGGCGAGAGCGGCATAGCCGTGTTTATCGGGAATGTGGATGCGCCCGCCCAGTACAGGGACAATTGCTACAAGTGGCGTCAGGACAGTACCTGGCTTTATTATTTCGGGATTGATGAGCCGCGCCTTGCGGCAGCGATCGATCTCGAAACCGGAGAGGAAACCCTTTTCGGCGATGATTACGGGATTGACGATATCATCTGGACGGGACCTATGCCCAGCGTCCGGGAGCTGGCAGACCGCGCCGGCCTCGCGCAGACTGCGGCATATTCGAAGCTGGACTGGACCGTTTCCGCCGCGATAGTCAAGGGCCGTAAAGTACACGCCATCCCTCCGTCCCGTTATTTCAATAAATCAAGGCTCGAAGGTCTCGGAATCGATGAGCCGTCAGAGGCTCTGATAAAGGCTATCGTGAAGATGCGTCTGGTGAAGTCTGACGACGAAATCCGCCTTCTGGACGAGGCCTGCACCCTGGGGCAGCAGATGCACACCATTGCCCGCCGGGGCATCAAGCCGGGTGTTGTGGAACAGGAAATAGTGGGTGCCATGGAAGGCTTCGCGCTCGCAAAAGGCTGGGGCGTGAGTTTCCCGACCATATTGACCCAGCACGGAGAGATATTCCACTGCCACTCACACGAGTGCGTAATCGAGCCCGGGAAACTGATGGTCATAGACGCCGGCCTGGAGTCGAACGCCCACTACGCTTCCGATTTCACCCGCACCTATCCTACGGGCGGCCGTTATACCCAGAAGCAGCGCGATATCTACCAGACTGTGTATGAGTGCAATGAATTGGCGTTCAGCCTCACGAAACCGGGCGTAGCGTACCGGGACGTGCATCTGGCCGCGGCCCGCAAGATGCTCGAGAACCTGCAGACGCTCGGACTCGTGCACGGCGATATTGACACCATGGTAGCGGAAGGCATAGCTGGCCTGTTCATGCCGCACGGGCTCGGACACAATATGGGCCTGGATGTGCATGACATGGAGGATCTGGGCGAGGATCTGGTGGGTTATGACGATGACCAGAAGCGTTCGTCGCTGCCGGGTCTGCGGAGCTTGCGTATGGCCCGCCGCCTGGTCCCGGGTAATGTCATCACGGACGAGCCTGGCATCTACTTCATCCCCGCGCTTATCGAGTCTTGGAAGAAGGATGGCAAGGGCGCCGGCTTCGTGAATTTCTCGAAGCTGGAGGAGTACTACGACTTCGGCGGCATCCGCCTCGAGGACGACGTGCTGGTGACCGAAGACGGGGCCCGCAGGCTCGGTGCAAGCAGGCTGCCCATCGCGCCGGATGACGTGGAAAGAGTAATGAAAGAAGAAAACTATTGATATGGGACTACTAGACGGAAAAGTGGCGCTGATTACCGGCGCCGCCAGGGGAATCGGCAAGGCCGTAGCCCTGAAATTCGCGTCCGAAGGTGCGGACATCGCATTCACGGACCTGGTGATTAACGATGTGGCAGAGCAGACCATCGCTGAACTCGAAGCCTTCGGGCACAAGGTGAAGGCGTATGCCTCGAACGCGGCTGACTTCACGCAGACGCACGAGGTGGTGCAGCAGATACTCGCCGACTTCGGGCATATTGACATTTTGGTCAATAACGCCGGTATCACCAAGGACGGGCTGATGCTCCGTATGGAGGAGAGCCAGTGGGATGCGGTGCTGACCGTGAACCTGAAGTCCGCGTTCAATTTCATCCACGCCCTCACGCCCATAATGGCGAAGCAGCGCGGCGGCAGCATTATCAACATGTCGTCCGTAGTGGGTGTGGCCGGAAATGCCGGGCAGTGCAATTACTCCGCGTCCAAGGCCGGAATGATTGGCCTGACCAAATCGATCGCGAAGGAAATGGGACCGCGCGGGGTGCGGGCCAATGCCATTGCCCCCGGTTTCATCGAGTCCGATATGACGGCCGCCATGCCGGCGGAGGTGCGTGAAGCCTGGGTGAAGACCATACCCCTGCGCCGTGGAGGCACGCCCGAAGAGGTGGCGAAGGTCGCGCTGTTCCTGGCCAGCGACCTGTCTTCCTATGTGAGCGGACAGGTTATCCATTGCTGCGGTGCAATGGCCTGCTGAATCCGCTCTCTCGCGGCTTTTACGGGCTCTCGGGGACCTTTTCTCCCCGAGAGTCTGTGTTGTATGCGGGCGACAGTTATCGCTGGATGAGTCGGTCGCATGCCTGCACTGCGAGGCGGAATTGCCCTACACTTTCTTCTGGCTGCGGCAGCGCAATCCCATGGCGCTCAAACTGAACGAGCGGGTTTCCGAATCCGCGATGGACGGGGCGTTCGACCCGTTTACGGAC
>JAFSTI010000003.1 GCA_017450585.1 Bacteroidales bacterium
AAGGTGTACGGAGAAAATCTTCACCTTGCACGTTCGCCGAGCAGTCGACTGTGCTTAATGGTCCAAATGCTGGACCTTTAAGCACGAAAATGGCGTTTTTTGATCCTACCGGTCCATTCTTTGGACCTTTAAGCACACCCGGCGCGGAATTTCGGCCAGATTTACAGCCTTCGCCAGGGTTTTCTACGGTCAGGCAGAAGAAAAATCCGACCTTCCGGGTTTCCTCCGGGCCGGCTGCGCATCCGCCGGGCTATGGGGAGGGCCCGGCGGCCTTGCCGTCCCAGGAAAACCCTCCTCGCGTGCGTGAGAGACTTGCCGTCCCAGGAAAACCCTCTCGCATGCGAGTGTCCTTCTGCCGTCCCAGGAAAACCCTTCTCGCGTGCGTGGGACAACTGCCGGCCCAGGAAAACCCTCCCCGCATGCGTGAGCAGAAGTCGTCCCCGGAAAAACCCTTTTAGGGTTCTTTTTCATTCGGTGCGGATTTTTCCTAACTTTGTAGCGAACGGGGCCTGGCGTGGGCTGGCCCGGCAGAAAAGCAAACCGCCGAGCCGGAGTGAAGTGTAATCGTGGCTCGGCAGAAAAGCAAACCGTCGAGCCGGAGTGAAGTGTAATCGTGGCCCGGCAGAAGAGCAAACCGCTGTGTCCGGCAGATATTTCCGGAGAGTGTGGTAATTAGAGTTATATGAAAAACTTAAATGATCTAAAAGTAGGGGAGTCTGCGAGGTTGACGGGTATTGAGGCCGAGGAATCGCTGCGCAGACATTTTTTGGAGATGGGCTTGATCCCGGGATCGAAAGTTACCCTCCTCGGGCGTGCGCCTATGGGGGATCCGCTGGAGATCAGGGTTCAGGGCTATAGTCTTACATTGCGCACGGAAGAAGCGAAAGGTATCCGAGTCGAAGCATACACTGAAGAACAAAAAACAGAACCGCAGCAGGACGGAAGCGATGATTTCTCATATGACCTTTCCCTTCACGAGCACAATGCCCATCCGGGTCTGGGTGAGGAAGGAAAATATCACCATCACGACGAGATACACGAACTCCCGAAAGGCACGCCCCTAACCTTCGCCCTCGTCGGGCAGCAGAATTGCGGCAAGACCACTCTGTTCAACCGTCTGACCGGCTCGAATCAGCATGTTGGCAATTTCCCCGGCGTGACGGTCGACCGCAAGGATGGGCAGATAAAAAATCACCCGAATACCACGGTAACCGACCTCCCGGGCATATACTCACTTAGTACATATACGGCCGAAGAACTTGTGGCCCGCGACTTCTTGTTGAAAGAAAAGCCCACTGCCATAATCAATATCGTTGACGCGACCAATATCGAGCGCAACCTGTACCTTACCGTTCAGCTGATGGAACTCGGGATACCGATGGTGTTGGCATTGAACATGATGGACGAACTAACGGGCAATGGAGGTTCGGTCCGTATCAACGAGATGGAGCGGGAGCTCGGCATTCCGGTGGTGGCAATCAGCGCCGCCAAGGGTGCCGGTATCGACGAACTGATCGACCACGCCATCCATATTGCCAAGTACCAGGAAACTCCGGTTCGGCAGGACTTCTGCCCGGATGAGGGACCCGGAGCGCCCGTGCACCGCTGCCTGCACTCGCTGATGCATCTGGTGGAGGATCATGCGGCTGCTGCCGGAGTGCCGGTCCGTTTCGCCGCCGACCGGCTTGCGGAAAACGATGCGCAGATATTGGAGGCGTTGCAATTGACCCGGAACGAATCGGAGATGGTGGAGCACATCATCCTGCAGATGGAGGAGGAGCGCGGTATGGACAGGCATGCGGCAATGGCACAGATGCGCTACGACTTCATTCACCGGCTGTGCAGCCGCACCGTCAGGCGGCCGTCCCTGAGCAAGGAAGCCGTCCGCACCCGCCGTATTGACCGGATCCTCACAGGAAAATGGACCGCCATACCCGTGTTTATTGCCATAATCGCCCTGATCTTCTACCTGACCTTCGATGCCATCGGACTGTGGCTGCAGGGACTGTTGGATTCCGGAATCTCGGCGCTAGGGGCGGTCGTTCAGGAGGCAATGCTGCGCTGGGAGGTCAGCGATGCGGTGCGCTCACTGGTGGTGGATGCCATCTTCGGGGGCGTGGGCAGCGTGCTCAGTTTCGTGCCAATAATCATTGTCCTGTTCTTCTTCCTGTCAATGCTGGAGGACAGCGGCTACATGGCGCGGGTCGCGTTTGTGTCCGACAAACTCCTGCGGCGTATCGGGCTCAGCGGACGGAGCATCGTACCGATGTTGATCGGCTTCGGCTGCACCGTGCCGGCCGTAATGGCCTGCCGCACATTGCCCTCGGCCCGTGACAGGAAATTGACAATACTCCTGACTCCGTTCATGAGCTGCTCCGCAAAGGTGGCGATCTACGGCTTCTTCGCGGCGGCGTTCTTCCCCGGACACGCGGGGCTCGTGATGATATTACTCTACCTGCTGGGCATCGTCGTGGGTGTGCTGGTCGCTCTGGTGGGCAAATGGCTGCGCGGAGGGGGACAGACGGCCCCGTTCGTGATGGAATTGCCGACCTACCGGCTGCCGCAGGCCCGCAACGTCTGGCACCTGCTCTGGGATAAGACCAAAGACTTCATACAGAGGGCGTTCACCGTCATATTCCTGGCTACACTGCTGATATGGTTCCTGCAGAGCTTCGACCTGCGGCTGAACTTCCTGGAAGACTCCTCGCAGAGTATACTGGCGGGTCTTGCCGGGCTGGTGGCGCCCGTGATGTCACCTCTCGGTCTGGGAGACTGGAGGATAGTGACTGCGTTGATAAGCGGTTTCCTCGCCAAGGAAAGCGTTGTGGCTACGGTGGAGGTGCTCGGGGTGGCATCCGCACTGACCGGCGTGACCGCAGTACCGATGCTGATATTCTGCCTGCTGTACACACCCTGCGTCGCGGCCATTTCCTCAATACGACGTGAACTTGGACCTTGGTGGGCGGTGTCCGTCGTGGCGTTCCAATGCGCCATTGCCTGGCTCTGCGCCTGGGGAGGATATCTCCTCGCCGCCTGGTTGATGTAAAAAAAATGCATAGCTTGCTGATAACTGGTAATGTAGCTGCCACGGCCATTGTGCTAGCCGTGGTGCTGCTTCTGGTCGCCGCGGCGGTGTTTTCGATTCACCGGGAGCGAAAGAAAGGCTCATCGGCATGTGAAGGATGTGCGCTAAAAAGTTTCTGCCGCAAATGACCGACTATACCATAGAGGAAATTATCGCCCGGGGTGGGAAAGTGCTCCTGCATGCGTGCTGTGCACCTTGCAGCGGGGCTATCATCGAATACATGGTCCAACACGGTTTGAAGCCGACAGTATTCTTCTCGAACTCAAATATTTACACGCGCGAAGAATATGAAAAACGTAAGGCCGAGGTGCTTCGGTACTGCGCCCTTTTTGACCTGGAAGTCGTAGATGATGACTATGACCACGCCGACTGGCTTAACTCCGTCCGCGGCTTGGAGCATGAACCGGAGCGCGGCCGCCGATGTGAGCGCTGCTTCGGATACCGCTTGGAGCGAGCGGTCCGATACGCCGCCGCGCATGGGTACGACGTGCTGACCACCACCCTGGCCTCATCCCGCTGGAAAGATTTGGATCAGGTCAATGCCGCCGGCGCCGCAGCCTGTGCCATGGCCGAAAATCCGTCCATCCCGGTTCTGTGGTGGGCGCACAACTGGCGTAAAGGCGGCCTGCAGGAGCGCCGCGCCCAGGTCATCCGCGAGCAGAACTTCTACAACCAGACCTTCTGCGGCTGTGAATTTGGATTTATCCAGAGAAATGGCTAATATTGTGAGAATTGTTTAAAAACACTGAACTATGAGTCAATTGCATGTTATCAACCACCCGATGATCCAGCATAAGCTGACCATCATGAGAGATAAGAAAACCGGTTCCAAGGATTTCAGGGAGCTACTAAACGAGATTTCCCTGCTGATGGGATACGAGGTGACCCGGGATATAGCGCTCGAAGATGTGGAGATCGAAACCCCAATCTGCAAGACGACCGGGAAAGTCGTCTCCGGACGCAAAATGGCTATCGTCCCCATCCTGAGGGCTGGACTGGGAATGGTTGAAGGACTGCATACTCTGGTTCCCGTGGCGAAAGTCGGCCACATCGGCCTTTATCGTAACGAAGAGACCCATACCCCCGTGGTTTACTATTGCAAGCTGCCCGATGATATCCAGGACCGTCTGGTTATCGTGACTGATCCTATGCTTGCCACCGGCGGCAGCGCCTGCGACGCCCTGGCGATGCTGAAAGAACGCGGCTGCACCAACATCCGCCTGATGTGCCTGGTGGGAGTCCCCGAAGGTATTGCCAAAGTACAGCGGGAGCATCCCGATGTGGATATCTACCTCGCTGCCGTGGATGATCACCTGAACGAAAACGCCTACATCGTACCTGGTCTGGGCGATGCCGGTGACCGGATTTTCGGCACAAAATAATCTCTCCATGAAGTTCGCGAAACTGGCGCTTGCGGCCATCGCTGTCCTGGTACTGTCCTCATGCGGAGCTACCAAGTATGTCTCCGGGGTGGATACGTCGGCCATAAACAGCATGGCGCTGGTAGGCCCGGTATCCGATATTGACCTCATCCTCGAGGACCAATATCTCCGTGACGACGGCCTGTCGACTGTTTCACGGACAATCGTGCGTGACGCTCTGATGACGAGCGGGCTGCCCATAACCGTGGAATTAAATCCAGGCGGATGGTATGATTCCGCCCGGCTCATTGACGATATCCGTGCCCTCTCGTCAGTTTACCCGAAACATCTGGAAAGATACACTCCCACCCCTGCGGTACGAGATTTCCTGCTGGAAAATGGCAGTCGCTACGGTGTCCTCATGTATGCGAACGGCTTCCGGCGCGACAGGTCTGATTATCTTAAGCGCAGTGTCTTCCTGCTTATCTTTGATATTGTAGCGTCAATCGTTTTCCCCGGCACGGTGTCGGTGTATACGGCCGACTCCTTTCAGGCCTCGAACCTGTACATGATGGTCGTAGACGCGCAGGAGGACAAGATATTGTACTACAAGAAAATCGAGCGCGCCGTCGGGAGCCCGGTTGATGAGGATGATGTCGCAGACCGCGTTCGCAGGATGGTAAAGAAATATTATAGGCAATGAAAAAATCAGCGCGCATAGTCGGAGCGATCTTCATACTCCTGTCCATCGCGGACATACTGTTCCTGGCAATGGGCAATGAAACCGTCCCTAAGTACATAAAACCCTTCCTGATGCCGTCGCTGCTGGCTTCCGCCCTGCTCGAACTCCTGCCGGAGCACAAGGGCTATCGTACCAGGATGATGGCGATCGGCCTGTGCCTGCATACTCTCGGAGACATCATGCTGATCTTCGACGAGATATCATTCGTGTTTTTTGCGCTGGGTCTCGGGGCATTCCTGATCGGGCACTTCTTCTACCTGGCGGCTCTCCTGAGCGGAATCGGAGCGCTCAAAGGCTGGAAAGAGTTTACCTGCCTGTTTGTGCCCCCGGTGGTGGCTCCGCTGGCCGTGTCGCTGTTCGATACCGAGTGGCCGATGTCCGGCGTTCTCTCCGTGTACGCATTGACATTAAGCTATCTGGTAGTTACCGGAGTAATCTGGGTACTGCGTGGGCGCAAGGACTCGCTGAGAGTGATTCTCGGCGGCACCTTGTTTATCGTCTCCGATGCTCTGATAGCGATCAGCGTCTTCTCGGGTATTGATTTCCCGATCCGTCATGCACTGGTGCTCGCCACTTACCTGCCCGCCGAGTGGCTGCTGGTAAGCGCCATGGTTCGTTCGCAGATAAAATAAACTCGTATATGAGCCGTTTTCTAAAACTTGCCGCTGCGCTGCTTGTGCTGTGCCTCGGGCTGAATGCTGCTGCCCAGCAGACCAGGACCATCCTCCAGAAAGAACTCAATACCGTCGATACCTGCCGTATTAGCAGCGATGGAAAGTGGTTCCCGTATCCGGCATATTCCGACCGCGAAGGTTGGGACAGGCTTACCGGTGAGCATCGCGCACAGATAATCGCCGTGGGGGAGAGATACCTTAATTACAAATGGCAGGTGATTCCACCGACTGCATATCTCGCGTTCGAGCGCACCGGCAGCAGAAGCGAGATGGAGGCTATTGACGGAGCGAATTTCGTTGCCCTGACCTCCCTCACCTTCGCCGAGCTGGCGGAGGGGCAAGGCAGGTTTATTGACCAGATAATCAACGGAATGTTCCTGATGACGGAACGCACGACCTGGATTTTTTCCGCGCATCAGGTCACTCAGAAGACCAAACGCTCCCTGCCGGACGCGAGGGACATTTTTATTGACCTTTGCTCCCAGCGATGGGGACTGCAGCTCGCGCTCTGTCTCCACTTCCTGCGCGCGGAGTTCGATGCCGTGGATCCGTCCATCAGCGCTGCGGTCGACCGGGCGCTGGACCGGCATATTT
Source organism: Bacteroidales bacterium (assembly GCA_017450585.1). Classification (GTDB taxonomy): domain Bacteria; phylum Bacteroidota; class Bacteroidia; order Bacteroidales; family UBA932; genus Cryptobacteroides. Next base: position 6,457 of record JAFSTI010000003.1, read on the forward strand.
TCAAGCCGTACCTGGACAAGACTCTGTATAAGGAGAACCACTGGCTGGGTTTTACCCTGAAAGAAGGTGCCGCCACCAATAACTGGAGCCCCTGGTGCAATTCCAACGTCCTTCTGACCTTCCTGCTGGAGGACCATAACCGGCAGGAAGTCCTGCAGGCCGTGACCCAGGCGGCGCGTTCCGTGGACATTTACCTCGACACGAACAAGTATGACGGCGGCTGCGATGAGGGCCCGTCTTACTGGGACCGGGCCGCGGCGTCGGTGTATGATTATCTGCGCGTGATGTCCGATGCCACCGGCGGGGAGTTCGACTGCTGGGACGATCCTCAGGTGCAGGCAATGGCCCTGTACAAGTCCAGGGTGATGATCGGCGACGGCTGGACGGTCAATTTCGGCGACGGCAGCGCCCGCTCGATGGGCAGTATCGCCGTGTTATACAGATTCGGAAAGGATACCGGGGTGAAGGAACTGAGCAATTGCAGCCTCTACATGGCTGGCCTCCTGTCCCCGTCCACCTTCGGGCACGTCGGTCTCGACTTCTCCGACCTCTACCGGAGCCTGGAGACCCTGCGCTATGCCCAAAGCTTCAGCGAAGACGCGTCCGAGGCCCTTCAGAAGGCCGGCGGTGACATGGACGTCGCACTCGCACAGCTCCGCGAGGACGTGCCGCAGAGCACCTGGTACCCGCAGACCGAGCACCTTTTTATGCACAATGGGAGGGGTTGGTTCCTGGGCGCGAAGGGCGGACACAATGCTGAGAGCCACAACCACAACGACGTCGGTTCGTGCGTCTTCTTTATTGACAATATCCCCGTGCTCGCGGATGCGGGCGTCGGAATCTATACCCGCGAGACTTTTATTGGCAAGTACAGGTACAGGATCTGGTCAATGCAGAGCCAGTGGCACAATCTGCCGGTGATCAACGGCATAAGCCAGCACAACGGCCGCACCTATTGCAGTAAGAACGCTTCATTCGATGCCCGGAAGAGAGTGTTTTCGCTGGATATAGCCGGAGCATATACCGACTCCACCGCAGCGAAGTCCTGGGCCAGGACATACACGCTCGGAACATCTTCCCTGGTCATTTCGGATCGCTTCGAACTCTCCGAACGGCATGCCTCCGACGTGGAGCACTTCCTGGTTCAGGGCGATGTCATCCTGCCTGGCGACACGACTCCCGCCGGATATAAAGT
>JAFSTI010000059.1 GCA_017450585.1 Bacteroidales bacterium
CCCGCCCCCGAGCCCGCGGCCGAGACAGCAACTGAACCCGCTCCGACACCCGCGCAAGAGTCCGTGTCAGAACCCGTCGCGGAAACCCCCGCCGAGCCCAAGCCAGCGAAGAAAAAGTCGCGGTGGTTTGGGAGGACTGTGGGGATTCTGGCGCTGGTAGCACTGCTGCTTCTGGCGTCTCTGGCGATTGTCGGCCGGGTGGCGCCCGAACTTGTGGACAAGTTCCTTTACAGCGCTGAAGAACTTCAGATATTGAATTCGTAGTATGCTGGAACTTCTGTATCCGATAAGGCAGGCCCCGCGAATCCCCGCGTCAAGATATTGGATGACGGAAGGGAAGTCCACGCCGAAGAACGAAGAGATGCTGCCGATCGTGGAGCCGACAGGTATCGTAGTAGGCCGTTCCCCCCGCTCCTATGTACATTCAGGGGCAAAAGTCCTGCACCCGGTGGTTCATCTGCATATTATTGACCGCTATTCCCGCATCTACCTTCAAAAGCGCTCAAAGACCAAAGACCTGCTGCCCGGCCGTTGGGATACTGCCGTAGGAGGACACGTCGGTTATGGCGAGCAAATCGGCGAGGCCCTCTATCGCGAAGCTGCGGAAGAGCTTGGTTTTTACGACTTTAACCCGATATTTCTGGATACATACGTATTTGAATCAGACGTAGAAAAAGAACTGGTCAGCGCCTTCGCGGCAGTGGGCAATTTCGACATTCACCCGGACAATTCAGAGGTGGACGAGGGCCGTTTCTGGACGCCGGAGGAGATCGAAGCCGCGATCGGGCAGGGCGTGCTGACCCCGAATTTCGAGCAGGAGTACCGGATGTTCCGGGAAAAGTTGCAATCTCTTTTATAGCAGGGCAATGAATGTAGAAGTCGGAATCCTGACCGCACCACTGATCCGGTTCTCTGTGCCGGAGGGGCGTCCTGTCCAGGAAAATGCCGGGGCTCAGAGCGAAATTTCAGGAGTCAGTAAAATACTGGAAGTGACGGCGGCAAATGTCCCGGACGAAACGATAGAAGGGCCGTTCACCCTGCACGATGTCGTGATCGGCGTGGATTTTCATTGGCAGCGGACCATGAGCCAGACCTTCGCCGGCGCCTTGAAATTCGTCAAGGACGGGGACAATGTCACCGCCGTTAATATCATTGATATTGAAGATTATCTGCTGAGCGTGATTTCATCTGAGATGAAGGCCACGGCAGACCTGGAGTTCCTGAAAGCGCACGCCATCATATCGCGATCCTGGCTCCTGGCCCAGATCCTCGCCCGCCGCTCCATGCCTAAAGTGCGTGTAGCGGTCCAAAAGTTGGACCGTCACTGGCACGAGGAGGGGGGAGATGCGGCTGAACTAGTAAAGTGGTTCGACCACGAAGACCACAAACTCTTCGATGTGTGCGCGGATGATCATTGCCAGCGCTATCAGGGCATGCAGATGGCGGTGGGGGAGGCTGTCCGGAAGGCAATTGACCAGACCCGCGGGGTGGTATTGACCTATAAGGGCAATATCTGCGATGCACGTTTCCACAAGTGTTGCGGCGGCCGGACGGAACGCTTCAGCGCCTGTTGGGAGGACAATGATTACGACTACCTTCGGCCGGTGGACGACCCGTGGTGCGACACCCGCGACGAGGATATATTGTCCAAAGTCCTGAACGACTACGACCTGGAAACTAAGGACTTCCATGACTGGACGGTCCGGTACGGGAGTGCGGAGCTGTCAGAGCTGGTCAGGCGGCGGAGCGGAATCGACTTCGGCACCATTATTGACCTGGAACCGCTAGAGAGAGGGGATTCGGGACGGATAATACGGCTGAGAATTGTGGGAACGGAGAAGACGCTGATTATCGGCAAGGAGCTGCTGATCAGGCGATTCTTGAGCGAAAGTCACTTGAAGAGCTCCAACTTTGATATTAGGCGCGAAGGGGACGATTTCGTGCTGACCGGTCACGGCTGGGGACACGGAGTGGGCCTGTGCCAGATCGGGGCGGCGGTAATGGCCGCAAATGGATTCAGCTGCGAGCAGATACTCTCGCACTATTACCCCGGTGCGCAATTGACAGTATATGGAGATGAACAATAAGACACCGTGGCTCTGGGTACCGACGCTTTACTTTGCGGAGGGCATACCCTATTTCATAGTGAACGTCATTTCAGTGACGATGTTCAAGCGGCTGGGAATGGGCAATGCCGCCCTGGCCGCGTATACGAGCATGCTGTACCTGCCGTGGGTGATCAAGCCGCTGTGGGGACCGCTGGTGGATATTGTCCGTAGCAAGCGCTGGTGGATAGTGACGATGCAGGCGGTGATGACGGTGGCCTTTGCGCTGCTGGCGCTCAGCGTTCCGCATATCAGTACCTTGCTCGCGGTCACGCTGATATTGTTCTACATCACGGCCTTCGCATCGGCGACGCACGACATCGCGGCGGACGGGTACTATATGATCGCGCTGGATCCGCATCGGCAGTCGCTCTTCGTGGGCATCCGGAGCACGTTTTACCGTATCGCCTCGGTCTTCGGGCAGGGGGTGATCGTCGTGCTCGCGGGGGTGCTGGAGACTCGCCTGGGCGACATCCCGCGGGCGTGGGAGCTCACGCTGCTGCTTTGCTCGGCGATGTTTGCGCTGGTGACGATATACCACCATTTCGTTCTGCCGCGCACCGAAGAGCTTTCCGCCGATCCTGCAAGCCGCGACGCAGTGGCCGGGAAAGACGCTGAGTCTTCGGCTGAAAAATCGACCGGAGCGAGTCTGAGGGGTTTCGGCGAGGTGTTCGCCAGTTTCTTCCGTAAACCACAGGTCTGGATCGCCATTGTCTTCATGCTCCTGTATCGGCTGCCGGAAGCATTGTCCGTAAAAATGCTTTCACCCTTCATGCTGGATCCCGTGGAGGCCGGGGGACTGGGGCTGAGTACCGTCGAGTCCGGACTGGTATACGGGACGGTCGGGGTTATTGCCCTGACTCTCGGAGGCATTCTCGGAGGCCTGTTCGCCGCCCGGTACGGCCTGAAACGCTCGCTCTGGCCAATGGCCCTGTCGCTGGCATTGCCCTGCGCCGTGTATCTGTACATGAGCATCGCGCAGCCGCAGGATATCTGGCAGGTGTACCTGTGCGTGGCGTTCGACCAGTTTGGTTACGGTTTCGGATTCACGGCCTATATGCTTTACATGATGTACTTCTCCGAAGGTCCTTCCAAGACCTCACACTACGCTCTGTGTACGGCGTTTATGGCCTTATCAATGATGGTGCCCGGGTTGTTTGCAGGCTTGCTGCAGGAAGCTCTCGGGTACACCGGATTCTTCATTCTGGTGATGGTATGCTGCCTGGCTACCGTCGCTGTCACTTTCCTGATAAAAGTCGATCCTGAATATGGTAAGAAATAAGTTTTTTACACTGCTGTGCGCTGCGCTTCTGCTGGTCGGCTCCGCTGCCGGTGCGAGGGTGAAACCGGGGCTGGAGGTGCTCTGCGAGAGCGGTTTCAAGATACTGGAGGGCAAGCGTGTCGCGCTGCTTACCAACCCGTCCGGCGTGGACTCACAGATGCGCTCGGCTATTGACATACTGTACGATGCACCGAACGTGAACCTGGTGCGGCTGTTCGGGCCGGAGCATGGGGTCCGGGGCAATGCATATGCGGGCAATGAGGTCTATGACAGCGTGGATGAGTCCACCGGCCTGCCCGTGTACTCGCTGTACGGCGCGCACCGTTCGCCCTCGGACGAGATGCTGCGCGACCTGGATGTGGTCGTGTACGACATCCAGGACGTGGGCGTGCGCTCGTACACCTTCATCAGCTCGCTGGGCCTTATGATGCGCGAATGCGGGCGTATGGGCATCGAGGTTGTCGTGCTCGACCGTCCGAATCCGCTCGGGGGCCTGAAGATTGAGGGCAATTATCCCGAGCCCGGCTTCTTCTCATATGTAGGGCAATACCGCATCCCGTACGTGTACGGCATGACTGTCGGGGAACTGGCGCGTATGATCAATGAAGAAGGCCTGAACTGCGGACAGAAAGGCGACCTGCCGCCCGTGAAATGTAAATTGACCGTCGTGCCGATGGAAGGCTGGACGCGCGATATGCTGTTCACAGACACCGGATTGCCGTGGGTATTGCCCTCACCCAACATCCCTTACCCGCAGACGGCCATCGACTATCCTTCGGCCGGACTGTGCGGGGAACTGTACAATTTCCTGAATATCGGCATCGGTTACACGCTCCCGTTCCAGGTCTTCGCGGCCGAATGGGTGAATGCTGACGATCTGAAGGCCCTGCTGGACAGCTACCAGATCCCGGGGGTAGCGTTCCGCACTATCCACTATACGCCGTTCTTCGGCATGAAAAAAGGCGTCCTGCTGCATGGAGTGCAGTACTTCTACACGGACTACGAAGCGGCGCAGATCACTCTCACCCAGTTCTACGTCATGCAGGCCATCCATGAGCTATACCCGGACGTGAATCCCTTCAGCGACGAACGCATGGCAATGTTCGACAAAGTCTGCGGCTCTTCATACGTGCGGGACTCCTTCTCCCGATATTTCACCGTGGCCTCTTTCCGCGCCTACTGGGACAAAGACATCCCCGACTTCCGCCAGGCCAGGGAGAAGTATCTGCTGTACTAAAACAAATCATCCGTCTCTTCGAACTGGTATCTGAGGAGGTAAATAATGTAATATGAAACGTGTTGTCCTATTCCTTTCTTGCCTTTTTGCTTTCGTGGCCGCTAATGCTACGCCCAAGGCTGTACTGTATTCTCCTGACGGGCGTATTGCCCTAACCCTTGAAACTGCCTCCGATGGGTTGTGCTTTTCCCTGAAGGCCGATGGCGTTACTCTGTTCGACCGTTCGCCACTCTCGTTCGATCTGGAGAACGGCTCTTTCGGGCACCGGGTTACGATGAAGAAAAGCCACCCCGAGACGGTCAGGGATGTATATGACCTTCCGGTCGGAAAGACTTCGCACGTGGACTGCGTGTCTTCGCAGATGCGTGTGGAACTCAAAGACCGTACATCCGGTATAAGGGTGGACATGATCCTTCGTGTCTTTAACGACGGAGCTGCATTCCGTTATGAGTTCCCTCAGCAGGAAGGGATGGACTCGCTGGTAGTAAAGGAAGAGCATTTGGACTTGCGTCCCTCCGGCGGACCGAAAGCTTTGGCCATGTTCCTGCCAGGATTTATCAATTCGCACGAATGGGTATATGAACGTAAAGCTTGGAATGAACTTCCAAGCGGACGGCTGATGGATCTGCCGGTTACCCTAAGCTATCCGAAGGGCTTGTATGTCTCTGTCACTGAGGCTAATATGATCGATTATGCCGGCATGTACCTTGTGCATGAGAAAGGAGCGCTGCGCAGCCGCCTATCCCCCCGGCTCGATATTCCGGGAGTGAGCGTGGTGGCCGATCTGCCGCATAAGACACCCTGGAGGGTATTCATCGTAGGGCGTCGTCCTGGCGAACTTCTGGAATCCAATATACTGACCACCCTGGCGGATTCATGCAAACTGGACGATGTCTCATGGCTTAAACCGGGTAAGACCACTTTCCCTTGGTGGAACGATACATGTACGCCCAAATCCACTTTTCAGTGGGGCAATAATTTCCAGACAGCTAAGTATTATATCGACTTCGCTGCCGAAAGCGGTTTGGAATACCATTCCGTATACGGCTATGGTGACATGCCCTGGTACTACGATGACGGCCCTTCGTTCGGGCAGGCCGGCCCCAATGCCGATCTGACCAGGCCCGATCCAAGGCTGGATTTCGGCGCCGTATGCCGCTATGCTGCATCCAAAGGAGTGGATATCCATGTCTGGCTTAACTGGGCGGCACTTTATAAGGATATAGACCGCGTGTTCGACAAGTTTAACGAATGGGGCGTGAAGGGTATGATGGTGGACTTTATGGACAGGGATGACCAGCAGATGATACAAATCCAGGAGGATATCCTGCGCAAGGCTGCAGAGCATCATCTTTTCATCCAATTCCACGGTGCCAGCAAACCTTCCGGATTGGTGAGGACTTACCCGAACGAATTCACGCGGGAAGGCACATTGAACTATGAAGTATACAAATGGGACCAAGCCCGTCTTATGGGTTCCGGCCATGATTTGGATGTGGCATACGCCCGGCTGGTCGCGGGTGCCGCCGACTATCACCTCGGCGGTTTCCGTTCGGTTCCCTATGACAGTTATGTCCCTCAATATCACGCTCCTATCGTGACGTCGACACGCTGCCATATGCTCGCCATGTATGTGGTAATGGAAAGCTATCTCGCGATGGTAGCTGATGATCCCGAGGCTTATAAGGATCAGGATGGCTTTGACTTCCTCAAGGCTGTACCTACTTCCTGGGATGAGACCAGGATTCCCCAGGGTGAAATAGGGGAGTACCTGCTCGCGTTGCGAAGGAAAGGGGATACCTGGTATGCCGGAGCCATAAACAATGAATCCCCCCGTGATATCACTTTGGGCTTTGATTTCCTAAGTCCCGGAGATCATTTAATGACACTTTATACGGATGCCCCCGACGCGGAGACTGATCCCAATCATCTCGTGGTGCGAAAGATAAAAGTCCGTCGTGGCGACCGCGTGGATATCCATTTGGCGCGGGACGGCGGCTTTGCAGCCATTATTTCAGAAGATAAGATTCTTTAAACACCGGGAAACTAGCGTCGGATTGATGACCGGCGCGAAACCAGGGTGGCTTGCATCTCAATGCCCTGGACGATGCTGTGCCCGGATTCGATGGATTCGATAAGTACTTCAACGCTTTTGCGCGCCATTCTTTCGAGGGGCTGGTCCACATAGGTCAGGGGAGCATAAAAGAAATCGAACACGCTGCCTCCGTCGAATCCGACCAATCCCAGGTCTTCGGGAATGCGGATGTCGTGACGGTTGATATACTCAAGGCATTGGATGGTAATGGAGTTGGTGGCGAACAGTATAGCGTCGGCCCCGGCTTCGAGTATGGAGGACATCGCTTTGTCGCAGGTTTTCCCCATGGCTGACATATTGACCTTTTTCAATATGACCTCATGGCCTGCATCCTGGATGGCGGCGCAGTAACCGTTCTCCCTGCCCTTTATGTTGTTAAGGCTGGCGTCATAGCTTACCATAGCCACTTTTTTAAAACCCTGGCTGAGCAGATGCATCGTAGCATCATATGCGGCTTTGTAGTTATCCAAGGCTACGTAACTGGTCCGCATTTCAGGGAAGTAGCGGTCCAGGAGGACGAATGGTATACTGCGGTTCTCTATTAGCTCTACAGAAGCGGCGGAACCGGCGCAAGGGACTACTATGAAACCATCCACCCCCTTGCTGATCATCTTTTCCACCAGATCTGCCATTTTCTCAGGATTCTCGTCCGAGCTGGCGAACAGGGCCATATACCCGAATTCTTCTGCGCTGGCTTCGATGTTCCGTACCAGGTCTGCGAAAAACTGGTTGGAAATGTCCGAAACGATGACTCCGATAGTATAGTTCGTGCCCTTGCGAAGGCTCCTGGCGAAACCGTTAGGAGTGTAGTCCATCGCCTTCGCTATCTTCTTGATACGTGCGGCGAGTTCGTCACTTACACGGTACTGCTTCTGCTTTCCGTTCATAACGAACGACACGGCGGAAATACTCACGCCGGCCGCTTGGGCGACGTCCTTAAGAGATGCTTTTTTCTTTTTGGCTCCCTTGTCTGAGGTGTCTTTAATCATGGCTTAGGTTTATTGGTCATGCATAGAGACTTCGAATATACGAAAAAAACCGTTTCAATTGACTCCTGATACGTTGATACACATAAGATATGTGTTGTAGGGAAGCCACATGGACATGATAAAGTATAGTTTGCCGTCCCCTGAGAGCGGATGGATGAAAGAACCGTAGAGCTGTGCCCAGTTGCGTCCGGCTGCCACCTGTATCGGTGAGCTCCACGGTCCTTCCGGCCGGTCAGCCCAGCGCATCGAAATTTCGTAACGGGGGCCGTTGAAATATAGCACCACCCACTTTTCGAACTCGGGCAGATAAGCCAGGGAGAGTTCTCCGGTCTTGTCGCTGAACAGCACGCTTGCAGCACTCTCACGTCCCCGTACCCATCCGACTCCGGTCCAGTATTCGTAAGCGGACGTATCTTCGATATCTTTCTCGTCGAAACGTGCCATGCAGGGATAACTGTCACGGCCGGACTTCGTTCCCATCATATATACGGTGCCGTTATGGTTGAAGTATCCTACCTGTCCGAAATTACTCTCGCCGGCGAAACTGACCGTTCCCACCCTGTCCCAGCGTTTGCCCTTGTCGGACGATTTATAGAGCGAGGAGTAGTTCGTGACCCAGCCGTCCCAGGTTTTAATATTCATGTAATGGACATATTCACAGCCGTTTGCATGCACCGCGCCGGTCGGGATGGAGGTGTAGTCCCCATTGCCTGAAGTGTTGTGCGCGCTAAAGCAGACCTGGCCGGCCTGCTTGCCTTCCATATAAGCATCGGAGATGACCATGCCGTCGCTCAGGTCGGTGTCATTCGAGAATAGCAGTACGTTACTTCTCCAAGAACCTCCGTTTGGTCCGGGAGCGGAATAATTGGGCCGGAAATCGCTGCCGAAGGTGTCGCCGAAAAACATACCGAACCGTCCTGGCTCGATCTGCCACACGATCCCCAGATCCGTGCCACCTACATTAAAGCGCGAATTGGTGTTGTTATAAAGCGTGTATTTGACCGAAGGCAGGCCGTTGTGGCCGTTGTCCTCCGCTCCGGTGACGCGGGAAACGCATGTCAGGCCGGAAATCGCGAGTTCGGAATAACGCGCTTTCCAGCTATTGTCAATAGTGACGGCGTGCGTGTTGGAAGCATGACCGGCCTTGTCGTATGCCGTGAATTCGAGCGTCAGCGTCGCCGGATCGGAATCCTTGACCTGATAATGATAATCAAAATTCTCTGTCAAGCGCGAGCGTGGCGTCTTGACAACTCCGCGGCTGGCGGCGCTGGTGATGCGTACTGCCTCCAGATGATCCAGATTCTCGAACCCGTCAAATCTCAGTCCGATTACGGCCGTCCCTCCTTCGACACTTACGGCGGTTGAAGCGACTGTCAATGAAACCGCTGCCACGCTCTCCGTATTTTGCTGTCCTCCGCAAGTGCAGGCCAATCCGATCACCACGAAAACCATAGTGAACATCCTTATCAATTTCCGTCCTTTCATTTTTTCTTCAATTTAAGGTCTACCTTCATCAGGAAAACGTTATAGAGGGGATCCCACTGCGAAAGTGAGATGTAAATGCTCTCTCCGTCAAGCCCCAGCGGATAGATGAAACCGCCGTAGGGGCTTGGATATGAGACTCCGCTGGCGATCAGCTGCTCTTCACTCCAGTTTCCGGTCAGCTCATCGGCGCTGCGCAGCACGATGCGGTTTTTGATCTCATTGTAATATACTGCGATCCATTTCTTAAAGCCCTCGTGCCAGACAAAGGTCGGCTCGGCGAACATCTCATCTTGGTAATTCCCCCACAGGGGCATGGCATAGGCTTCCTTGTCATGCAGCCAGCCCATGTCCTTGCACCAATACTCCCATTTATGCGGGTTAAGTATGTCCGCAGGGGCGAAACGGGCGAGGTAGGGGAGTCCGCGCCTGCCGATGATGGAGCCAAGGGCATAGACCGTTCCATCCTTCTCCCAGAAAGCCACCTGCGCGAAACGGCTGTCAGCTGCGAATAACTCCTTGTGCAGGGTCCAGGTCGCGCCGTTATCTTCCGACACGGCGAAGCCTGACCAGTTGGTAACCCATTTAGGATTCCATGCGCGCACGTTCATGTAGTGGACGTAATCCTTGCCTCCGATGCGTATTGCTCCGGTCGGGATGGAGGACCAGTCTCCCTGGCCGGACGTGTTATGGGCACTGTAAATGATTTGTTTGGCACTGCCGGAAGCATCAGTGATCATGCCGTCGAAAGTGATGCCGTCATCGAGATCCCGGTCCGTGCTCCAGGCCATTGCATTCGAGCGCCAGTCGGGAGTGTAGCCCGGCTTCCAGCCCTTGCCGAAAGTGTCGCCGAAAAGGATGCCGACCTTGTCGCCGCCCATCCTCCAGAATATGCCGAGGTCGGTACCTCCGATATTGTACCTGTACTCTGTGTTATTCGGGCTGGGAAAGCTCTCGCTTTGCGGCCGCGTCCCGGTCATGCGGGATACCTTGACGGCTTTATCCACCGTGATGATGGTCGCTTCTGGAGTATTGTCAATATTCCCATCCCCTCCAGGGTCGGCCGAAGGGGATGGAGTGCAGGACTGGCAGCAAGCCGCCGTACTCAGTAGTGCAGTGCCCAGCAAGCAGGCTAATAATTCTCTAGATCTTGCCATGTAGGGAATTCAGGGAACTTGGCATGAGGCTCGGCCTGATACCAGAACGCGGTGGCGGCGATATCCGAGTGCTGCTGCAGGTAGCGGCCGTCGAAACGCCAGCCCAGATCTTGTATCGTGGCCTTGAAGTCCTTCGTGAAACGCACGGGATCCATGATATGCCAGCGATAAAGACCGAAACGCTCCTGGGAACGGTAGGTGCCGTCGGGACGGATAACCTGGCAGAGTCCGGTGTAAGGAGTGCAAAACTCAGTGAAGCGGCCTCCGCGATCGAAGTTGTATGAACCGCAGAAATAGTCTTCAAGACCTGTCGTGCAGATGGTCGGATACTTCTTGTCTCCGTCAATGAAGAATTTCATCTCGCCTTCACCCCACCAGCCGTTGTTGGTGAGTCCCCAGGCCATATAAACACCCACGAACTGGCCGCGGCCCTTTATGCCGTCTACTACCGTGAAGTCTGAGGACTCGTTGTAACGTGTCCTGCGGAACTGTGCATGGAAGTATGCCGCATCTTCAGGAACCTCGGTAAGTGTATAATCGACCTGATAATAGAGCGTCATCGCGTCCTTTGGATTGATGTTCTCCATGGTGATCTTGCACTTTTTGCGGAAAGGCATGGACCAGTAGCAGTTGAATGCGCTGCCCGGATTTACGCAGATGGGCAGAGATACCACGGGTGCGTACTCGTTCCATCCCATGCAGAAGAAGTCAGCGATAGGACATTCTACGGAAGGAGTCTTCTCGTCATCCCAATAGATGCGGATGATAGACCACCTCCAAACTCCGGTCGGAGTCATCCAGATGTGCTGGATGGCACCGGGGCCCTCCATTTCGGCGATAGTTACGGTCTGTCCGGCATCTATTATGATATAAGGATTGACTTTCCATCCCTCGCCCAGGTCGCGGGCTGCCCAGGACGCATTATTCTCGTTTCGGGTAGCGGGAAGGTTCGGAACTGCCGTGGCACCCTTTCCTTTCTCACCGGTGAAATTCTCAGGCGAGATTGAACGGGACTGGGCGTTCGAAAGTCTGGAGAGGTTGGCCAGATTCATATCCAGGCCGTTAAAAGAGTTGTTTTGGGCAAAGGCCGCGAGAGAGACTATGCTCAAGAATGCGGATAAAATGACGGTTCTTAGTTTCATGTGCTTAAACGTTTTTGCAAATATATGTTTTTTCTTCAAAAAAAAGAGTATATTTGCGACATAAACGCTAAAACGATTTAGTCTGAAATATTAACCAACTGAAAAAGGTATGAAAAGAAAAAGCTTGCTGTTCGTGGCCTTTGCCGCGCTACTGCTATCTCTCATTCCATCAGCTGTAAACGCTCAGAGTTTCCAAACTCTGAAGGTTACCGGAAAGGTAACGGCATCGGACACCGGTGAGCCCATCATTGCGGCAGGTGTCCAGATGAAGGCATCTAGCCTGGGAACCATTACCGATGTAAACGGTGACTACGCGATTACGGTTACTGATCCTAACGGTATACTCACCGTATCGGCGGTAGGATTCAAGACGGCCTCTGTCAATATCGGCGGCCGTAAAGTGATTAATGTTACTTTGGACCCCGACGCTGAATCTCTGGAAGATGCTGTCGTCATCGGCTACGGTACCCAAAAGAAAGCTACCATCACCGGTTCACTCACTACTGTGGATGCCAAGTTGCTGACTCAGAATGCCACGCCTTCCCTGTCCAATGCGCTTGGCGGTATCATGCCTGGTGTTATTACCCGGCAGAGCAGCGGTGAGCCGGGTTATGACGGCGCTACCATTCTCATCCGTGGTCTTGGTACTTGGGTGAATGCGTCTCCGCTTATCCTCGTGGATGGTGTCGAACGTGACATAAACATCGTTAACACAGAGGAAATCGAATCGTTCTCCATCCTGAAGGACGCTTCAGCGACAGCCGTTTACGGTATGCGCGGAGCTAACGGCGTCGTGCTCATCACTACGAAAAAAGGCCAGGCGGGAAAGCCGAAGGTGACTTTCCGCAGCGAACAGACGCATCTGCGTGGTCTCCGTTTCCCTAATTACATCGAAGGATGGGAATTCGCAACCCTGATGAATGAGGCCTGTACGGTTCCTCTCGCCGGTGGCAGCGTGGCCATTCCATGGACAGATGAGGAGATTGAGACGTTTCGCGACGGGTCTGATCCATACAACTACCCCAGCGTGAACTGGACCGACGAAGTGCTGAAGAAAAATGCCTTTCAAAGCATCAATAATCTCTCAGTGAGCGGAGGAAATGAGACAATCCGTTACTATGTCAGTCTCGGGTTCACTTCCCAGAGCGGACTGTTCAAAGAGGACCCGACCTATGATTACAGGACTAATTCCCTGTCACAACGCTACAATTTCCGCTCAAACATTGATGTAAACCTCACTAAGAACTTCTCAATTTCCCTCGGCCTGGCAGAAATCATCCAGGATAGGACTTACCCCGGAACACCTTCTGGAGACATTTTCAACTCATTGCGAGTTACTTCTCCTATATCGTTCCCCCTGCGTAACCCGGATGGCACATTCGGCGGAGGAAACACTTCTTACGAGTGGGTGAGCCCCTATGTCCTGGCTACAAATAGTGGTTTTGCCAAGCAGTTTCGCTCCACTACACAGGGAACCGTGGGCGCCAAGTGGGATCTTTACTTCATCACTCCCGGTCTTCAGCTCGAAGGTAATTTCTCATACGACCACTATTACTACAATGAGGTTACCCGTAACAAGACTCCTGAGATCAAGAAATATTTGGGCGTGGATCCCATTACCGGAGAAGACAGGTATACTCCTATCAAGGACGAAACTGCTATGGGATACCGTATAGCCGGCCAGTCCTCCAACAGGGCATACTACTATGATCTGCGTCTGAACTACAACCGCTCATTCAACAACCATAATGTCGGGGCCCTCGCTATGTTTAACCGCCGTGATTATAAAGACCTCACAGCCGGGAATTCAACCGCAAACCTGCCGTATCGCCGTCAGGGCTGGGCGGGCCGATTTACATACAACTACAAGCAGAAATACCTGTTTGACTTTAATTTTGGTGTAAATGGCTCCGAGAACTTTGCCCGCGGTCACCGCTACGGTTTCTTCCCTGCATGGTCAGCCGGCTGGGTACCTTCACTCGAAGACTTCTGGAACATCGATACGATCGATCACTTGAAAATCCGCGGCTCTTACGGCTTTGTAGGTAATGATGCGGTGGGTGGCAGCCGGTTCTTCTACATGTCCACCGTTAACAAGACAGCCAACGGCTATCTCTTCGGAGATTCCCAGGGCTTCATGAACGGAATGGCCGAACTCCAGATGGGCGCCCCTAACGCTACCTGGGAAGTCTCCCAGAAGACCGATGTGGGTATTGATATCGAAATGTTCGACCGAAAACTCCGTATCAGTGCAGACTACTTCTACGAGTATCGTGACAAGATCTTGCTTAAGCGTGCGACCATTCCCGATATCATGGGTGCCGCATGGGGCGATACTCCCTGGGCCAATATCGGTATCATGACCAACAAGGGTATTGACGGGCAGATCGAATTTACAGATACCACGCCTTCCGGGTTCTTCTACTCCATTCGTGGTAACTTTACCTATGCCCAGAATAAGATTGTCGAAGATGACACCGCCTACGCCCTTTACGATTATCAGAATTCCCGTGGCATGTACGTAGGCAGCTGGCTTGGCTATACAGCCATCGGACTTTTCCAGAGCCAGGATGAAATCGATAATAGTCCCATCCAGGAACTCGGTTCCTACACTGTCGGAGATATCAAGTATAAGGACACCAATAAAGACGGTTATATCAATGCGTATGACCGGGAATGGATAGGCCGTCCCCGTGAGCCTCAGCTCATGTTCGGATTCGGTATGACCTTCGCCTATAAGGGGTTCGACCTGGCCCTGAACTTTACCGGTGCGGCCCTTTCCGACATCCTTATCGACTCGAACTCGATGTGGCCGTTCGCCCTGGATTATCCCGGATACAATGTGCTGCGTGAGTATTATGACCATCGCTTCATCCCCGGAGCGACCGATAATTCGAAGGCGAAATATCCCGTCGTTCATAACAGTACATCGGCTAACAACTATACGATAAACACTCTTTATCAGCACGATGCCTCTTATTTGAAGTTAAAGACCGCTGAACTTGGCTACAACATGCCCAAGCGTTGGTTCGCATCCACAGGACTCGAATCCATCCGCGTATTCTTCAATGGAAACAACATCTTCTGCCTGGACAAACTAAAAGTGGTGGATCCAGAATCCAACCACCTGGGCGCGGCGACCTATCCCACCCAGCGTGGTCTAACCCTTGGCTTCCAACTTGGCTTCTAAAAAACGAACAGACATGAAAAAGATAATCAGCATACTTTCCTTTGCGGTCATTCTGCTCTCAGGAGTTTCCTGTAGCAAGTATCTTGACATGGCTCCGGATGAGAACCTTACTATCCCGGACGTGTTCGCAAACCGCTTTTACACGAGGGACTTCCTGACCCACACTTATTCATGGATCCCCACCGAGGCCAACATGGCCGATGACGGAGGTGCATGGAGAAATCCCTATACCGCGGGTTCCGATGAAATGGAGTGCGCATTCGGTGGCGCCTACGCTCATCAGATTAACAACGGAGGCTGGAACCCCACGGATATACGTCGCACCCAGGTATGGCCCGAATCCTACATGGCTTTGAGAAAGGTCAATATGTTCCTGGAAAATGTGGATAATTGCCCTGCCACTGACAGCGAGATACGTCACTGGAAAGGCGAAGCGTATTTCCTGCGCGCATGGTTCCACTTCCTGGTATTCAGGGCGTATGGTCCCATCCCTATCGTGGATCATGCTCTGGACCCCGCCGAGGATATGCTCAGCATCCGTCGGTCCAATGTAGACGCAGTCGTTAAATTTATCTGCGATGACTGCGACCGCGCCGCCACGTATCTGTCAGACGTGAACAAGTGGCCCAGCACGGACACCGGACGTGCCACGCGTATCGCCGCCCTCGGCCTCAAGTCCAGGGCCATGCTTTATTTGGCTTCACCTCTTTACAACGGTGACCCCCTGTTCGCCGACCTGAAAGACCCTATCGACGGGAGCTACCTGATTCCTCAGACAGCGGATCCTTCGAAATGGGACAAGGCCGCGACTGCCGCCAAGGAGTGCATCGAAGCCGCCGAGGCTGCAGGCTACGGGCTCTACAATAAGTATCCCACCGATCCTGTAAAGAACTATCAGAACCTCTTCCTGGATAACTGGAACATGGAAATCCTCTGGGCTAAGAATATCGGAACCTACGATCACTGGCTGAACTGCTCCGATCCCGTTTCCTTCGGCTGCTTCTCCATCTTCAATCCTACCCAGGAGATGGTGGACGCATATGAGATGGCCGATGGCTCCACTCCCATTACCGGTTACACCGATAACGGCATGACTCCGATCATCAATCCCGCTTCCGGTTACACGGAGACTGGTTTTGTGGCCACTGCCGATGATTCCGGTATGAATCGCTGGCCTGCCCATGTGTCGAATATGTATGTAAACCGTGAGCCTCGTTTCTACGCATCCATCAACTTCGCCGGGGCTCTCTGGAAGACCACCCGCGCATCCAATTGGACAGCACCTCATTATAATGAGTTCTGGTCCACTGGAATGGACGGCAAGAATAACGCCGGTTCCGATTACTGCAAGACCGGTTACCTGATGAAGAAGATGCATAACCCTGCCCGCGTTCCCTGGCAGTATACGCCCCAGCAGATGTGGGTTTACATCCGTCTGGGCGAGATCTATCTGAACGCAGCTGAGGCTATAAATGAGTCCGAAGGTCCGGCCAACGCTTATGCTTATGTCAATGCTATCCGTAACCGCGCCGGCCTGCCTGACCTGCCTGCCGGACTCACCAAAGACCAGATGCGAGACAAGATCAAGCATGAGCGCCGCATCGAGCTGGCTTTCGAAGTCCACCGTTTCTTCGATGCCCGACGCTGGCTGGAGGGCCCTCAGACTCAGGGTATTCCCATCCACTCCATGGATATCTATTCCGGAACTTCCCTGACAGATCCCGCCTTCTACAAGAGAATCAAGGTCGAAGACCGCGTGTTTATTTCCCCTAAGCACTATTTCTTCCCTATAGACCAGACGGAAATCGACAAACATCAGAAACGTGAGCTTGTCCAGAACCTGGGGTGGACCACCATCGCAGACTGATACATCTTTAAAAAATGAAAAAAACAGTTTTTACTATCACCCTTGCAGCGGCAGTTCTCTGCTGCTGCATCGGTTGCAATAAGACCTATAAGATGGGAACCTATGCCTTTGACCGAGACTTCCTCGCCAGGCACGGATTCGAGACCCTCGAACTAAGCAGTGCTGACGGCCAGTCCAAAGTCCTCATCGCGCCCGGAATGCAGGGACGTGTTATGACTTCAACCACCGACGGAGACGCCGGAACCAGCTATGGCTGGATTAATTACAAATTCATTGAGAAAGGAGACGTGAGTCCCCAGTTCAATCCGTACGGCGGTGAGGAACGTTTCTGGATCGGTCCCGAAGGAGGAGCCTTCTCCTGGTATTTCAAAAAGGGACAGGAGCAGGTTTATGAGAACTGGCGCGTGCCGTCCATCATCGACACCGATGCCTATGATGTCGAATCCGCCAACGAGAAAGAGGCCGTCTTTACCAAAGAGTTCACCGTCCGCAATGCCTCTGACATAGAGTTCAGTATCGCAGTGCGCCGTGCAGTGATTATGGAGGACAATGCCTCCCTGGCCGCCCTGCTGGGCGTACAGATGCCTGAGGGCCTCAAGGTGCTGGGCTACCGGACCGAGAATACCCTGACCAACATGGGCGCGGCCGCGTGGACCAAGGAAACCGGAATGCCGTCGGTGTGGCTGCTCGGAACCTTCAATCCGACCCCCACGACCACGGTCTTCATCCCTTGTAACAAGGACTTCGAAGGAAAGCGCATCAACGATGAATACTTCGGCAAAGTGCCTGCCGACCGTCTGGTCTACGATGACGGAGTCTTCTACTTCAAGATTGACGGCGAGTACCGTTCGAAGATCGGTCTTCCCGCGGGAAGCGCCAGGGACATATGCGGCAGCTACGACTACGCACGCGGAGTGCTCAACATTCTGAAGTACACCGTACCAGGCGGCGATGTGGATTATGTCAACGGACAATGGGGACATCAGGACAATGCCTTCGGCGGAGATGTCATCAACTCTTACAACGACGGCCCTACCGAGACCGGCTTCGTCCAGGGTCCCTTCTACGAGATCGAAACATCTTCTCCCGGCGCAGCGCTCGCTCCCGGACAGAGCCTTACCCATGTCCAGTACACCATCCATATCCAGGGTGACAAGGATAAACTCGCAGCCGTGGCTCGCGAGGTGTTCGGTGTCGAACTGGATAAAGTGGCCGCAATGTTTCAGAAGTAATATCTGTAAGCTATGATAGAAAACAATAAAAGGCTGGTTCCTCAGGGTATAGCGTGGCCGTTCGCGCTTCTTACCGTCCTGTTCTTTGCGTGGGCGGTGCCGAATAACCTAACTGATACGATGCTCGCTGCGTTCAAGCGCATAATGAGCCTCTCGGACGCGAAGACGGCCTGGATCCAGGTGGTCTGCTACCTGCTCGGATATGGCTGCTTCGCCATCCCCGGAGCCATTTTTATCAAGAAATATTCCTACAAGTCAGGCGTTATGCTTGGACTTGCGATGTATGCCATAGGCACCTTCCTGTTCTTCCCGGCTTCGAAAGTGGCCGTCGTTAACAATGCCGTGGGCTACATCCTTTTCCTCTTCGCAATCCTGGTCCTCTTCGCCGGTCTCTCCATCCTGGAGACCTCGACGAACTCATACGTTTGTGCCATAGGCCCGGAAGAAACAGCTACCAGACGTCTGAATTTCGCCCAGTCATTCAACCCCTTCGGCGCTATTACCGGAGTGGTGGTTTCCCAGATATTCATTCTCTCCCAGCTCAATACCAAGACAGCTGCCGAGCGTGCCGTCATGAGCGAAGCCGAACTGTCTGCCGTACAGATGGGAGAATTGAATGCAGTAACCACTACCTACATGATCCTGGGAGCGGTGATGCTCGTCATCCTGGCGGCCATTGCCATAACCAAGATGCCTAAGCTCAAGGAAGGCGGCGAGATTGACCTGAAAGGATCGTTCAAACGCCTCACCCATAACAAAAACTACGTCTGGGGTGTCGTGGCCCAGTTCTTCGATATCGGTGCGCAGATCGCGGTCTGGTCCTACACCATCCGCTATGCAATGCAGAATCTCCGTTTCGACGATATTATCGCCGGCCTCGGGGACGGTGCGACTTCCGATCAGATTATCGGCGCCCTGCGCGGCGTCGAGCCTATTGCCGCGGGATTCTACAACGTCTGCGACGCTATTGGCCTGGATGTCCTTCTTCCGAGAACGGCAGAGCAAGCTGGTGCTACGTATTACATTATGTCACTTGTCCTTTTCGTGCTCGGCAGGTTTATCTGCACTGCCCTTATGAAGTGGATCAGCCCTCGCAGGCTGCTCTCCATTATGGCTGGTCTCGGCACGCTCTGCTGCCTCGGTACAGTTTTCGGACACGGCTTCTTCGGAGTCTATTGTCTCATGGGCATCTCCGGCTGCCTGTCACTTATGTTCCCGACCATTTACGGCATGGGCATCAAGGGACTTGGCGAAGATACGAAAATGGGCGGTTCCGGTATGGTCATGGCTATCGCCGGCGCTTCTGTATTGACCCAGATCGAGGGTATACTGTCCGACCAGTCCGGCAGTATCGCCCTTGCATACCTGGTGCCGGTATTCGCGTTCCTGGTCATATTCTACTACGCTGCAGTGTTCTGCCGTAAGCAGGAGAAACTGGAACTGGCTGCGGGACGGCAGGAATAGTTTGTTATTCATGGGGATGAACGTGAAATATTTGAACCGTTTATTCGTTATCATCCTTCTGGTGGCTTTCAGCGGTTGCCGGAAGGATGAACCCCATGAAATGCAACTTGAATGGCCGGAATCTTTCAAGCAGCTGATGGATGCCTACTATTCCGGCAAATACTTTAACAGCGTCGAACAGAACGATGATTTCACGTCCGTATGCTTCGTGGACGGGAGCCGGCTGGATATTCCCAATGACGATGTGAAGATCATAGACTGTAACCTTTTCGATCCCCCCGTAATAGCGGAAGACGCCAAGACCGGGACCTGGACAATCAACCTCGTTCGGACCGGGATTCCCGTGGACCGTTCGCTTGGAGTGAATGACTCTTATCCGCTATGCCTTTGGTTTGATGAGGATTGCCTTAACATAGCCATGAGTAATGGCGAAAGCCTCACTATCGGCCGTGACCCTTCCTTGTCCCTGACGGAATTCGTCTTCTACGCTGCGGACAATTATGGCCTGAATCAGGGTATCAACTGCCAGATCGACGGATATGACGTTACCGGCTTACGTCCGGTTTCGCTTAATGATTTTCACCTCGTACCGCGTTTCTCCTACAGAGGCCGCAGTATAAAGGTAGATGGAGAAGATCAGGTCAGCGGTAAGACCAAGCAAGACTTTTCCTCTCCTGTCCGTTATGACATTGAGCTATATAGCGGACAGACCGTTTCGTTTACGGTACAGCTCAAACTATCGGGAGACTTCCCGCTCGTGATCATCCATACAAACGGTGGCGCTCCTATCCGTGACCGTCACACCTGGGTCCCGGGCACCATACGCATCGAAGACCCGAAGAATCAGTATTCTGATGTCGCCGTCCTGACATCGAAAATGAATATCCATGGACGTGGAAATACGTCTTGGACCAACTTCCCTAAAAAGCCTTATCGCATAAAGCTGGACGAAAAAGCGTCCGTGTTCGGCCTTCCTAAGAACAAGGATTGGGTCCTCCTGGCCAGTTATTCTGACAAAACCCTGCTCCGAGACGCTACCGCATATGAGATTTCGCGTATCTGCGGAATGAAATGGACACCGACCTTCCATCATGTGGAGCTTTACCTTAACAATGTGTATCAGGGTGTTTACCTGCTCGGGGATAATAAGGAGGTCGCGAAACACCGGGTGGATATAGATGTGGTTACTCCATCAGACAACGATGGAGATGCGGTTACGGGAGGATATTACTTTGAGATAGAGCAGCAGCTTGACAAACCCGTCAGCTGGTCGACTTCAATGGGCGTCCCGATGATGTTCGTAGAGCCTGAACAGCCTACCAATGAGCAGATTACATATGTCAAACGCTACTTTGACCAGTTTGAGGCGGCCATTACTTCAGATAACTATGCGAGCCCCACGGAGGGCTATGCCAAATATATAGATGTAGATTCCTTCGTTAACTACTACATAGTGGAGGAACTCCTCAAAAATATCGACGGGAATCTGCGGAAAAGCACGTTCCTGACCAAGGAACGCGGAGGGAAACTGGAAATGTACCATATCTGGGACAGTGACCTGACGCTTGGGAACTGTGATTATTTCAACAGCATGTATAATGTTTCAAACTCATATACGGGCTTCTTTATCAAAGATTACGGAGCTCAGGGTTACGGGTCCGGATGGTACTACCGCATCGCCAAAGACCCTGAATTCAAGAAAAAGGTCAAAGCGCGCTGGAACGAGCTTAAACCACAGCTCAGCCGGGTACCGGATTTTATTCGGAAAACATCCCAGGAATTATCCGATCCGGCGGCCAGGAACTTCCAGAAATGGGATATCCTGAGTACCTACGTCTGGCCTAACGCCCGTGTCACCGGATCGTACGATGGGGAAGTCAGTTATCTAATCAGTTTTTATGCAAATCGTCTAGACTGGTTGGATACACAAATAGCAAAATGGTAAGAACTATGGATAATAAACCGAAAATACTCGTAGTCGGCAGTTTTATGATGGATCTGGTCGCCCAGGCCGACAGGGCCCCGGAACTCGGGGAAACAGTCATAGGCTGCGGCTTCAGGACTGCTCCCGGAGGAAAGGGTGCGAACCAGGCGGTACAGGCTGCCCGGCTCGGGGCCATCACCCATATGGCCGGCTGCGTCGGGAACGATTCTTTCGGGAAAGAGATGGTATCCGCCCTGAATGAGTCCGGGGTGGACACAAGCCACGTTAAGATAAGCGATGCGCACCCTTCCGGAGTGGGACATATCGAAATCCAGTCCGGGGCAGGCGGCGTGCAGAACCGTATTATAGTGGTTCCCGGCGCGAACTATGACCTCGTCCCTGCTGACTTGAAGTGGCTTGAAGAAGGGATTAAGGACTATGATATCGTGATAATGCAGCTCGAACTTCGCATGGAGACTATCGAGTATGTGGCTGAGGTTGCTCATGCGGCCGGTGTCCCAGTCATGTTGAATCCAGCTCCTGCGGCCCCCCTCTCGGATAAGCTACTTTCCTGCGTCACATTTCTGTCCCCGAACGAGACCGAGGCCGCTCTTCTGTCCGGAGTCAAAACCGATGCTGAGGGAAGGCTCTGTGGTGAGAATCTAGAGAAGGCCGCTGCGGTGCTGATGGGCAAGGGCGTGCCCAACGTCATCATTACTATGGGAGACCAGGGCTCTGCGCTCTGCACGGCTGAAGGTATAAAAATGATCCCCTGCGTGAAGATGACGGATGTGAAAGACCCGACCGCGGCCGGTGACTCTTTCGTGGGTGCCTTCTGCACCGGCTATGCATCCGGTCTCTCGACCGAGGATTCCCTGACCCTCGCTGCCCATGCGGCCGCCATCACGGTGTGTGGCTATGGCGCCATCCCCTCGCTGCCCAATGCCGGACAGGTACAAAAACTGATGAATGAAAGGAGGACTAAAAAATGATTAAAGAAACAAGTAAGAAGGCGCTGGAGACCTTCCTCGCTTCTGCGAAAAAGAGCTTCACCTCATATATCGACAGCATCGATACCGCATCTTGCCATGAGGCCGCACAGATTATCCTCGATGCGCAGGCAAAAGGCGGAAGAATCCATGTCACCGGCATAGGAAAGCCCGGGCATGTGGCTGCATATGCGGCATCGCTTCTCGCATCCACAGGTAACCCTGCGACCTTCCTTCATGGTACCGAGGCTGTTCATGGCTCCTGCGGGCAGCTTGTCGCAGGCGATGTGGTGATAGCCATCTCGAATTCAGGCGAGACCATGGAACTCAAAGCTACCGTAAACGCCATCCATATGAACGGATGCAAAGTGATAGCCGTGACCGGTAATCCTGACAGCTGGCTATCCAAGAACTCAGAATGCACACTGCTCGCC
>JAFSTI010000060.1 GCA_017450585.1 Bacteroidales bacterium
TAAATCAAATTTTTATCGCTTTTTCGGAGGCGCTGATAGGGGCGGTTTTTCAATCGTTCTCAATAGCATGTCATGGCCTCAAATGGCCGCATAGACGAACCTCCAAAATGAAGCAGGTTATTTTTTAACAATTACTTAATAATTCTTTCTCAAAGTTTTTTGCGAAGGTTATTTCATTCGCAAGAACATACTTCCCTTCTTGTTTAAACTCATTGAAAAGACTCTCTGCTCTACCTATATTCCCAAGAAGTAACTCCGCTATTGGAAGATCTACCCATCTGCTGTATCCTCCCCATCTTCCAATTTCAGCGAGAATTGTTTCCTTTGTGCTGTGATTTTCATAAAACGGAATGGCTATTTCATAATATGCATTTTTAATATGATTCATCACAATAGGAATGTCATCAGTATCTCTAACCTCCCATACGAACCATGAACCTAATTCAGGATTAGCATATCCGATATTTGTTCCGATAGTTCGACTTCGTCTGGCTATTGCCAAGGAGTATTCTGAGAGAGTTGCCTTGTATTCTTCGAAAGGAATATATTGCATCCCAACTGTAAGAGAAATACGTAAAGGATAATTAGGACCATATTTGGCAGTTGTCAAAAAAATAGAGTCAGAAACGTCACATGTTCTGTCCTTAAAGAAGAAAACATGTTTCTTCTTAAATCCAAGATCTTTAAATAATTGAACAGCAATAGTTTTTATTTCCTTTGATAGCTGTGACATATCAGTATATAAATTTTTTTATTCTAAAATCATAATTCATAATTAAAGGATATGCCACTTTCTGATTCTTCGTAAATCTCGCCGCCGGCGCAATAACCCTCTGCGTCCTGTTTCCAAGCGTGTCATAGGACATCGTGGACTGGCTGAGGGACAGGGAGGCCTCGCGAGGCGTGGCCGCCCGTGGCCTCGTGAACGGGAGGGGCCCAGACGCAGTCTGGGAGGGATTTACCGGAGCGAGGCCTCCCTGTCCCTCGGCCGTCTGGGCATGGGCCATTATAAATAAGCCGAACAGAAGAGAAAGAAGGAAGAACAGCCGTTTCATAAGGACGCAAATGATTGGTTATTGGCCGAAAGATAGCGATTATTTTACATTACTTCGCTCTATAACCATCTTTTCTCTTATTTGCTAAGATTCAATCAGGAAACCCGAAAATCCTTTGTTCGCTGTGGAGACCTCTAGCGCCGGTCGATCCACTTCCAGAGGGCGTACATGAGGGCGCCCCAGGCGAGGAAGAGGAGGATGTAGAGCCAGAGGGGAAGGGAGGTGGGGATACTGGAGTCGTGTTTTTCGAAGTCGGGGATGTCAGCGTAGTAGTAGGCGCCGGCCCCGAAGTCGAGCCCCTCGACGAGGCCCCGCCCGGTCAGCATTATCCAGACGGCTACGACCAAAACAGCCACGGCAAAAACCGCCGTGGCTATCTTGAATATTTTTTTCGCTCGGGGGCTCACTCTACTTGAAGAGGGAAAGCTCAGGGACGGGGAAGACCACGCCGGAGAGCAGGATCCACACGGCAAAGAAGGTCAGGGCGATATTGAAGGCCTGACCGATCACATAGAGCCAAACGACCTTGCCACCGTGGAGGGACTTGCCGATTTCCCTGAAGTTCGTGTCAAGTCCGATGCTGGTGAAGGCCAGCACGAAACACCAGTTCTTATACTGGTCCAGAACCTTATTGATCGCACCCACATTGTCAGCACCGAAAGCCGGCATGATCACGAAGGAAGCGACCAGGGACGCCACGAAGAACCCGATGATGAATTTCGGGAAACGGGTCCAGATCTCGCCGGCGCCGACCTTGGTAGCTCCGCTGTTCTCCACGCGGGTGGCGAAGAAAATGGCCACGAAGAAGGCGATGAAACCTATAAGGATATTCTGAATGGACTTCACGAGGACTGCCGCCTGCTCCGCTTCCGCACCCAGGGCATTACCCGCGAGCACCACGGCACCGGTAGAGTCCACCGTACCTCCGATGAGCGCACCGCCCATCAGTTGTCCCATACCACAGGCCTTGATGATCATAGGCTCGAAGACCATCATCAGGATGGTGAAGATGATGGAAATGGAGATGGCGACGGATAGGTCGTCTTTCTTACACTTGGCGGCTGCGCCGGTCGCGATGGCCGCGGAAGTACCGCAAACGCTGGTCGCGGAGGCCAAGGTGATAACCATGGGTTTATTGTCAATCTTAAGGACCTTGGTTCCCAGCCACCACATGAAAATGATAACGATGGGGGTAACGACCCAGGCGATCCCGAGACCATAGAGGCCGAATTTGGCGATGTTGGAGAAGAGTACGGAGAAGCCCATTATCACGAGACCGGTCTTGATGTAGAACTCGGTCTTGATGGCTGGTTTAAGCCAGGCGGGAACTCCGACTGTGTTCGATATCAGCAGACCCACGATCAGTGCCCAGAAGGCCCATTCGAGGTAGCGGTTCAGCGTGAATTCGGCGCTGATAAGCCGAACGGCGAAAGCCAGTACGAACAGCACGATGAACGCCGGGATATATTTTTTCAAACTTTCGCCCTGAAGTTTAACTCCGATGGTGAAGAGAATTCCGAGGACCAGGAAGGTCACAAGCGTTTTCCTCCAGAAAATCCACTCTCCAAATTGTTTTGCGAGAGGAACGGCTTTGGTCGCCGCTTTTTCTCCGAGGCTCCAGGTGCTGAATTTGATGGCCGAGAAATCGAACCATCCCGTCAAGACTGCGACACAGGCGATGGCGATCACCACAAAGCCTATCCATACGGCCAGCCAGTCTTCTTTCTTCAATAGATCTGATTTCATTAAAATTGGTTGGTGCTTTAGGTTTGTACAACTCAACTCACAAATATACGGTTTTTTGCTAAATTTGCCCTGTCTATGGAGAATGAAACTACCGCCATCTGCCGGCAGTGCGGCCTGAAACACGGCGTCCGGCTTTATGAACGCATCAATGTAAGAGAGGCTCCGGAATTAAAATCCGAGGTCCTGGACGGGCGCCTTTTCGTGTGGGAATGCCCGCAGTGCGGGACGCTTAACCTGCTCAGATACAAAACCCTGTATCACGACCCCGATGCCCGCCTGATGGTCTGGCTGACGCTGGGCGACGAGGCGCTGGAGGCACAGATTCAGGCAGGAAGCGCGCATCTGGAGGATCTGGATGGATATACCTTAAGGCTGGTCCGGGAAAGCGGTGACCTTATCGAAAAGGTGAAGATTTTCGAGGCTGGACTGGATGATATAGCCATCGAGATGTGCAAATATGTGACGGCCCGGGAAATGGGCCTGGGTGAAGTCTCCATGAAGTTCCTGAAGATCGACGGGGCGGATTCCGAGATCACACTATCCTACCCCTCAAACGGCCAGATGCAGATGGTCGAAATCGGGTTCAACACCTATGAGGACTGCTGCGGCATCCTGCTACGCAACCCCTCCATCAAAGAAAAAGCCACCGGCTTCGTCCGTGTGGACAGCCAGTGGCTCTCTGCATTCTTAGCTTAAAGGATTAGAGCTTGCGGGCGCCGTCGGAGATGACTACGTCGTAGATCTTCGCATCGTGGCCGTACTTGGCAGGGAATTCCTTCTTCACGGCAGCGATGAACGGCTCGTAGAGGTCCTTCTTCACGAGGTTGATGGTGCAGCCGCCGAAGCCGCCTCCCATTACGCGGGAACCGGTGACGTCCATCTTCCTGGCGAGCTTGTTCAGGAAATCGAGCTCGTCGCAGGAGACCTCATAGAGTTTGCTCATTCCGAAGTGAGTCTGATACATCAACTCACCTGCGGTCTCATAATCGTTACGCTCCAGGGCGTCGCAGAAGTCGAGAACCCTCTGAACCTCTCCGATCACATACTCGGCCCTCAGGAAATCCTCTTCGGGAATCTCTTCGCGGACCTCTTCCAGCCACATCCTCTTCGCATCGCTCAGGAAGTCCACCTCGGGATGGTTCTTCTTAATCGCGGCGGCGGCATTCTCGCAGGAAGCGCGGCGCTTGTTATAAGCGGAGGAAGCGAGCTCATGCTTCACGCAGGAATCCACCAGCACCAGGCGATATCCGGCAGCCTCGGGATCGAACGGGAAATACTTGTATTCGAGAGTTTTGCAGTTAAGGCGGATCAGGCAGCCCTTCTTTCCGAAGCAGCTGGCGAACTGGTCCATGATACCGCAGTTCACGCCGCAGTAGTTGTGCTCGGTGCTCTGGCCGATCTTGGCAAGCTCGAACTTATCGATATTGTTCCCGTTCAGCTCATTCAGTGCGAAAGCGAAGGTGCTCTCCAGGGCAGCGGAAGAGGAAAGACCGGCTCCGAGGGGAACGTCACCTGCGAACACGGTATCGAATCCGGCGACCTTTCCGCCACGCTTGATGGTCTCGCGGCAGACACCGAAAATGTAGCGGGCCCACGCCTGTGCGGGTTTATCCGCCTCTTCGAGTCCGAACTCGGTGGCTTCGTTATAGTCCAGGGAGAAGGCGCGGACCTTGTTGGTGCCATTCAGTTTGATGGCGGCGATAATGCCCTTGTCGATGGCTCCGGGGAATACAAATCCTCCGTTATAATCAGTGTGCTCGCCGATGAGGTTGACACGGCCGGCAGATGCGAAAAGCTCTCCTTCTACTCCGTAGAGCTCTTTGAATTTGGCTTGGATTTTCTCTTTCATAATATTGATTGTGTTAAAAATTAGCGGTCAATCGTACAAATATAACAAAAATCACATAACTACGTGCACCAGTACCGGGCAATGATCGCTCACTCCTCCCAAATATCTGGGGCCGGAGTATGTCCGCAGCGGCTTTAGTCCCGGATGGACCGTATCCCTCACCATCAGGAAGGGCAATTTAACCACTTCCATGTGCGATCGTCCTGCCAGCTCAGGCGTGCAGAGCGCCTGGTCAATGAGTTCCCATCGCCCGTCGAAGCGCAGGCTCCCCTCCCCGGCGCGTGCGAGCGGCACGGCCAGATTGACATAAACCCCATCGAGCGGCGTACCGGTCCGAGGCGTGTCGTTGAAATCCCCTATTGCCAATTGTCCCCTCCACCCTTCCCGTGACAGACGGTCCGCAAGTGTAGCCAGCGTGCGCATGGCCGCCTGCCGTTTCGGGCCGGATGCCGCCCCGCCGTACTTGGACGGGTGGTGATTGACACTTATGGCAATACTGTCTCCCGCCTCCGTCACAAAACGGGCGAGCAGGATGTCGCGGGTCTCCAGTACGCTTCCGTCCTCCAGCAGCACGTGCACCGCTTCGGCGCCCGCAAGCCGCAGCCGGTCCTTCCGGTACAGCAGTCCGCAGTCTATCCCGCGATGATCCGGCGAGTCGAAGTGCACGATACAGTAGCCCAGCGCGAAAAGCGGCGTACCGTCGAGCAGCCGCTCCAGCACATACCGGTTCTCCACCTCCGCCACGCCAATCACGTCGGGTGGCGCACCTGTCTGCTGCGCTATGTACAATATGGACTTGGCGACAGAGCGGCACTTCGTCTCGAAGCGCCTCCGGGTCCAATGCCTCTCCCCGAACGACGAGAACTCCGTGTCCGACTCCCCTCCGCCGCCGTCCTTCCAGTCGAAGAAGTTTTCCAGATTCCAGAACAGGACCTGCAGGGCGCCTCCGGCGTCCGGGCTTTTGTCGCCGCCGGAGTGACCGGCGATTCCCGAAACAGGTCCGAGGCAGACCGTGCCCAAGACCCAAAAGACAATGAAGTTTTTCATGCCGTAAATATGGGGACTTTTTCCTACCTTTGCGCAGAATAAACGTTTAATATATGTCTCTCAAGTGCGGAATCGTAGGACTTCCGAATGTCGGAAAATCCACTCTTTTCAATTGCATCAGCTCCGGGAAGGCGCAGAGCGCCAATTTTCCTTTCTGTACCATCGACCCTAACCTCGGCTCGACGAACGTGCCGGATAAACGGCTGGAGGTGCTGACGGATCTGTGCAACCCGAAACGCACAATCCCCGCGACCGTGGACATAGTGGACATTGCCGGCCTGGTGAAGGGCGCGAGTAAAGGCGAGGGGCTGGGCAATCAGTTCCTCGCGAACATCCGTGAGACTGACGCGATCCTGCACGTGCTGCGCTGTTTCGATGATGGCAATGTGGTGCATGTGGACGGCTCCGTGAATCCTGTCCGGGATAAGGAAATCGTGGACGCGGAGCTTCAGATCAAGGATCTGGAGACCGTGGAAGCCCGTTTCGCCAAATGTGACAAGGCCGGAAAGGCCGGGGACAAGGAGGCCGCGAAACTCGCATCCCTGCTGTCGCGCTACCGCGAGGCCCTGCTTCAGGGCAAGTCCTGCCGCACCGTGGAGCTTATAAACGAGGAGGAGGAAGAGCTGGCCAAGGGATTATTCCTGCTGACAAATAAGCCGGTGATGTACGTTTGCAATGTGGACGAGGCCTCCGCCGCCACCGGCAATGCTTACGTGGAGGCCGTGCGTGAGGCGACCAAAGATGAGAATGCCGAGATTATCGTCATCGCGGCGAAGACCGAGGCTGAAATCGCCGAGATCGAAGACTACGAAGACCGGCAGATGTTCCTCGAAGAA
Organism: Bacteroidales bacterium; assembly: GCA_017450585.1. Lineage (GTDB taxonomy): Bacteria > Bacteroidota > Bacteroidia > Bacteroidales > UBA932 > Cryptobacteroides. Next base: position 6,534 of record JAFSTI010000060.1, read on the forward strand.
ATGGGTCTGCAGGAGTCCGGCGCCGTGCGTCTCATCCAGGGAGCATATCACCTGCTGGGCCTCCAGACCTTCTTCACCGCCGGTGCCGATGAGTGCCGCGCCTGGACCATCCACAAGGGCGACAAAGCTCCCAAGGCCGCCGGAGTCATCCACTCCGATTTCGAAAAAGGTTTCATCCGCGCCGAAGTCATCAAATACGACGACTTCGTCCAATATAAATCAGAAGCGGCCGTGCGCAGTGCCGGCCGCCTCGCCACAGAGGGCAAAGAATATGTCGTACAGGACGGTGACATCATGCACTTCCTCTTTAACGTCTAACACTAATGTGAAGCAGTTACATTTCTTGTCCACTAAAAACCGGCATAAAGTCTTGTTGAATAAAATAGTGTATGTAGCCTTCCCTAAAAGTGTAAGCACCCCTTTTTGATGGCTACAGTTTGAACACACTATATATTAGTACTCTTTTGCATGACTATGGATGCAATACAGGGAATCAATTCTTGTTCTTTCAGTGTCAACGTCTTGTTCTTCGGCAGGTTTTTTTATTAAAATAAGGCTTTGACAATCAAGAAGAATAAACCATGGATACTCCATTAATTCGGGTACAATAATTCCATAAAAACGTTCACCGACATTAATCTTCCCTGCCCATATAGGATACTGTTTGTGATTTAAAGTTAAAGCGGATCTTCGATATTTGTTACGATACTTGATATAATATTCTATATGTGCCCCTTCAACCCTGGTAATCACCGCTGTCGTAAGGCATCCTTTCTTGTCCAATAGATATCGCCTTACAAAAAGTCTATAAGGAAGATAACTTAGAATAGCAATACAGTATAACATTAATAATGCTCGCCCGATAAACACTGCTATTTTCTTTAATATCATAAAAATTACAACTGAGAATAAGAATAAACGGGCATTATGCTGACGCTGATGTCAGTAAGTGAAAGCAGTTTTACTTTTTTTATATAGGAAAACGGTCTTCGATAGTAATAATAATTGGTGTCCCATCTAAAATTGAATGATTCCCTTTATTCCCTTAACGGTCATGCTTTGGCCAGCCGTCTCTTATTTCATTTCCAGGATATACAACCGAGATCTGTCTCCCCAGGGAAGAAGATGGAAGAATAATTTTAGATAAAACCATGCTATCCGATATACGTCTCACATCTCCTTCAGACATCGGGCCTAATGATGAACTATATAGAGATGCATCTATTATATAAATGTAAGCATAGTCTTTTATCATTTTTTCCCAAGGAGTAGTGCTAGAGAAATATACATATGAATTTGCTTCTACGATTAGATCAATGCTTCCTACCGTAATTACATTATCTCCTACTTCAGTGTCCAATATCGCATAGACGTCTTCATCTGATTCGTTTATAACCACAAAAGAATGATATAGATCAAATGCCCCACATGATGTCAACAATGGAGACAATGCTATAAATACAAGAATCTTTTTCATAAAACTAAAGTACAAGAAAGAACATAAGGGAAGATAATTCAAGGTAATATAGGAAAGTCGCTCCAAAAAACCAATCAAAATCCTGTTCTAGGGGATGATGTTTTGATAAATTTGTCGCAGCCTTTTTTTCCCCGTGTATATTGTAATAATTATAGGACAACTGGTTCGCCCAAACCTCATACCATTCCCTCTCATGATGACTTATGCCAAGGGTATTATCAAAAAATGACCCTACGAGACTAGGAAGGCCGACTATTGGTAAAAATAGAGGGCCTAATATTTTACTTTGTCTGGTATGCCCATACTCGTGAGCAAAAATATCATCCTTTTCTGGGTCAGGATCAAGGTTCTGGCCGTTAATATAAGGTCCACTTGTTAAACCCCACCTATCACCACCTCGTTTATCTCTGTTGACCAATGTCGCTCCCTCATAGCGTTCTATAGTAACTCGCTCAAAATTATTTCTCACATGCGATACAATCTTGCCAAAAGCTGTTGGTAGTCCAGCCCATGTAAAATACAACAACGGAACTGCAATATTTTCAAGTGTGGATCGATTAGAATCTGGAATGAAAGGAGCAAGATCAATATTAAATGCATTAGCAACCCTGCGCCCATATTCTTTCCAGGCTCTTTCAGTCATCTCTCCAGCTTTTTCAGCATCAACTAGTCCAACAAAATATGGTATGAAAAAACCAATATAAATTGTATATGGCAGTCGTAATATCGCTGTTATTGCCGTCCCGCCAAAAGCCTCTCCGCTCTTGTCCGTGTATTTCAATGGATTATTCAGCGCATAGGAGTATCGGTTAAGGTTTTGGGTGAAGTCGGGATCCTGGATGTATGGGTCCGGGGAGAGGAAGCGGCCGCAGTAGGGGTCGTAGAGGCGGGCGTTGCAATTGTAGAGGCCGAATTCGGGTAGGTATTCATGACCTCCGAAGCCGCGGTGGAGGGTCAGGTCGGGGTCCGTACCGAAGGCGTGCGGGTAGAGGTCCTCGGGGTCACGCGACCAGCCCCAGGCGTCATAGCTGAACTCATCGTAGAGGGGGCCGTCCGCGACAATGGTCACCGACCCTAGGATGTCCCTGCCGATGTTCTGTGCGGTTATGGTGTTCGACTTGTTGTAGCGGCGCCATGCCAAGGGGGCGCTGTAGTAGTCGCCTCCGACGTAGAGGAACTCCTCGGTATTGGTCCCCTTCACCTCAAGGTCGTAGCATCCGCCCAGGTAGTACCTCGTGTAGATGACCGTACCGAGAGTGTCAGCCATCTGCATCTTCACCCTGTCACCGGCGTCATTGTAGGTGAATGTCGCTACACGGTTGCCTTCCCTTATGGTGTAAGGGCGGTCGTAGGCGGTGTAGACTATCTGCTGGTTCCGGTTATGACTTCCGCCTACGGTTCCTGCGGTCTGGCGATAGGGGTGTCCGGCGCTTGAGTACTGCTGCTGTCTGCCCCTCAGGGAGGTAATGTTGCCGAGGGAGTCATACTGCGCATCCGTAGAATAGTCCACGGTCAGGCGGTCGAGGTTGTCATAGGAGTAGTCCTCGAAGGTCATCCACATGAAGTCCTGACGCTCCGCGAGATTGTGGGTGGCATTTTCGTAGATGTAGCCGAGGTCCTGCACCGTCTGGGCTCCTCCCATTCCATTGGGGATGGACACTATCCTTTCTCCCTGACTGCCGTAAACATCATAATAGTATTCCCTGCTTGCGGAGGCTGTGGAGGCCGCCGTCGGCAGGCCCATGTCGTTTTCGGAGGTGACGCTCAATGTGCCGCTGATGCCGGTGCCGTTACCGTAGGACGAATACGTGTTCGTGGCAGTATAGTAGGACTTGCCCAATGCGGTGTATCCCACTGATGATACTCGGCCGCCCAGGGATGACGAGGCATACGTGTACGTCCTTACAAGCGATTTGCTGTCAGGGGCGTTCAGTGTCTCGGTGCTTACCCTGTCATATGAGTCATAGGTATAGACAGTGGACGTGCTGTTTGTAGATGTGATATTGGTAAGAAGTCCGTCGGTGTTGTAGATATATGACGTATTGAAAGAGCCGGGGCCGGTCCGTGAGATTGATGAAAGTCGACCATAGACGTCATAGGCCGTGGTGATGCTTCCTTTGTCGTTGGTCTCGGTGCGGGTGCAGGTGCCGTCGGTGGCCCAGACCTCACTGCTGGTGCGGGTGCCGACGCTGGGGTCGGTTATCGAGGTCCTGCGTCCGAACGAGTCATAAGTGAACACCGTGAGGTATCCGCCGGGGGCGTAGAGCGTATCGAGCTGGCCGTCGGGACGGTAGGAGTAGCGTATCGTGCCTCCGGCATCGCTTGCCTGCAGGAGGTTGCCCATTACGTCATAGGCCTTTGTCGATGTGACGTTCTCCTTTACGGTTGTTATTCCCGTCTGCCATTCGTCCGTATTCTGGTTTTGGCCGTTAGGCTGTCCCGGTCCGTTTGCATTTACTGCCGGGAGATATGTTACAGATGATTGGATACCGGTGGCCTCCTGGGAGAGGGTAGGCCTTCCATAGTCGTCATATGTGTATGTATTCCAGAGGACGCCGGAGTCATAGATAGTCTTGTAGGGTAGAGACCTTTTTATGACTTTGCTGCGCTTGTCGTACTCCCTACTGACATACATGTATCTTCCGTCCATTCGCATCTCCCCGCTCTTGACTTTCCGCCCTAGGGCATCAGTGTAAGTAATCGTGGTCGGGTGGCCGGCTGTTGAGGCAGTCGTTTTTATAAGGGCGTTCCTTGCCGCCGGGCGGTCGCCGTTCTCGCTCGCCCATGCCCTTGACACCGTCGTTACCGTACCGTCGATGTCGGTCCTCGAGGTCAGGTTGCCCCAGATATCGTATGTGTAGGTGGTTGACCTGTTCTTATGGTCGGTTATTGTTCTGGGATTACCGAAGTAGTCGTAGTTTGAGTATGTGGTGGTATGCCCCAGAGGGTCGGTCTCGGTTTCAAGGTACCTGCCGGGGAAGGAGGCGTCGCTGCTGTACGTGTATGTCTTTCCCGTGTAGGTCGTGGCGTTGTAGGCGGCCGTCTGCTCGGTGAGCATCCGTCCTCCGGGGTAACCTCCGGAGAAGTTGGGCGGGGAGTAGGTCCTCGTCGTGGTGCTCACCAGCTGGTCTCCGTCCGTTCCGGTGTATTCCCGTATCTCCAGGGGAAGGAACATGGCTCCGGTTCCGGTAGTGTCGTATTGGACCGTAGTGCGTTTGGTCCATTGGCCCTTGGTGGGGTGGATGCGTATCTGCCTTGTCTCAGTAGGGAGGCCAATGGCGAACTTCTGCGGGGAGTACTTGTGGGCGTAGGTGGTGGTAGTGGAGTCGCACCACTGGGGAGCCTCTGTCTGAGTAAAATCCCATTCCTCATTAGTGTCGTCATAGACGGGCCTAGCGTAGCTGACACTGCTTGAGGTCGGAAGGTCGAAGCGGTCGTAGGACCATACGTTCGTGGTCGTAACCGTGGCATTCAGGCTGTCGCGGGCGACGCTCTGCGTCAATCTCGGGGTGAGATAACCGTGGATGTCAGTGTGGTTGTCATAAGTATTGAAGACGGCGCTGCCGGGA
>JAFSTI010000061.1 GCA_017450585.1 Bacteroidales bacterium
ACGGGAGGCCGGAGTTTCGTTCCGCTATGAAACTACGGTGGGTGCGTCGCTGCCGATGCTGTCAGCATTGTCCCGAAGCGTTAACGCCAGCGATGAAATTCTGTCCATCGAAGCCGTGGTGTCCTGTTCGATGAACCTGCTTCTGGGAGGTCTTTCCGGTCGGCGTTTTTCCGATGTGCTGTATGAGGCGTTTCTGTCCGGACTGACCGAGAGCGATCCGCGCATCGACCTCGGCGGCGTGGATGTACTGCGCAAGCTGCTGATTCTCGGACGCGAAGCGGGCATCCCGCTGGAGGCCCAGGACGTAGAGGTCGTTCCGATGCTGCCGCCCGAGTACTTTGACATTCCGCTCGACGAGTTTTTCTCTCTGCTGCAGGAGAAGGAGCCGCAATTCGATGAGGGCCAGCGCTTTGTGGGCGAGATCGTGCGTGATCCGTCGGCCGCGCTGGGCTACCGGGCCCGTATTGCCCTAAAGACCGTAGACCCCTCACATCCCGCTTTCCGCATCCGCGGGACGGACAATGTCATCCTTATCCGCAGCGCCTTCCACCCTACTCCGCTCGTCATTGAAGGTGAGGGCGAAGGCCCCCGCGGCGCCGCTGCCTCGGTACTGGACGACGTCCTGTAGGCAGTGAGCCGCTCTGTCGGTGAACGAGGGCTTTTGCAGGTGAGCTACAGGCTCTTTGCAAATGTGCTTCAGGGGAAAAGTTCGTTTTTTTCCCCGCAATTGTCCCACAGAATCCGCTTTTCATTATCTTTGTGGTGTTATGAAGGTCATTATCAGTGGTTACGGCAAGATGGGCCATATGGTCCAGAAGGCCCTGGAGCGGCGCGGCATAGAGCTGGCGCTGGCGACGGAGGATGTCTGCTCCGTGGATCTCGAACTCGCGAAAGAGTGTGTCTGCATTGACTTTACTACTCCGGATGCGTTCCGGGCGAATTATCCGTTCCTCGCGAAGGCGTTTAAGGCGGTGGTCGTTGGGACTACCGGCTGGGGGGATATCTCTTCTGACGTGTATGCCGCTTTTCAGAATGCGGGCACCCCGATGATCTGGGCCTCGAATTTCTCTATTGGCGTGAATGCATTGTTCGCTGCTGTGCGTCGGGCTTGCGAGGTCCTGCACGGCCAGGGATACACCCCGTCGATCGAGGAGATTCACCACATCCATAAACTGGACGCCCCCAGCGGTACGGCGAAGAGCCTCGCCGGGGTGGTAACGGACTCGCTGGGTGTGGAGCCGCAGATTTCTTCGATACGCGAGGGTGAGGTCCCGGGTATTCACACGGTCGAGTTCCTCTCGGGGGTGGATAAACTGACCTTTACCCACGAGGCTTTCTCGCGGGAGGGTTTTGCAGAGGGCGCTGTCGCCGCGGCGCTGCTGACCGAGGGCCTGAACGGCGTGCATGAATTCAGCGAATTAATACTATAGTTATGGGTAGTGTATTGAATATCAAGGGGTGCGGAACGGCGCTGGTTACCCCGTTCCGGCTGGATGGCAGCGTGGATTACGATGCCTACACCGCGCTGGTGGACAGGCAAGTGGCCGCGGGCGTCGACTTTTTGGTCGCACTGGCCACCACGGGCGAGACGCCGACATTGTCCCCGGAAGAGAAAGTCCGGCTACTGGAGCTCACCCGCCAGCACAGCGGCGGACGGCCCATCGTCGCGGGCATCGGATCGAACTCTGTCCCGTCCACCCTTGCCAATATGTCTTTGCTGTCCGGCCACGGCGCCGATGCCTGGCTGGTAGTCGTCCCTTTTTACAATAAACCCACGCAAGAAGGGCAGTTTCAATATTTTTGCGCCATCGCGGCGGCGTCTGAATTGCCCATAATTCTGTACAATGTTCCCGGCAGGACCGGGGCCAATATGTCTGCCCAGACCTGTCTTCGCATCGCGGCCGCCTGTCCGAATGTCATCGCGACCAAGGAAGCCTCCGGAAAGATTGATCAGGTGGAGGAGATTTTGGCGGGGCGGTTCAGCGTACTGAGTGGAGATGACGACATGACTTTGGAGATGATGCGGCTCGGCGCGCGCGGAGTGATCTCCGTCGCCTCGAACGCGGCCCCGGCTCAAGTCTCCGCCATGACACACGCTGCATTGGAAGGCCGCTGGGACGAGGCTGCGGCAATAGATTCTACGCTGCGGCCTCTGTATAAGGCCTGTTTCGTGGAGAGCAATCCCATTCCCGTCAAGGCAGCCCTCGCCGGGCTCGGCCTCTGCACCGACGCCATGCGCCTGCCTCTGGTCCCCGCCACATCAGCCACACACGAACTCATGGCGACAGTCCTCTCCGAACTCGGGCTGTAGGGCCGCTCTTCCACGGGCGCGGGCGGGAAATGAGCGTGGAGGATAAGTCGCTGATTGTTAGCGGAATAAAGAAATTGGCCCCCGGGAAAATGGGAGGGCCAATTTCTGTTATCGTCTGTGTATCAAACACTTATCCTCCACAGGCGCATCAGAGGAGACACGACGGAGGCGCCGGTGCGGTGATGGATAACACTATTTGTAGTATTCGATGGTGCGGGTGCGGGTCCAGGTATTGGGCTCGATTTCCGGTTTGCCGACCACGACATGGGTCCCGGTACATTCGGTCCAGTTGCCCTTCGCGTCAAATGTGTACGTGTAGGTTGTCTTACCATTCTCGCTAAACTCGGCGGTATGCGTGGAGTTTTCCTCGATGAGATTGCCCTTGTCGTCGTATTTGAAGGTTATGGTTTCGGTGTCCCAAGGGGTGCTTTCGCCGACATTGTAATAGAGGGAGACCTCTTTTTCGGGAAGCATGGCGTACTTGAAGGACTTGCTGTAGGTCCTGGTACGCTTCATTGTTACGGCGCCGGTTTCTTCATCTGTGAAACCCTCGACATACTGATCGAACCTTCCATCTTTCTGGAAAGTAAACGGACCGAGGAACTCCCTGTCGTCTTTGGTGCTTAGAGGGTATCCATCCTTGTATTCGAACTCGACGTCATCGAACGGCTCACCAAAAAATTCGCCGTCGGTGTGGATAGTAAGCTTATTTCCGGAGAGCGTGAACACAGAAACTATAGGGGCATCTTCCTTATCTCCAACCTTCGTTACCCAGGTAACCTTAGAGAGGCCGGGGACAAGTCCTGCATGATCCAGGTGGAAGAACATTCCCGTGCTGAACGGCCTGGGGAAGAATGTATTCATGTCATTCTTATACTCGTAGGTAGTGGTTTTGACCTCCTTAACTTCATCGCTGCCTGTGTATTCATCTACTATCTTTGAAGGAAGCCCGTTATCACCATAAGTGATGGTGCTCTTTTGATTCTGCGAGTAAGATCCGGTCGGACGACCTTTCTCATCGAACGTCTCGGTGTATGAGTATTCGGTAATACTCTTAATTCCACCCGTTACAAAACCGTGACGGTACCAGTAGTTGGCATTTGCGTTTTCTCCGTTCTCACCATTGGGTTCATTCTCGCAGGCCGCGAAAGAAAAAAGGGCGGCGAGAATCATCAGGAATTTAATATTCTTCATAATATAAATGATTGATGTTCTGCAAATATAAGTATTTTGCCGGAGAATGCAAGTCGCTCGGCAGAGTGGTCGGAACCTGAGTCGAAGGCCTCCGGCCCTACGCTTCGCGGCGGATACAGGCGCCGATGGCGTTCAGACGGCCTTCGATGTCTTCGTAACCGCGGTCGATCTGCTCGATATTGTCAATCTCGGAGACGCCTTTCGCGGACATCGCGGCCAGCAGCATGGCAATACCGGC
>JAFSTI010000062.1 GCA_017450585.1 Bacteroidales bacterium
CAAGTATCCCTATCTGACCGACGGTTCGGTAACGGTCCGCGGACTGAAACTCGCCATCGCCGCCTTCGGGGCGGTGGCCTTCGCCTGCGGTGCCGTGATCGTTTACTTCCGGACGCTGTGGGGCGGCTTTATCGGACCGGATGGATCGGTATGGATGATATTCTGCGTGGGACTGACCGCCTTTCTCGGGGTATTCTATTCGGCGCCTCCCATCAAGTTCTGCTACTGGGGTGCGGGAGAGGCCGTAACCGGCATTATCTTCGGTCCGCTGCTGATGATCGGAATGAGCTATGCCTGCGCGGGTACATTGACCCCGGAAATCGGCATCCTCAGTATCCCGGTAGGCCTGCTCGTGATGAACATCCTCTATACCCACAGCTTCATCGACGAGAGCGGTGACAAGGCCTCCGGCAAGTACACGCTCGCCGGCCTGATCCGCAGCAAAGGCGGTAAGCTGGCCGTAAGTATTGTCCTAAACTTTCTGCCATTCCTGATAGTCGTAGTGGCAGTGGCGCTGGGACGCGTGCACCCTGCATATCTGGCCGTGTTTATTGCCCTGCCCAGGGCGATCTGGCTCATACGCTCGCTGCTGGCCTTTACCCGCGGTGAGGAACTGGAGACTTCGAAGTTCCTCGGGCCTATGGGCAATTGGGACGCGATCAAGGCGGCCGGTCTGTCCTGGTATCTGAGCCGCTGGTTCACCGCCCGCAACCTGCTGACGCTGTACTGTATCCTCATCGCGCTCGTGCGCATCGTCCTGCTACTTGTCTGATATGGCTTCGAAAATCGCTCAACTCTTTTATCTGGCCCGCTGGTTTTTCGGCGCCCGCTTCCTGGGGAAGAAAAAGCCCTTGCAGAGCGTCGTATTCGTTTCGGACCGCTGCAATCTGGCGTGCAAGCACTGCAGCGTCTATAATTTGAAGAACCCGATATCGAAGAGCTTGGCCCAGCTGGAGGAAGAACTGCGATACTGCTATGGCCTGGGTTCTCGCTTCATCGATTTCGAGGGCGGGGAGCCGTTCCTGTGGAAAGATGGGGACAATGATATTAATGATCTTATCCGTCTGGCGAAGCGCATCGGTTTTTATAGCTGCACCATTACGACCAACGCGCAGAAGGCGTTCCACAGCGACGAGGCTGGAGCGATCTGGGTGAGTCTGGACGGTGTGGGTGAGTTCCACGACCGGGTGCGCGGAGACGGTGCGTTCGCCAGGCTGGAGAAGAATGTCGCGACTTGCGGCCATAAGGCTCTTACGGCCAATATGGCTATTAACACCCTGAACTGGGAGGCGGTCGGCCGTACTATCGAGTATGTGGAGGCGAGTCCGTATTTCAAGTCAATTTCGTTCAGCTTCCATACGCCTTTCCCCGGGACGGAGCATCTGACAGTGGACCAGAAAACCCGTGAGGAGATAATCGATCTGATCATCTCATATAAGAAGCGCGGGTATCACATCATGAATACCAAGGTCGGACTGAGGAAGATGAATCGGCTGGACTTCGAGCCGGAGTGCTGGGTGACGAATTTCATCTTCACGGACGGGACGCGTCTGCCGCAGTGTGCCGGCAAGCAGTATGGGGTGTGTGATAAGTGCGGATTCGGAATGGCGGGCGAAATGAATGCCCTGTTCCATTTCCACCCCGAGACCATTTTCGCAGGGCTGAGCCTGCGGGTGTAGTCCGCGCCCGGACCGGCGGTGCTGGCTTAAATCAGTTTTAGCAGAATCTTTTCATCGGCATCCGGGAAGAATTCTCGGATGTGGTCGATGGTTTTCCTGCGGGACTGATCCGGAGTGAGGGCCTTTTTGGGGCCGGCGGCGATATTGTCCTCAATGTGCTTTGCCCAGAAGGGGGCGTCGCTTTCGGGTATTTCTTCTCCGAATAGTGCGTCGGGGGTAGTATTGGATGCCCTCTGCCAGCCGCTGTAAGTGAGATTAGGGCCTTTGAATTCGCGGCGTATGTCTCCGATGACGCTCCAGGTCCCCATTTGCAGGAACTGCATTACGCTGTCCATCGTATTCTTTTTCACCTGGGAACCAGTGGCGGCGGAACAGATGAGTCTCAGTTCTCGGCTTTCCAGGGCGCTGGCTTCCCGTATGGCATTCAAGGCGATCGGGGAGAGTTTTTTCATTAGCTGTTCGCTCTTCGTGACGGCTTTATACCTGGCCCCTTCCGCCATTCGGTATTTGGGAATGCTGCGCCTCCAGTTCATCAGTTCGCGATACCACTCCACGGTCGCAAAGGCTGCCTTTCCGCCGAGGAACTTGCCGTAGGCGATGTCCCCTTCCTGTACGACGTCCACTTTCCAGTCCCAGGGTCCGAGCTCGCCGTCATTGTCCTCGAAGAACCAGTAACCGGGGGCGGTCTGTTCCTCAACAGACCATCCGGGCACGCCGCACTTGAAGAACGGAAGTATGCCATACTCCCGTATCGCCCGGGACATCGCCTCAGGGCTGTTGATGGTACGACCAACTGTAGTCATCATTTCTTCTTGCGGGTAGCGGCTGCGCTACGGAACATGTCTATAAGCGCTTGTATGGACTTATGGATGTCATATTCCTCGGTGGATTCGGCATAGCGCCAGCCCATCTCGCGGCGTTCTTCAGGATGGTCAAGCCAGTAATCGATGCAAGATGCCAGTGCTTCGGCGTTCCGGGTGGGGAACAGGCTGTGCTCGTCGAGGGCAAACTGTGATGTGGCTGTCAATTTTCCCTCGGCAATGATTGGCACTACCGCCTGCTGCAGGGCTTCCAGTGCTGAAAGACCCTCGACTTCTACCGTAGCGCAATGGATGTACAGGTCGGCTTTGGCGGCCAGTTCCCGCAGTTCATCCCGGGTGTGGAACCGGAAAATAGGGTCGTACCTCACGACACCGTCTTCATAAAGCTTGTGTGCCTGCTGCTCAATGCTGTCGGCCTCCGGTCCGCGGCCGGCGAAGTAAAGCTGGATGCGGTCGGCGTATTTTGAATACTTCATTGCCTCCAGCAGTGTCGGTTGATCTTTTTCCACCGCCAATCGGCCGATGCATACGATCAGGAACGGCCTGTCCGGATCATCATTAGCTTCTACTCGGATGGGCTCTTCCGGGATTATGCCGTTGGAGATCAGGTGCAGGCGGGACTTAAACCCGAACTTCTGCAGGCGTTCCAGCACGTTCTCGGTAGGACACTGGACATCTGTGCAATAGTTGAAAACCAAGTCTCTCCACGCGCGTAGCATGTTATAATTCAGGAACTTCCAATCGCCAAGGTTAATAGAGCAAAATAGGTTTTCCGGGTGCAAGTGGTATGTGGCGGTACAGGGGACTCCGTAGAAGTGGGCTATGCGTGCGGTAACAAGCTGGATGATGAAGGGCTCTTCCAGGTGTACGACATCCGCCCAAAGGACGGCCTCTTTTATTTTGGCAATATCGGCGTGCGCGAATTTGTATCCGTTCGACTGGACCAGGCCGTCGAAGACCGGTACGTGAAAGTCGGACAGTACATAATCCGGCTGAGGCTCCGGAGCCTCGTGGTTGCGGCCTGAAAGCACACGTACTTCCTGACCTTCTCCGGCCAGGTATTTTACGGTTCTCCTGGCCGAGGCTGACAGGCCATTTCCGGAAGCATAGTAATTATTTACGACAAAAAGTATTTTCACAGTTTTGGGTGCGGGTTTATTCTTTGGTCCAGACTACGGTCTCGCCTATGCCCATGACCGTGCCGCGCACATTGAGCTTTTTCGCGTTCTCGAAGCTGACCGTGACATTGACCTTTATGCCGCGCTGCGGGTCGTAGATTTTCGCTCCGTCCCAGCGCTGCTTTTCTTTGTTATACTTCAGGCCGGAGATCAGGACGACCTTATCCATCGGGGTGTCGCGGAGGGCCTTGTCCGGGTTCTTGGTGTCTTTCGCGATCTTTCCGCTCTCGTCGTACGGATCTGCGAGCCAGCAGATGGAGGCTTTGTAGCTGGCATCGGGCATTTTCTCGATTTTAACCTTGTAGGCGTCTTTTCCAGCGCCGGCGTTATAGGTTCCGAGGATGTTGTCTGCCTTGTCGTTCTGCGCGAACATGGAGAGGGCGGCGAATGCAGCCGCGAGTGTGAGGATTATCCGTTTCATTTTGTTATTATGGTTACACAAAAATACAAAATTCTCCGACGTGTGCACCTAAATGATGCCTAAATCCCTGGCTTGTGTCACCAGCTCGGCGGTGTTGGAAACGTCGAACTTTACGAGGAGCTTCTTCCGGTACCACTTGACGGTTTCCGGGCTCAGGGAGATGCCTTCGGCTATTTCGGGGGTGGTATATCCCTTGGACAGGAGGTCCAGAATCTCTTTTTCGCGTTCAGTTATGGACGGGGCGTCCGTGGTGGAGGAGCGGCCCATCTCGTCAATGGTTTCCTCGAGGACGGCAGTCACTTCTGCCTTTTCTTTTTTGGTCAGACGGAGTTTGCCGCCAAGCCGGACGGTGAAAATGACGAGCAGGACAATCAGGAGCAGTCCTGACGTTATCAGGATGAATTGCCTGCGCTGCAGCATAAGTGCGGCTGACATGTATTCGTAGTTTTCTTTTATAAACGGAAGCTCTTCTTTTTCGTGTGAGGAATAATACTCGTCGGCTCTATGCAGATAGTTTAAGGCTTTCCAAGTCTTCCCCTGCTCCATGTATGCACGTCCCAATCCCTTCTGGGCGTTAGCTACGAACAGGGAGTCTCCAGCCCTGGTGGCATAATCGAGGGCCTTCTCGTATGCCGAGATGGCTTTCCGGAACTCATCCGTCTCCATCCAGGTCTCTCCGATATTATAATACAATATGGAATTGCTTTCATTCCATCCGTATTTGTCGAAAATGGCACCGGCTTTCTCGTAATATTCCATCGCCTTCGGGATGGAGTCCATTACGTTGTAGAGGTTTCCTATGGATCCGTAAAGGGCAGAGCGGATATCGTCGATGTCGAGTTCTGAGTATCCTCCCGGATTTGTGGGGGACGTAGCTCCTGCCTCCATGCGGTCAGTGCACTCAAGGGCCTCATTGAAATAGACCAGTGCGCTGTCGTATCGTTCCCGGGCGTAAAAAAATTGTCCCAGATATCGAAGGGCGTCGGCGCTGGCGGATGCCCATCCTTCCTTACGGCTGATCTGAAGGGCCTTTTGGGTGTAATAGTAGAACTTTTCCTGATTGAGCTGGCTGTAGCCCAGCATCAGGTCGCGGTAGTTTCTGTTCAATTCCAGCAGTTCCTGCGTGGAGGCTTTATCCACCGCTTCGGGAGTCCAGCGGGCGACTACCCTCTCCAGCGAATCCAGATTGTGTCCGCGGTAGTCGTTGTACGCTCTGGATGTCGTTAAGGCCGTGATTAGCAAAAAGATTATGGTTAGAAGCCTTTTCATGAGAACAAAGTTAGAAAACTGTACTCTTATTCTTCCTTCATTGAGCCAAAAATCTACGCTATTCCCCCCTTAAGGGTTGAATAGACCACCCCAAAGGGTGGTGTTTGTAATACTGAAAAAAACGAAATTTGCGACCATGAATAATACGCTGCTAACCAATAGGGAGTTAACCATTCTCACCCGGATTGCCGATGGCATGACGACTCCTCAGATCGCTAAGGACCTGGGCCTGAGCCCCGAAACCGTAAAGTGGTATCGTAAGCAGTTGCTCGCTAAATTCTCTGCGACTACATCTTCCGAGATGATTAAAAAAGTGGTCGAGCAGCATATCTTGTAATTATTTGCGTTATATTTGTGGGAAATTTCTAACATTTCCTACAGATGCAAGAGGATAACGGCAAATACATCTTCGGCGTGGTGAAGGTGGGCGACAAGGGCCAGATCGTAATTCCACGCGATGCCCGTAAGATTTATGACATCAAGCCCGGCGACGCCCTTCTGCTCCTCGGAGACCAGAAAGGAATGGCGTTGCTGAAGACCGAAATTTTCCAAAACGCCATCGATCAGGTAATGGAGGGCCTGCCTAAATGAGAAAGCATTGGATTGATAACCTGCGCTGGGTGGTGGTCCTTCTGGTCCTGCTGTACCATGTCGTTTATTTTTATAACAATAAGGGCGTGTTTGGCGGTATTGGCGGTTTCGGTGACGGTCCGCAGTATCAGGATATGCTGATGTATATCCTCTATCCGTGGTTCATGCCCCTGCTCTTTATCCTGGCCGGTATCAGCGCCCGGTATGCCCTGGACAAGTATCCTGCCCGGGAATGGTTCCGCTCCCGTACGCGGAAGCTGCTGGTTCCCGGAACTATCGGCCTGTTCGTGTTCCACTGGATGGTGGGCTATTTCAATACAGCCGTGGCCGCGAGGACCGGTGCGTTCGACGGCATGCCGGCGGTGGCGAAGTATATCATGATGGCCGTCAGCGGCACGGGCCCGCTGTGGTTTATCCAGGTGCTGTGGCTGCTGAGTATCGTGCTGCTTCTGGTTAGGGCTATTGACAGTAAGGATAAGTTCTGGACATGGTGCGGGAAGGCCGGTATCGTCGTTATAATGCTGCTCGGCGTCCTGTTCTGGGCCGGGGAGCAGACACTGATCCGGAATCCCCGTCCCGAATCGCCTGACGGACTATTGAACCTGTACAAGCCGCTCTTCTATTTGGTGCCGTTCCTGCTCGGTTATTTCGTCTTCTCGCATGATGAGGTTCAGGAGAAGGTCGGACGGGCCTGGATACCGCTATTGTCCTGCGCCCTCGTGTCGGGGGCAGTGCTGATCTGCACGACTTTCGGTCAGGACAATACTTCCCCTGAGTATCTGGGCAGCCCGCTGAACTGCCTTTACGGCTGGCTGATGTGCCTGGCGATGATGGCCTGGTTCAAGACTAAGTTTGACCGTACCGGAAAGTTTGCCGCGTACATGACGCGCTCAAGCTACGGACTTTATATCGTCCATTACCTTCCCGTCGCGGCGCTGGGTTATATGATGAAGACTTATACTCAGCTCCCGCCCTGGTCCATGTATGTGCTGCTGGCTCTGGCCGTATTTACCCTTTCCCCGCTCCTGTATGAGGTAGTTAGGCGCATCCCGGTGGTCCGTTGGTGCGTGCTGGGAGAGAAGAAGGTCAAACGGTAACGATTCCCTTGGCGGCCGCGATGGCGACGCATTCGACAATGCTGTCCAGGCCGAATTTAACCTTGATGCGCTCCTTGTAACTGTCTACGGTGTTCACGGAGATTTCCAGGGCCGATGCGATCTGGGAATTGCTGTAGCCGGATGCGGTGAATTGCAGTACGTCCAGCTCGCGGGGTGTGAGCCCCTGGGGCTTGCGTGCAGAGAGGTTTTCCTCGCCCCCGAATATGCGGAGGATCTTTGCCGAGTCGATGGTCTCTCCGAAGAACAGGCATTTGCCGGCGGCGACATCGGTGATGGCATCGACGATGGATTCCGGAGCGGAGTCCTTCGCCAGATATGCACAGGCGCCTGAGGTGATGGCCCTGAGGATGTAAGCGGGGTTCTTATAGTGGGACAGCACCAGTGTCTTTACCCCGGGAAAGGCTTCCCTGAGGATTCCGAGCAATGTGAGCCCGTCGGTCTCTGCCTCCAGGGTTATGTCCACCACGGCGATGTCTGTTTCGGGGTGGGCGTTGAGGTAGGCCACGGCGGCGCCGGGCGATGCGACTGAGTCGACGTTTCCGAAAGAGGGGCTTGCGGACAGGGCCAGCTTCAGCCCCATAACAAACACGGCGGAATCTTCGATGAGAAGTACATTTATCATAGGTCAATAGTTATTTCAAGGCCGCCTTCCGGCCGGTTGTGCATATCCATGGCCGCGCCCAG
>JAFSTI010000063.1 GCA_017450585.1 Bacteroidales bacterium
GACACGGTTTCCTTCCCGTATGGTGTAGGGACGGTCGTATGCGGTATAGACTATCTGCTGGATCCGGCTTAGCGAGCCGTACATGCTTCCTGCGGTCTGGCGGTGGGGATGGCCCGCACTCGCGTACTGCTGCTGCCTGCCCCGCAGCGAGGTGATGTTGCCGAGGGAATCGTACTGCGGATAGGTGGTCCCGTCCTGCGACAGACGGTCGAGGCTGTCGTACGAGAACTCATCCCATGTGGGGCGAGTCCAATCCCAGCGTACCCCTATATTGTGGGTACTGTTATCATAGTCGTAGCCGAGGTCCTGCACCGTCTGGGCTCCTCCCATTCCATTGGGGATGGACAGTATCCTTTCTCCCTGCCTGCCGTAAGCGTCATAATAGTATTCCCTGCTTGCGGAGGCCGTGGAGACCGACGCCGGCAGGCCCATGTCATTCTCTGAAGTGACGCTCATGGTACCGCTGATGCCGGTACTGTTACCGTAGGACGAATACGTATTGGTAGCGGTATAATAGGACTTGCCCAAGGCCGTGTATCCTACTGATGATATCCGGCCGCCAAGGGATGAGGACGCATACGTGTACGATCTTACAAGTGACTTGCTGTCCGGGGCGTTAAGCGTCTCGGTGCTTATCCTGTCGTATGAGTCGTAGGTATATACAGTGGACGTGCTGTTCGTGGATGTTACACTGGTCAGCAGGCCGTCGGTATTGTACGTATAGGCAGTGTTGAATGCTCCGGGACCGGTGCGGGTGATGGAGGTCTTCCGGCCGTAGAGGTCATAGGCCGTGGTGATGCTTCCCTTGTCGTTGGTCTCGGTCCTTGTACAGGTTCCGTCCGCTGCCCAGACTTCGCTGCTGGAGCGAGTGCCGACGCTGGGGTCGGTTATCGAGGTCCTTCTTCCGAAGGAGTCATATGTAAAGACCGTCAGGTATCCGCCGGGGGCGGTGAGGGTGTCCAGCTGTCCGTCCGGGCGGTAGGAGTAACGTATCGTGCCGCCGGCATCGCTTGCCTGCAGGATGTTGCCCATTACGTCGTAGGCCTTGGTCGATGTGACGTTTTCCTTCACGGTGGCTACTCCCGTCTGCCACTGGTCCGTATCCTGGCCTTGCCCCGACGGCTGCCCCTGTCCGTCGGCGCGGACGACGGTGGGGTACGATACCGTGGAGCGGATGCCCGAGGCCTCCTGGGAGAGAGTCGGCCTGCCGTAGTCATCGTATGTGTAAGTATTCCAGAGAACCTGACTGTCGTAGGTCGTCTTGTAGGGAAGGGACTTTCGGCTTATGTTGCCCCGCTTGTCATACTCGGTGCTGACATACATGTACCTTCCGTCCATGCGCATCTCCCCGCTCTTGACTTCACGCCCGAGGGCGTCCGTGTAGGTGATTGCCGTCGGATGGCCGGGGACGCTGGTCGTAGTCTTTATCAGGGCGTTCTTCGCCGCGGGCCGCTCGCCGTTCTCGCTCGCCCATGCCCTTGACACCGTCGTTACCGTACCGTCGATATCGGTCCTCGAGGTCAGGTTGCCCCAGATGTCATATGTGTAGGTGGTTGACCTGTTCTTATGGTCGGTCACCGTGCAGGGATGGCCGAAGTAGTCATAGTTAGAGTATGTGGTGGTCCGTCCCAACGGGTCGGTCTCGCTTTCGAGGTAGCGTCCCGGGAAGGAGGTGTCGCTGCTGTACGTGTATGTCTTCTGCGTGTAGGCCGTGGCGTTATAGGCCTTGGTCTGCTCGGTCAGGACCCGTCCTCCGGGGAAGCCTCCGGAGAAGTTGGGCGGGGAGTAGGTCCTCGTCGTGGTGCTCACCAGCTGGTCTCCGTCCGTTCCGGTGTATTCCCGTATCTCCAGGGGGAGGAACATGGCTCCGGTGCCGAGGGTATCATACACTACCGTGGTGCGCCGGGTCCACTGGCCCTTGGTCGGGTGGATGCGTATCTGCCTCGTCTCGGTGGGAAGGCCGATCGCGAACTTCTGCGGGGAGTACTTGTGGGCGTAGGTCGTGACCGTGGAGTCTCGCCACTGCTCGAAGAGGATGTCCTGATCATAGATCCAGCTTCCGGAGGACTCGTCTCCGCTGTAGAAGGGCCTTGCATGGCTCACGCTGCTGCTCGTGGGCAGGTCGAAGCGGTCGTAGGACCACACGTTCGTGGTGGTTACCGTGGCGTTCAGGCTGTCCCGCTCCACGCTCGTCATGAGCCGGGGTGAGAGATAGCCGTAGATGTCCGTATGGTCGTCGTAGGTATTGAAGACGGCGCTGCCGGGAGTATGCTGCTCCGTTACGACTCCCCGCTTCTCGGGGTCATTGACCGTCCGCGTGAAGTCCACGAATCCCGTAGCCTCATTTGATGTCGCCTTGTGGATCACTTTTACCTCTCCGAAGCCGCAGAAGCCGAGGCCACGGTTGTTGATGACCGGATCCTTGTACCTGTACAAGTCGTGGGATACAAGGCTGGAGTTCGTATTAGGTACTCCGTTGGGCATGTAGGTCAAGCTCGCCTCCAGCATCTGCAGGGGCATGGTTTCCCGGAAGTAACCCTGCGAGGCGTCGTAGCTGCGCTCTTCGTCCAGCGAGCAGACATGATGCTCCGACAGGTCCGCATGGTAGTCGACGATGCGGTTCTCGTAGCTGTCGTAGAACGTCCTGATCTGGTGCTTGGGAGGGGCGGGGTCGGTGTACCTATAGTAGAGAAATTCGTCGCCTTCTATCATGGCGAAGTTGCTTGCACCACGCCAGTTCACCTTATTTACCGGCAGTATCTTTGATTCCCTGCTGACATGCAGACTGGTCCCAATGCATGCAGACTGGCTTACTATACGGCCATTGACATTTCTGTGTACAAAGACATCCCCCCTGCTAAGCCGCAGCATATCTTGAAGGCCGTCCCTATCCACATCCATGAACATGATAAGTGTATCCTTCTTAGAAGGTGCTTCGCAGATGTAGTCCATCCTCTGCTCGAATCCTTCCCCTGTGTACTGGAAGACATACCAGCCGGTAGGGTCTTGCTGACCCTCCAGAGGAGGAGAAAGAATATCGGGATAACCGTCTGCATTCAGATCCGTCAAGTAGTAGTTCTCATCGAGGACCCATCGCTCAAGACCAAATACCCGCTTGTGGGCGACGAATGATCCGCTATGGCAATCGTATTTGTATATCGTCACCCCGCTCCCTGTATCATCCGCCACACAAAGTTCCGTGCGACCGTCACCATCAATGTCAATTACCAGAATTCTGTTAATGTTATGTTCAGCATAATCATCAAGATAAAAGGGGAAAGCTCCCTTTGCTTCGACCGTTGGGCTGGAATCCAAGTCCTTGATCAAAGCGAATCGTGAAGAGTCAAGGGGCGCCTGCCAATACTGTCTGAAAGATATTGTCAACAACTCCGTTTTTCCCCGTCCGCTATAATCCCCGTATAGGAAGAAATGGTTTGACGGGACATAAAGCGATGATTGGCCAATAGTCCTTTTAAATGTACCGGGAATCTTAACCTGTGACGAGTGATCTGTCCTGGCACCTTCATCAGAATAATCATATCTCGAAATATCGATATTGATTCCCTGTGAATCGCAGCCCTCGGCATACCTAATTCTGATTAGTTCGTCTGCCCCGTCTGAGTCAATGTCCACGGCATCTATGCTCTGAAAACCATTCCCAGTATGGATCGAGTCAGCGTCAAAGACGTAGTTATCACTCATCGGCACCACAAATATTCCGAGATCTTCGGGGTACCCGCTTCCGTGTCCATACGGATAGTTGTATGGGGTATACGAGGGGTAGGTTTCATGAGCAAAAAAGCTATCGCTGAAACTTCCAGGAATCAACTTGCCCCTTTTATATGTAACCTCAGCATTCTCTGTGTCGATATAATAGGGCATTGCAATATCTTCAACCAGGTCGAAGTCGGGGGTGACAAGCGAGTCCCGTGTCTGGAACAGCAGCGGATTGATCCGCTCGTTATCCGTCCAGTAGTTGATGCCCAGGTTCTCGCTCACGCCGTCGACCATGTCGTAGGAGAGGGCATAGATCGCCATCACATTGTTCCGGTCCAGGGTTAGCACGTTCTGAAGGCGGCGAGTCTTACTGACCTTCAGCCCCGCCACATACCGACTCAGGCTGTCGGGGCGGATCGAGTAGTGGAACTCGATGCGGCCGGCGGCCCCTGCGGGGTCGGCACCGTAGCCGTAGTAGATGGCAGAGATCGTATTGTCATTGCCATAGTAGTCGTACGCGCAGTAGATGATATTGCCCTTCGCATCCGTCGTGTAGGCCATCGGCCATTCGACCCTCGGGCGGTTGTCGTTCGCGACCCCGTATACGGCAAGCCGTCCGTCAGGGTACAGGGCGGTGAAGGTCCCGTCGGCGTTCTTCCTTACCTGTATGTGGCCCTGGGCTGATTCGAGCGGGTAGTCGGCGGACATATCCGGGTTGCCGTTCGGGACGAGAGGGATTCCGTCAATGGCATACGCCGCAAGGCTGTCCACACGGCTCACCGGGGCTTTCACCCCGTCATAGTAGAGTGTCTTTCCCCTAAGCGTTATCGAGGACAATCCTCCTATCTCCCAGCCCCAGCCCGCCGTGCCCGGGCCGCCCTGGCTGTTATACGTGAGGCTTATCTGCGGCACATACTCGAATCCCGCCGCCGTCCTTATCGGTACCGAGTAGACTCGTCCGCCGGAGGAGGTTACCGTGGCGTTATAGGGAATGGCCGCGACGGGGAGGGACGGGTCCGTGCGGAGTACTACCTTGCTTGTATCAACCTTTGAATCATCACTGTCTGTATCCTTTCCCGTTTTCTTACGTCGGACCGGAAGAAACTCCCGGATGTCCGCCGTCTCGTAATCCGAAGGGATGTATTTACGAGGGATCAGTTCCTTGCCTCTTTTCTTCTGTCCTTCCTCCTCTTGGCCACCCCGTTCTCCTTCTCTCGACGGTGCTGCAGGGGCGACAACCCTCTGCGTCCTGTTTCCAAGCGTGTCATACGACATCGTGGACTGGCTGATGGACAGGGAGGCCTCGCGAGGCGTGGCCGCCCGTGGCCTCGTGAACGGGAGGGGCCCAGACATAGTCTGGGAGAGATTTACCGGAGCGAGACCTCCCTGTCCCTCAGCCGTCTGGGCATGAACCATTATAAAAGAGCCTAGCAGGAGCGAAAGAAGAAGGAACAGCCGTTTCATAGGAAATAAAATTATTGGTTATTGGGCGAAAGATAGTAAATGTTTTTGAATAATTGATCCCTCGTTTACTATGTAATTAAGAAATGTCAAATTTCTGCAAATAGCTGGTTGTCATAAAGGTATTTTTGTTAAATTTGTCAGATTAATGCGCGAAAATGAACGCCAGGGAGAACGACTTTTCTATACTTGAGCTTTCGAGGGGAGCCTTACTGGATAATTACCGGTATTTCCGCTCCCTGTTGCAGCCGTCCACCAAGATGCTCGTGCTGGTAAAGGCCAATGCCTACGGCCACGGGGCCGTGGAAATGGCCGCTATGCTCCAGCGGGCAGGTGTGGACTACCTGGCGGTCGCTCTGCCCCTGGAAGGAGTTGAACTCCGAAAAGCCGGTATCAGTGCACCGATTCTGGTTCTGACAGCCGGAACGGACTTCTGCCGCGATATTATTGACTATAAGCTCGAACCGGGAATCCCGAACCTTGACACGCTGAAAGCGCTCGCGCAGGTGCTGGAATCGCGAGGGATTACGGAATATCCCATCCATATAAAACTGGACACGGGCATGCACCGGCTGGGCTTCATGCCCTCCGAATTGCCGGCCCTTTCCGCATTCCTGAAAGATTGCCCTCAGGTGAGAGTCGTCTCCTGCTACTCGCACCTCGCCGTGGCTGAGGACCCCTCGCAGGACGAGTTCACCCTTGGTCAGATCGCCCTGTTTACACAGGATGTCGATTACTTGACAGAGGCTCTGGGATACAGGCCGATGCGGCACATCTTGAACTCCGCCGGCATCGAACGCTTCCCGCAGTATCAGTTCGATATGGTTCGGCTCGGGGTCGGTATCTACGGAATAAGCTGCCTGCCCGGAACGAGACTGCAAGCGGTCGCTTCGCTAAAGGTGAAGATATTGCAAATCAAGCATCTGGACAATCCTTCCGATACTATCGGTTACGGACGCCACGGTCATGTCGCGCAGGGCGGGACGGTGATTGCCACCATCCCCGTGGGCTATGCGGACGGAATCGACCGGCACCTGGGCTGCGGGCGGGCCTCGTTCCTGCTGAACGGCAGGCGGGTGCCTACTATTGGCAATATATGCATGGATATGTGCATGCTGGACGTTACCGGCGTACCGGCTCAGGTCGGTGACACTGTCACGATCTTCGGCCAGGAACCGGCCGTGGAGGAACTCGCCGGCATACTCGGAACCATACCGTACGAAATTTTCACCTCGCTGCCGCGGCGCATTGAGAGAGTAATACTGAAATAATATGAAGAGACTGTTTGCCATCCTCTCCGCATTGACTTGTTTTCTGACGGCTCTCCCTTCCTGCGAGGAAGGTCTGTTTGCCCCGAAGGAGGCATCTGACTGCACCGTACAGGCCTCGGCCGTGCAGGAGTGCCTGATTACCAGGGTCGGCGTGAATCCGGTCAATGGGAAATTCGAGTGGAAGACGGATGATACCATCGCCGTAAATCCTTCTGCGACGGGTAAGTTCAAACCCTTCGCCCTGACCGCCGGCGCCGGAGATTCGTTCGGAGAGTTTCACGGTAAGTTGGCAGCATCGGCTGTGAATGGCGCGGCCGTTTATCCCTGGTCTGCAAAGCCCGAATATACCGGCGGACGTCTGCGGATTAGCATACCCCGCGTCAGAGTCTGGCAGAAAGACACGCTCGCGCTTCCGATGTATGCACCTGCGGAGGACTTCGCCCAATGGAACATATTCTATTTCAAACCGGTAGCCGGAATCGTCCGGGTTACACTGCCCTCAGTGAATCCGCAGACCTCCGCCCTGGTCCTTTCTGCCGGGCACTGTGCCGTGAGCGGTTATTTTACCGTTGACGAAGATCAGCAGCCTGCATCGATCTCGCCCCGCATCCTTAACGACGGCGTGACCGAGGGCAGCGATACTACGGCGGTCATCCTCTTCCCTAAGGGTAATGCAGCCTCCGCCACCGCGTTTAACTTCGTGGTCCCGCCCGGTGAGTATCCGGAACTGAAACTCTATGCGCTCTCATTTGAGGGAGACACCCTGCAGGCTTATAAGACACAGAGCGTGACGGTTCAGCGTGGTGGTATAAGCTGGGTCAATGCGAAAAATGCCGGCGGCGGTCCCCTGTGGAAGAAAGTCAGCAGCGCGAAGGACTCCTGGACCGGTGAATACCTTCTGGTCTGCGAACAGGGAGATGCCGCTTATGTGATGTGCACCGATTCTCGTTTTGTCGATGCTGACACTCCTTCTTTCCAGGTAGAACTGACTCCGGACGGCATACCGGTCACGGAATCCCTGAACGCAGGACTGCTCACAGTGCGTGCTCATAAGGCCGATAATTCCGGAACCGGTCCTGCTACGGACCAGGCCGGGAAATATACCATGTTCATCCAGGACGGCAGGGGAATCGGCCGTTTCGCCAGGGGGTCCTTCGGCTTCAATAACAACGCCTCCGCGGGCCGTTTCGTGGAGACTTTCACTTACGATGCGTCTTCCGGATGTATCCGAATCTCCTGCGCCACCAAGAATCAGGGTGATGCCTATTTGAAATTCAACACTTCATCGCATGTCTTCGGAATGGGACTCTCTTCGGAAATAACAGGTTCTGAATTCGTCGATGTCCAACTTTACGAGTTAGCAAAATGAGAAAGATCAGTTTGTTTTTCCTCTCTTCCGCCATCATGCTCGCAGCGGCATGTAATGGCAACGACAGGCTTTCGAAAGAGAGCACTGTCACGGCCTGTGCCGAGCAGGCGACCGTGGTAACGAAAGTTGAACTCAATGCAGACGAGGGCCTCTTTGCCTGGCAGGCCGGCGATACCCTGGCGCTTTGCTCTTCGACACGTGGCACCGGCAGTTTCGTGCCCTTCGCCATCGTGGGCGGCGGCCGTTCATCAGAGGCTGTCTTCCGTGGGGCGCTGTCTGATTCTTCCATCAAGGATTGCGCCGTCTATCCATATATTAAAGGGAGTGAGCCCTTCTTCCAGAATAAGGAATTATATGTCAATCTCCCCGCATCATTCCAGCGTTGGGAAGGCTCTGCCATGCCTCCGATGTACTCATCCGGCATAAGCTCTGACGGGAAGCTCCATTTTACTCATCTGGGCGGTGTGCTGCATGTCAGGCTTAATAAGATTCCTGCCGGGACCGCCATGGTTACAGTTTCTTCGGGCAGCCGCCTGTCCGGCCCGTTCCGGGTCGACAGCTCGGTCTCCCTGCCCTCCATCGTGACCGAGCCCGCAACCGGAGAAGATTGCACAGTTACTACGACAATGGCGCCTCTGGCGGCGGCTCAGGCCTGGTTTGATTTCAATTTTCCCCTGCCGGTCGGGGTGTATTCCCGCCTGCGCATCCAGGCTCGTTCCGCGAACGGCGAAGTGCTGGGTTCGTACATGAGCGAAGGTGCTGTCAGCATCTCGCGCGGAGCTGTGTGCATGCTCACGCCGGTCGAAGACCTTCTGCCCCGTTTCGGAGGCTCGCCCGTTATCAAGGTCTCACCGGACGGAGTAAACGATGCGAAGTATAATGTGACTATTGTCAATAATTCTGCGTACGGCTGGACCCTGTCGCTCGTGTCCTTCTCCGGCTGTGTGAGCGCCGCTTCAGTGGAGGGTAATGTGCTGACGTACAGCGTCCCGGCCTCTGCCGCGGAGGGTGCGGAAGGACAGATTGTCCTGTGCCTGAGCGACCCCACCGGAGCGGAAGCGTCATTGACACGGACCTACACGGTGTTGCAGACCGCCAAATCGGACCGTTACTTTGTGAAAGTGACTGCCGAAAAGGAGGATTGGTCAGGACAATATCTGCTCGTGTACGAGAGTGAGAACGAGGCCTTCGTGATGTATACAAATGACGAATACGCGGACGGCGGTACCGGCGGGTTCGTGGTTCCGCTGGAGAATGAGGGAATCGCTTATTCGAGCGAGACCCTGCAGGGCCTGCTGGACGTTCGTAAACATGCTCCGGATGCCTCGGGCGCAGTGCACAAGAATCCTGTGGAAGGCAAGTACACCATGTTTATCTGGGGCAGCACGGGCCTCGGCCGTTATGCCGGAGAGAAGTTCGGTTTCAATAACAACGACTCCTATGGCCGTTTCGTGGAGACTTTCTCATACGACGCTGCTGCAGGCTGCACGAAGATATCCTGCACCACCAAATCCAGTGGCGAGGCTTACTTCAAGTTCGACAGTGCCTTTATGATATTCGGTTTCGGGCTCCCGTCTGAAATGACCGAAGAGGGACGCTACTGCGATATCCAGCTTTACGAACTGAAATAGCGGGCGTAACCGTCAAGGTCTCTGGTCGTGAGGAGGAGTACCTCCGATCTTGTCATTCCCGGCCACGCCCATCGGCCTTCCGGGCCCCTCAGAGGCGCTCCGACTTGCCTCCCGCAGACCGCTGGACGGGAGAAAACCGCCGGCTGCATGGAGGATGTAACGGCGCGAGTAAACCTTTACTCGAACACCGTGTTATGGAAGTTACAGAGACACAGTGATTTACGCAAAACAATGTACCCGATATGGGGTTCATTGTTTTCTATTTTATGCTGATTGTAAATAAATTACGTAACACGCATTTTTGAGCGTAACGACAGTGGTGGATGTTCCTGAGGTGGAGAGCAGTACCCCGCCGGAATGATGGGTTTCCTCCGGTCCGGCTGCGCATCCGCCGGGCTATGGGGAGGCCCGGCGACCTTGCCGGCCCAGGAAAACCCTCGTGGCTGCCGTCACAAACCACAAGTGTCACAATCACCAACCATTTTGTCTATTATACCTTTCCCCGGCTGAGGGAGTACCACGCGCCCTTGGCGAAGATTGACGAAGATTTATTATCTTGGTCAGGAAATATTAAATACTATTTGCAAATGATATATTTTTGTATATCTTTGCACATCTAAACTACTATGAAAAAGTATAAGGTTAGACAAGTCCTGCGTCTGCTTAGAGAGGACGGCTGGGTTGTAACGAGGATCCGAGGAGATCATCGACAGTTAAAAAATGTCAAGGGAAAAAGAGGAACAGTAACCATCTGTGGTAAGGATAGTGATATGCTGAGCCAAGAGTTACTCAATAGTATTTGGAAACAAGCTGGCTGGAAATAAGAAACTGACTATGGAAAAGATTGTTATCAATGTTGATTGGGTGTCCGGAAATTTCGCCGCTGCGGCTGCGAATGAAGAAATCGCGTGTGTGGCGACGGGGAAAACCTTGGACGAAGTGAGGCATAACATCGTAGATGCTATCAGATTCCATCTGGAGGGAATGCAAGAGGATGGTGAGTTTATTCCGCACGAGTTCTCTGGCGAATGGGAACCAGAGTTTCATCTGACCACAAGGGCCCAGCTAAAGTATTCTGACAACTATATTACCCGTAAGGCACTCTCTAGAGAAACGGGAATCGCAGAGCAGCAGCTTAGTCATTATGCTAATGGCCAGCGCCACCCCCGTCCTGATATGCAAAGACGCATCCATGACGGTATACTGGCGATAAGCCGTCGGCTTAGCTTCATCTTATAAAAGCTTTGACGAGGCAAATCGGGGATAATCCCTTTACAGATACAGGGCGTGGCGGACTTCTTCTGCTACGCCATCGCCTTTGAGAAAGCGGAGGATCTCGAGGGCGAAGGTCAGCGCGTGACCTGCGCTGCGGCCAGTGATGATGCGTCCGCAGCGGATGGCCGGCAGGGGATTATAGATGCCGCCGGCTTCGAGAGCCGGGGCCTGGCAGCCTT
Source organism: Bacteroidales bacterium (assembly GCA_017450585.1). GTDB lineage: Bacteria > Bacteroidota > Bacteroidia > Bacteroidales > UBA932 > Cryptobacteroides. The sequence goes on from JAFSTI010000063.1 coordinate 10,904, forward strand.
CGAAACAGGTAAATTCGGTGCCCGCGAAGCCTTCCAACTGACTTAGTACGAAGCCCGGCGCGGCGCAGACAGCTGCGACGCTCCCTCCCTTGGCATAGTGCTCGTTCATCAGTTTGATCAGCGGCTTGCAGGCAGCCAGATTCTTCGTACCCGGCATGCCGCCCGGGAAGATCATCATGTCGGATGCGTCCGTATCTGCTTCGGCCAGATCCAGGTCGGGCAGGCAGTCATCCACGCCCACGGTGACACCATGCGAAGAGGTGACGAAAGGCTCATCGCCGATAGCCACCAGTCTGACACCTACACCGCCCCTGATCAGGACATCCCTCGTGCCGAGGGCCTCGACATCCTCGAAGCCGTCAGCCAGATAAAGTGAAACTCTTTTCATGCCGCTAAGATACGAAAAATGCCATGGTTTTCTTAACTTTGCATCCTATGGAAGAAGAAAGGAAGTTGTACCCGTTTAAGCTGGTCCCCATTGAGGACGGGGTGCATAGCGTTCAGATTGCCGATCTCGGATATCAAGATACAGAAGTTCAGAATGGATGGCTTGCGGCAAGTACTGTCAGCGAGTTGATGGAGATGTATATGGACCGCCTGGTTGGGGAGGCCGCTTTCGCATATTACGGACGGCAGTTCCCGGTGGCATCCCGCTACATCCGCGTGGAGGACCGTCTGCCCCTGATGGTTTGCCCGGATGATGAGATTGCCTCTCAGAGACTGGATTTTCTGGGTAAGGCGAAGCTCTGGTATATCGCTGACGCCGCTGAGGATGCCCGCATTTTCCTCGGCTTCGGCCGGGATGTGGAGCCTGCGGAGTTCTACATGGCCTGCCGCCACGCCGCAAATTCTGGCGCCGGCTCTGGCAAGGCGAATTCCCACGGCACTGAGGTGGAGGGCATGCTGAATGCCGTCCATCCGCACAAAGGGGACTACTTCTTTATCCCGCCCGGCACTGTACACGGCGCCGCCGGGCATGTGACCATTCTGGAAGTCTCCGAGTGCTCACCGCTCGATTTCCGCATTTTCGACTGGGGCCGTGAGTCCGAACTCGACGAGTTTGACGCCGCCCTCAGCCTGGACGCCGCTTTTGACTTCATCAACTACCGCGCCCACACCTCCGCCTGCCACTGCCACGAGCACGAGCACGAGCATGGTGAGCACTGCCATTGCCACGAGCACGAGCATGGTGAGCACTGCCATTGCCATGAACACGGCGGGCACGGGCACGGGCAGGAGGGGCCGATTCATGAGGACCGGGAAGCTGCGGAGCGGCTGGCGAAGCGATTGACCGATAATCCTGAATTTACCGTCACGGAGCTGCGCCTGCACGATCCGATGCACATCTACAGCGAGCAGTTCGGCTGTTTCGTTCTGTATACCTGCGTGGAGGGCGAAATCAGCCTACAGATTCCAGCGACCGCCTCCGAACCGCTGCAAAACGTCATACTGAAGGCCGGCGAGAGCGCCCTTGTCCCCGCTGAGGTCAAGGACTTCTTCCTCGTGCCGCTCGACCGCAGCTCCGTGCTGTTGGAGACGATTGTCGAGCAGCGTCCCGAAATCGACAGCTACACCGGTGAGGAGAGCGACGGCCACGACCACGACGGCTGCGGCTGCGGGCACGACCATCACGACGACGACCCCGACGATGATGAGCCTTTAATCTATAGTTGAGATGCGAATCGACAAGTATGTCTGGGCTATCCGCTGCTTCAAGACTCGCACGGAGGCCACCGATGCCTGCAAGGGCAATAAAGTTAAGGTCAATGGCGCCGACGCCAAGCCTTCCCGCGAGCTGAAGCCCGGGGATGAGATCACGGTTCGCAAGGGAGTTGCGCTCTTTACCTATCGCGTGATCGGTTTCCCGAACTCCCGTGTCGGAGCTGCCCTGGTACCGCAGTACGCCGATAATCTCACACCTGAGTCTGAGATTGAGAAACTCCATGCCCCTGTCGAAACCTTCTTCGTGAAGCGCGACCGCGGCGCCGGTCGTCCCACAAAGAAGGAGCGTCGGGAGTTGGATGCCCTTTGGGACGAGATGGACATGTAAGTGCTTTATGGTTTGTCGGTCCGTTCATTTTTGATTAATTTTGGAGAGCTATGAAGAAATCATATAAAGTTGCAGGCCATGTCTTCAGCGTGGTACTCCCTGATGGGGACGCGCAGTGGGATAGAATGAAGAATTACGAACCGTTCGAGACCGCTGACTGTCCTGATGAAATCTTTTCTTTGGAGAGAACCGAGCCGTTCCCGGTCGAGGGCAAGCAGGCCGTGTACGTCGAGCCTGCCGAGGATCCGGATCAGCCCAAGGTCGAGCTCTACCGCCTGGGTGAAGACTGGCTCTTCGAAATGGCCCCCGTGCAAAGCATGCGCGCCTGCGCCCGGGTTATTGTCAGCCCGGACTATCGTCAGGCCCGGTATTGCGTCGCTACCACTGCGCAGAATATTGCGGATTTTGCATTGAATAACGCTTTGATGCTGGTTTACGCCTTCCGCACCGCGACCCTCGGAACCCTGGAGATGCATTCCTCCGTCATCGTAAACGGCGGAAGGGGCTACATGTTCCTGGGTAAGAGCGGTACCGGCAAGAGTACCCACAGCAGCCTGTGGCTTAAATATATTCCTGGCAGCCGTCTGCTGAATGATGACAATCCTATCGTGCGAGTGATGCCCGACGGCGCCGTGCGCGTCTTCGGCTCGCCGTGGAGCGGAAAAACCCCTTGCTACATCAATGACGACGCCCCCGTGGGCGCCATCGTGCGTCTGCGCCAGCATCCGGAGAATATCATCAAAAAGATGTCTGCGCCTGAAGCATATGCTTCCATATACTCCTCATCTTCAGGTTTTAAGGCCAATAAAGTGATAGCTGACGGCCTGTATGAGACTGTCGCCGCCGTAGTCACGGCCGTCCCGTGCTACCTGCTGGACTGCCTTCCCGATGAGGCCGCGGCTCAGCTTTCGCACAGCACCGTTTCAGCTTCTTCCGGCCAGCGTTTTGATAGCAATGAAAGATAAGGAAGGCAATAAAATCATCGTCCCGAACGGCATCCTGCTTGAGCAGGTGCGTGCGCTTCTCGCGGAGGGGAAGGAAGTGATCCTCCTGACTAAGGGCCAGAGCATGATGCCCTTCATCCGCGGAGAGCGAGACAGCGTCGCTATGATTCATCGGGACAATGTCTCCGTCGGCGATATCGTCCTCGCCAAAGTCGAAGGCGGGCGCTACGTCCTTCACCGTGTAATCAAAATCGAAGACGGGCTCATTACTCTTATGGGCGATGGCAATATCCGTGGCCACGAACACACCGTCCCCGAGCGTGTCGCCGGCACGGTCACCCGAATCATCAAACCCTCCGGCCGCGAAATCAAGCCCGGCCGTGGACGCCTCTGGAAAATCCTCCTTCCCTTCCGCCGCATCATCCTCGGAGTTTACCGCCGCTGGCTGAAGGTTTTCGGAAGATAATTAGTATATTTGTGGGACGGCCGAGAGCCATTCTAACAAATAACACGATGAAAACAGTTCCGGGATTTACACTCAGGGCCCTTGCGGGCGAATATATCTTGGTGGGTGAAAGCCTCGCCCAGGTAAACTTTAATAAAATGATAGCGTTGAATGCCTCTGCAGCATATCTCTGGCAGGAGATTGACGGTAAGGAATTCACGCCGGACGACCTTAAGAAACTGCTGCTTGACAAATACGAGGTCGACGAAGAGACCGCCGCGAAGGATTCCGTGGCTATCGCCAAGTCATGGATTGAAGCCGGCGTTGTCACAGAGTAGTTTCCGGCGTTGTCACAGAGTAGTCCATGAAGAGTCTTAAGGTCTGCCTGAAGGGTTTGTCACAGATGATCCGTCCTCTGGTCGGGAGGCTGTTTATCAGCGTCTCGATAGGCCTTGTACGTATAGCCTCTTCGCTGGCTTTCGTGTGGATATGTAAGCGCCTGGTGGATATCGCCACCGGAGTCGTCGATGCTCCCATGGGTAAGGCGATTTGGACGATGGCGGCGATAATGGCAGTCCAGATACTCGGAAACATATCCTATTCCTGGTGGGAAAACTACCTGATTGTACGCTCCCAGAACGGGATGCGCTACTCCGAGTTCGCCCATGTGCTGGGCAGCCGCTACGATGGGCGCGAGAGATTCCATAGCGGAGACACGGTAAACCGCCTCGAAGAGGACATCAGGGTTATAGTCGACCTGATGTGTACCCGCATACCGGACGCTGCAGTCACCATTTGCCAATTGGTAGCCGCTTCTATTTTCTTGCTATCGCTGGCCCCCACTCTGGCATGGGTACTGATCATCCTAATGGTCGTGGCTGTAGTAGGTAGCCGTCTCTTCTTCAGAAAACTCCGTAGGCTTACCGGCCAGATCCGCGAGGCCGACAGCCACGTGCAGCAGCATATGCAGGAGAATCTGCAGAATCGGCTCCTTGTACTTACCCTCGTGGGTACGGCGCGTGTGATGGCCCGTCTGGGCGGCCTTCAGAAAGAAGTCCTGGATAAGACCGTGACCCGTCTGAACTATAATGCTATAGCCCGGGGATTCATGAATCTGGGCTTTATCTGCGGATATGCGGCCGCATTCCTGTGGGGCGTATTCGGCATCAGAGACGGGAGCGTCACTTACGGTATGATGACAGCCTTCCTTCAGCTAGTGGGACAGGTCCAGAGGCCCATCGCCGAACTGGCGAGACACATCCCCGCATTCATCCATGCGATGACCTCCGTCGAACGCATCATGGAACTGGATGAACTGCCCGCGGAAAAGAAAACTAAAGACGTGATAATGGCTCCCGCCCTGGGCATCAAGGCAGAAGATGTCACCTTTACGTATGAAGGCCAATCGAAACCGGTGCTGGAGCATTTCAGCCATGACTTCCGTCCCGGCAGCCTCACCCTGATCGCCGGACTTACCGGAGCCGGAAAGAGTACTCTCGTAAAAGTGCTTATGGGAGTCCTGAAACCTGCCTCCGGTGTCATCACCATCTACAACGAAAAGGAATCACGGCCCGCAGGTCCCGATACCAGAATCAACTTTATGTTCGTGCCTCAGGGCAATTCGCTGCTCAGCGGTACGATCCGTGAAAACCTGCTTCTGGCCCGCTCCGATGCCTCCGAAGATGAGCTTCGCAATGCTCTCCACACGGCTCAGGCCGACTTTGTATTCGACCTGCCGGACGCCATGGATACCCGCTGCGGAGAAGTCGGCTCCGGACTCAGTGAAGGACAGGCCCAGCGCATTGCCATTGCCCGGGCCCTGCTGCATCCGGGTGGAATCCTGATACTCGACGAGTCCACCTCGGCACTGGACGCGGCCACGGAAAAAGCCCTCCTGGAAGCGCTTCACTCCGAACTGAAATCTGACAAGACCATTATATTCATCTCTCACAGAGAAGCCGTAGGCGACTACGCCGACTCCGTTTTGACGCTGTAAGACAATGATCCCTTTCCTGAGGCAGGTAGCGCGCCACTATGTGACGCAGGATGCCGTGGAGAACCTGTGCTTCGTATTTCCGAGCAGGCGCTCCGTGGTATTCTTCCGTAAGTGGCTCGCGGTAGAAGCGGCTGCCGCCGGGCGGACGCTTGTAGCCCCGCTCTGTCTCCCGATCAAGGATTTCCTGTTTGCCGCTGCCGGAGCGAAGACTGCCGAGAAGGTCTATCTGATCCTGAAACTCTACGACTGCTACAGCGCCCTAAACCCTGAAGCGGAATCGCTGGACGACTTCGTCTATTGGGGGGACGTGCTTCTGACAGACTTCGACGACGTAGACAAGTATCTCGGCGATCCGGCGAAGGTCTTCACCAATGTCTCCGACTTTAAATCGATCCGTGATGATGGCTCGTACCTGTCAGACACACAGCGCAATGCCATTTCACGTCTTCTCCATGAGGGGCCCGAAGAGTCGCGCTACCGCGGCCGCTTTCTGCAGCTCTGGAACATACTTTATCCCCTCTACCGGGACTTCCGCGCCGCCCTCAGGAAAGAAGGCCTCAGCACCGAGGGAATGGTCTACCGTACCCTGGCCGAACGCCTGACCGGCAGAGCACAGCTGCCCGGCGCAAACCAGACCGGCAGCGCGCATGAGAGCGGCAGTCAGGCCCAGAGCGCGGCGGATGTGTTCGGGGCGGCGTTTCCGGGGCGGCGCTTCGTATTCGTGGGGCTAAATGCCTTGAACGAGTGCGAGCACACCATCCTGAGCCGCCTGCGCGACGCCCGCCTGGCGGAGTTCTGCTGGGACTTCTCGTCCGCCATGATCAAGGATCCAGGAAACCGCTCGTCCTTTTTTATGCGGGACAATATCTCCGACTTCCCGCAGGCTTTCCAGCCCGATGCGGAAGGTTTGGACGAACCGAAAATCCGTGTGACCGGCGTGCCGTCATCCACCGGACAGGCGAAGCTATTGCCCCGGATCCTTAAAGAAATCGATGCGGACGGCCTGAATACGGTGGTCGTGCTGCCGGACGAGAGCCTTCTGCTACCGGTGCTGCACTCGCTGCCGGAGGAGGTGGGGGAGCTGAACGTAACGATGGGCTACCCGGTCCAGAGCAGTGAGTTTTTCGCGCTGGTCGGGGAGATCGGGGCGCTCCAGATGCACGTGCGCATGAACGGCGAACAGCCCTGCTTCTACAACCGCCAGGTCGGGGAATTGCTGTCCAACAGCGTCCTGCGTGCTGCGATAGGGGAGGAAGAGGCCTCCGAATGCCGGAAGATTCGTGCTGCAGGGCAATATTACATCCCGCAGAGCGCATTCGCCGACCGCAGCGAGCTGGTTGCCGGCATCTTCACCGCTGTCCTGCCGCCATCGCCCGAGCCCGGGGATAATACTGCATTGTCCTCATACCTGTCATCGGTCATCACCGGTATCGCAGACGCGCTGGACGGCGTGCCGGGGATGGAACTTGAATACGAATTCGCGCTCCGGTGCCTGCGTACGGCCAATATGCTCCGCTCGTTTGTACACCGGCCAATGCTGCCGTCCACTTATATCCGCCTGCTCCTGCAGATGCTTTCCGTGGAAAGCGTGCCGTTCGAGGGCGAACCCCTGCAGGGTCTGCAGTTGATGGGGCCGCTTGAGACACGGTCGCTCGACTTTGAAAACGTAATCATATTGTCTTGCAACGAAGGCGTTTTCCCGCACCACTCATCCTCCGCCTCATTCATCCCGCCCGAACTGCGCACCGCTTTCGGACTGCCCACCTACATGCATCAGGACGCGATGTGGGCATACTATTTCTACCGGCTGATACAGCGCGCGAGGAATGTCTGGCTGCTGTACGACTCGCGCGGTGAGAAACTGCGATCAGGGGAAGAAAGCCGCTATGTGAAGCAGTTGGAACTGCATTTCGGCCTGGATCTGGAACGTTCGGTCGCCCAGGCCCCGGTAGTTCCCGCCGAAGATGATACCTCCATCGACAAGACTGCCTCTGACATGGAGGCCATCCGGAATATGGTCTATTCGGCCACGACCCTGCAGAACTACATCCAATGCCCGGCCAAATTCTATTATGGGGATGTGTTAAGACTGAAGGATCAGGAAGATATCGATGAAGCGCTGGATTTCGGGGGGATCGGCAATGTCTTCCATTCGGTGATGGAGGATCTGTACCGGGTTCCCGATGACTGTGACTCGCGCGTCATTAGCGAGGCCGAGCTGCGGGGGATGAATTCTGACAGGGAGCGGATCGCTGCGATGGTAGAGGCTCAGATCAAAGAGAAGATGAAAACCTTTGAAGTATCAGGCAAAAACCTGATATACAAGGATCTGATATGCCGCTATGTACATCAGACGCTGCTGTCTGACCTGCGGCTTATGAAGGCAAAGGGGGTGGACAGCTTCCGGGTTCTCGGTGTCGAGAGACGGCTTGAAGGTGATCTGGACGGATATCGGTTCAAGGGCTTTATCGACAGGGTTGATTCATTCATCCCCGGGCAGACGCGTGTGGTGGACTACAAGACCGGACATGTCTGCGATGCGGAGATGGATCCGGGCTCGGAACCGGCTGAATCGGTCTGCGAAGCCGTGTTCTCTCGCCCTGCAGACAACTGGCCGAAAATCGTACTTCAGTTGTACATTTACGATGAGCTCATGAAGGCACGCCTCGGAAAGGGGGCACTCCTGAACTCGATTTATCACGTGGGACGCATGTTCCGCGAACCGATACGCGAAAGCGAAATGCCGGAGGCTCTCGCCGAGGTCATACGGCCGCGCCTGAAGGCTCTGATGGATGAAATCCACGATCCTTCCGTGCCCTTCGTACGTAAGAGCAGCGAGAAGAACTGTGAATATTGTGATTTTAAGATAATCTGCGGAAAATGATTGAGATAGTGAAAGCCTCGGCCGGGTCCGGCAAGACCTTCACCCTGGCCCGCACATATCTGGAGATTATCTTCAGGATGAAGAAGGAAGGACGCGATTCGTCCTTCCGGAACATCCTTGCCGTGACTTTTACGAACAAGGCCACCGCTGAGATGAAGAACCGCATCCTGCGGGAGCTGCATCGTCTGTCCGTCAGTCCCGGGGAATCCCGTTTTACCAGATTCTTCGTCCCTGAGATATTCCCCGACGAGGCTCAGCTGCAGAAAGCATCCTCCCAGATACTGACTGATATCCTGCACGACTACGGCGCTTTCGCGGTAAGTACCATAGACAAGTTCTTCCAGCAAACCCTGCGCAGTTTCGCGAGGGAGATGGGCCACTTTACCCCCTATCAGATTGAGCTCGACCGTCAATCCCTGATCCACGAAGCCGTGGACCGGATGCTGGATTCCCTTACCGGCGAGGATACCGAACTTCTGGACTGGATGTCCGAGAATCTGGCTGCACAGGTTGAGTCCGGCGGCAAGGTGTCGGTCGAGAAGACCCTGTATGAGATAGCCGAGAAGCTTAAATCCGTGGATATGGTGCGCGAGCGGATCAGCCGTGACGAACTGCGGAAAATACGCACTGAATGCGACAAGGTAATAAGCTCTTTCGAAAGCCGCTATGCGGAAGCCTTCCCGGAAAAATACGCCAAACGGCAGGGCGGGGGACATATCACCTTTGATACCAAGAAAGAACGCGAGGCTCTGTCAGACGCTTATCCGGCATATAACACGGCCTGGCTTATCCGCTCCCAGATATGGGGACTGGGCATAGCGCAGGAGTTCTTCCTCCGCTTCGACGAACTGCTCCGGGAGAAGAACCTGATGTGCCTGGACGAATCCAATTACCTGCTCAGGGATATAATCGACGACTGCAAGGCTCCGTTCGTGTACGAGAAAACCGGAGTCCGTTACGAGAGTTTCCTGCTGGATGAGTTCCAGGATACGTCCGTAGTGCAGTGGGAGAACTTCCGGCCGCTCCTTGAGGAAAGTGAGTCGCAGGGCTACAGGAGCCTGGTTGTAGGCGATGTGAAGCAGAGCATCTATCGCTGGCGGGCCTCGGAATGGAATCTGCTCGCCCGGGAGCTGGGTGCCCAATTCCCCTCGGCCAGCGTTCGCAGCCTGGTATGCAACTGGCGCAGTACGGCGCAGATAGTTAATTTCAATAACGACTTCTTCGCCTTCGCGGCGGAGCGTCTCGGGAAGCAGGAAATCTATGCCGACGTGGTCCAGGAACCCCGTTTTCATGACGATAGGGAAGGTCTGGTGGAACTGGATTTCTGTCGCAAGGAGGAGACCGGCGACCACATCATAGCCTCGGTCCGCCGTGCCCTGGATGCCGGTGCCCGTTACAGCGACATCGTCGTGCTGGTGCGGTCGAACCTGAACGGCAGCGCCGTGGCTTCATTGCTCATTGACAATAATATCCCCGTCATCACGGACGACTCGCTGTCGCTGAAAAACTCGCGCGTCGTGCGGCGTCTGGTCTCGCTGCTCTCGTCCATGGAGAACCCGGACGACCGCGTCAGCGGCTACCTCGCCCGCAGCCTGGATATCGAATTGCCCTCATCCTATCATTCCATCCCCGACCTGTGCGAGACGCTGCTCGCCGCGCTGATGGCCCGGAACCCCGAACTCGCAGATGGCGAGGTGCTTTTCATCCAGTCGTTCATGGATGTGGTGCAGGATTGGGTGGCGGTTTATGGCAATAACCTCCGCTCGTTCCTGCGCTGGTGGAAGGATGCGGACGAGTGCATCAGTTCGCCCTCCGGAGTGGAGTCGGTGCGGGTGATGACCATCCATAAGGCTAAGGGCCTGGAATTCAATTATGTGATCTTGCCATACATAAGCGGCGTGCCCCTTTACAAGGCCTCGACCATGTGGTGTCGTCCTGTGCTGCCTCCCGGCTCCGAACTTGATCACTGGTATCCCGTAAAACTTGAGAAATATACCGCTGAGAGCGCTTTCGGCGAGGCTTTCGCCCGCGAGGCTGACCGTCAGCTGGTGGACAATCTGAATATCCTCTATGTCGCCATGACCCGCGCCGTGTATGGGCTGCATGTCATCGGAACGACACCCTCTGTTACAGCACTGAAGGCCATTGAAAAGGATCCGGATTCGTATGAAGTGAAGAATCTGGGAGAGTTGATTTATCTGTACTCCCGCACTCACGGAGCAGTGCATGGCAGCATGCCTTCGCTTTCGGACATACGCCGCCAGGAGTCCGGCTGCCCTACCGTGCCGCTGAACTACCGTTCTTATCCGTTCCCGCCGAATCTTAAGGTTGGCGGTGTGCGGCTCGAGGAAGGGGCGCGGCGAGACGGTCTGGTGCGGCACGCGATATTGTCATCCGTACTCCGGCCTTCTGACCTGGAACCGGCGGTGGATGCCGCCGTCAGGAGCGGCGACCTTTCCATGAGCGAGCGGGATGACTGCCTGGACTTCCTGTCCCGCGCCATCGCTTCGCGGCCGGAGTGGTTCCCTGAGGAACCGGGCGATATCCGGTTCAATAATGAAGTGTCTCTGATTACTTCCGACGGGCAGAACCGGCGTCCGGACCGTGTGATCATCGCTCCGGACGGCTCCGTGACCGTGATTGACTATAAGTTCGGACGCGAGGAGAAAGCCCACCGACGTCAGGTGGAAGAGTATATGGCTCTGTACCGGGAACTCGGCTATGAGCAGGTGCACGGATACCTGTGGTATTTGAGTGAAAATAATGTTATATTTGTAGGTTAATAGATTTTTGAGCATATGGAGAATCCTTCCGACAGCGTGAAGCTGTATTACAATACCGAAATGGAGAAACTGGCCATGCCGGAGTACGGCCGCAATGTCAGGCGCATGGTGGAGACGGTTAAGGCTATACCCGACCGTGCCCGCCGCAGCGAGCAGGCGGCGGCTGTGGTTAAGGTCATGGAGATACTCAATCCGCAGGTTCGTCAGCAGGAGAATTACGAGCAGAAACTCTGGGATCACCTGTTCTTTATAGCGGGCCCGGATTTGGATATCGATTCTCCCTATCCTGCTCCCGAAGAGAAGTTTCTTGAGACCAAGCCTGTTCCCATCCCTCTGAAAAACAAGCCGGTTAAGGCCAATCATTACGGGCGCAATATCGAGAGCATCATCGATCTGATCGCTTCCGAGCCGGAAGGCGAAGAGAAGACAGCCATGCTTCGTGACCTGGCCACTTATATGCGCCAGCAGTATCTTATCTGGAATAAGGACAGTGTTGCGGACGAGACGATTTTCAAAGATATCGAGAAGTTGTCTGATTACCGTATCCGGGTTCCGGAAGGGCTGCAGCTGTCTAAGATTTCTTTTGATGCCAATTTCTCCCGTCCGGGTATGAGTATGAATGTCGGTCAGGCGGTTTCGAAGAAAAAGGATCGTAAGTCTTACGGTCGGCATAATTATAAGAAGAAGTAGTTCTGTATGGGCATTTTCAGGTTTTGGTCCCGTTGGGATGACGAACAGAGGGCGGTCGCATTGAAAATAGTGGCCGTGCTGGTGTCTGCGTTCACCATTTTCGCGATGGTCTCCTCGGTGTCTTATCTCTTTACCTGGAAGAGTGACCAGAGCCTGATGACAGATCCTTCGATGATGGATACCGGAGTGGATGTGTCCAACTCCGCCGGTAAACTGGGCTTCCGTTTCGGAGCGTTCCTGGTGGGACGCTGTTTCGGGCTCGGCAGCTTCGCCATCATATTCATATTGGCCGTAATCAGCGTGCGTCTCCTGCTGCGGCGTCGCGTCTTGCCGCTGTTCAAGACTACCGTGGTGGTACTGACCGGAGGCTTTCTGGTGTCGCTGCTGCTCGCTTCCGTGGGCAATATGGCCGGTCTTGGCAATGCTTTCGGCTGCGGACTCGGCGGATCGCTCGGCGCCATGGTCGTGGGTTGGGGCTCGAATCTTTTCGGGTCAATATTGACACTCGTCTTTATCCTCCTGCTGCTCTTCTGCTGGCTGCTTTTCAGTAGCAGACGTTTTGCGCACTGGGTGGTGGGTAAGCGTCCCGCCCGGGAGCCGAAAGAGGAAGACGAAGAGGAGGAGCTCACGCCGCTGCCCGGCGAGATTGACCGTGAACCCGCCCCCGCCGCTCCTTCCGCTGCTATCGCTGCTTCCGGTGATGCTGCTGTTGGTGCAGCTTCTGGCGCTGGCTCATCCGCCGGTGCTGCTACCGGTGCCGGCGTGGACGGCGCTCTGGCAGCGGCAGGCTCTGCGGATCCGGCTGCCGACATGGAGATCACCCGCGACGAAGATTTCACGGCTGAGGTTACCGAAGATCTTCCGCGCATTGACGTGCGGGATGAATTGCCCCGATACAAATTCCCCACCCTCGATATCCTGGAAGACCATTCGCTCGGAAAGATGGACGTCTCGACACTCGAGCTTACGCGCAATAACAATCAGATCCGAGCCGCCCTGGCCAATTACAAGATTCAGGTCGTGGACGTGAAGGCGGTCGTCGGCCCGACGGTTACATTGTACAAAGTCTATCCCGCCCCGGGCGTGAAAATCGCCGACATCAAACGCCTGCAGGATGATATTGCCCTGTCCCTCAATGCGAAAGGCGTGCGCGTGGTGACGCTGTCCGATTCCGTGGGCATCGAGGTGGCCAACGACAAGCCGGCGATCGTGCCGCTGAAGGCGCTGCTCAATGACAAGGAGTTCCGCGAGAGCAAAGCCGAGCTGCCGGTGGCGATCGGTTACACCATCACGCAGAAGGTGAAGGTGTTTGACCTGGCAGACGCTCCGCACCTGCTGGTCGCCGGCGCTACGAAGCAGGGTAAGTCCGTGGGCCTGAACGTGATAGTGTCTTCGCTCCTGTATGCGAAACACCCTTCGGAACTGAAGTTCGTGTTCATTGACCCGAAGATGGTGGAGTTCTCCGCATACGCAAAGCTACTGAAGCATTACCTGGCCGTGCTCCCGGATGCCGGCGATGAGGAGGATGAGATGCAGAACGCCATCGTGAAGAAGCCGAAGGACGCGGAGCGGATCCTGCGCTCGCTGTGCATGGAAATGGATGAGCGTTACGAGTTGCTGAGTAAGGCTTTGGTCAATAATATCGTGTTGTACAATGACCGTTACCGTGACCGTAAACTGAACCCTCAGAAGGGGCACCGCTACCTGCCGTATCTGGTTGTGGTGGTGGATGAGTATGCGGATTTGACTATGTCGGCGGGCGGTTCTGCTGAGAGCAAGGCGCTTTCCCGCAGCATCCAGAATTCTATTGTCCGTCTGGCGCAGAAAGGACGTGCCGCGGGTATACATGTAATCCTGGCTACGCAGCGGCCGTCGGTGGATGTCATCACCGGTCTTATCAAGTCTAATTTCCCGTGCCGTATCGCCTTCCGCGTGGCGTCCAGGATTGATTCTATCACCATTCTGGATGCACCGGGTGCTGAGAAACTGATCGGTAAGGGTGATATGCTGTACTATGCCGGCGTCGATACCGAGCGTGTACAGTGCGGTTATGTCTCCAATGATGAGATCAATACCATTACCGCGTGGATAGGGGAGCAGACCGGCTTCCAGAAGTGTTTCAATACTCCGCTTTACCTGCCCGAACCGGCTCCGGCCGAGGGCGATGCCGGCGGTGGTCCGGTTGACATGACCGCCGTAGATGAGCGCTTCGAGGAGGCTGCAAGACTCGTCTATTCCATGCAGAAAGGCTCTACTTCCGATCTCCAGAGGCGTCTTGGTATGGGTTTTGCCAAAGCCGGACGTGTTATGGATCAGCTCGAGGCCGCCGGCGTGGTCGGACCTTCTCAGGGTTCCAAACCCCGCGCCATCCTCGTCCAGAATCCTGATGAACTGGAAGAAATCATACGGAAGTTTAAGCACTGATGAAACGCTCGTTAATCTATTTGGCAATTGCCCTTCTCCTGCCCGCCGTCCCCGCGAGCGGCGCCCCGGTCTCCGGTGATGCGGCGGCCGGAGCTGATGATTTGCTGCCGAAAATTGCGAAAGTCTTCGCCGGGAACAGCGTCGCGGTCTCCTTTACCCTTCGCAGCGGCGACTCCTCGCTGGGCGATGGCACCGCGCTTCTCACGTCATCTGCTTACAAACTGATCACTCCCATCACTGAATTTTGGTGCGATGGCAGCTCCCGTTGGATAGTCGACCGCGTGGCCGAAGAGGTGATTGTCGAACCTGTCGAGGGCGAGCTCTCATCTATCCTTTCGTCTCTTCGCGAATCATATCCTTTCGAGGCTTCCTTTGAAGGCCGCCGCGCCACCGCCGTCCGTCTCGCTCCGGACTCTGCCGCAGATTCATCCGGCGCGGCCGTTTCTGCCGGCACTTCCGGCGCGGCCGTTTCTGCCGTCCAGGACGGTGACCTGAACTTCGGCGATATGCGGGACCTGACCATCTACAGCGATCCCGCCTCCGGCAGGGTGCTTGGATGCACGGTGAACTACGGTGGTGCACCATTGACTTTTGTCGTTAAATCCATTTCGGTGAACCCTCTCACCGGCGCTGAATCCTTCGCCTTTCCCACCGCCTCCCTCTCCGACTCCTACATCGTCACTGACCTCCGCTAATCCCGATCCGTTTCCAATTTGTGTAAACGGAAAGTCCTGCTTTCTTTGCAGGCATGAAACTTAAATGGGAAAACTTCATCGGCTGGCTTAGCCTGCCGTTTACACTGGGGGTACTCATCGGTCTGGCTATATTGGGGAAAATCTGTATTCCCTCTTGGGCCCGGCTAACTATATGCGCTGCGACGCTTCCGGTAATAATCTTGTGGACAATGGCTTCCCGCCCCGGTGGATTCCGCTGGAGGACGGCCGGGCAGGGTTTTTTGCTGGGCATTTCCTGCGCTTTACTCCATTCGATGCTTCCGTCTCTGGATCTGGAAGGATGGTTGGAGAGATTGGCGGCGGGATGCTGCTCCAGATTGAAGAACCTCATCGCGTCGTTGGATCTGGCTCACTCAGAAAGCGCCGCGCTGTTGACGGCGCTTCTGACAGGAGACCGCAGTGGCTTGAGCCGCGAACTGGTTCAGACCTTCCGTACCGGCGGAGCCTCGCACATATTGGCCCTAAGCGGTCTGCATCTGGGGATAATCTGTATTGTCATATCCAAAAGCCTTTCACTGCTTGGACGCTCTCCGGCGGCGCGCTACGTGCGGGCATTCACCACCGTCGGCTTGTGCTGGTTTTATTGCCTCATGACCGGCGCCGGACCGTCTCTGGTGCGGGCGCTGCTATTCGTCTGCATCGGAGAACTGGCGGGGCTGAACGCCCGCAGGCGGGTTAATGGCGTCAGAACGTTGCTCTGCGCGCTGATGATTCAGCTGGCAATCCGGCCGGAGTCAGCGCTGCAGGCCGGGTTTCAATTGTCCTATCTCGCGACAACCGGAATCGCTCTGTGCTTCCCGGTCCTGCGGAACTTATTTCCGGTCCTACGGAACTTATTCCCGGTCCTGCGAGGCTTATACGCCGCCCGGCCGCTGAAGCGAGTCTGGGACATGGCGGCGCTCACCCTTTCCTGCCAGATATTCACTGCGCCGTGGTGCTACGTGCTATTCCGAACCCTGCCCCGGCACTTCCTGCTCACCAATCTTATTGCAATCCCCTTAACCACACTCGCCGTCGGAACCGGAGTCATCGCCCTGACACTCAGCGCCATCGGCCTGTGCCCGCACTTCCTGGTGCTCACCCTCGACGCGCTGCTAAACGCCCTCCTCTCCGCCATGGCCATAATCGCGCGGATGTAGGGGTGCGCTTCTCCTGCCGGCTTCCTCCGGTCAGGCTGTGGCTTCGGCACTGTCGCTGCTGCGGTTTCGGCACTGTCGCTGCTGCGGTTTCGGCACTGTCGCTGCTGTGGTTTTCCTCGGCCCGGGTGCGGTTTTGGTACTGTCGCTACGGCGGTTTTCCTCGGTCGGCGGGAGGAGAGCGCTCCGACTTGCTCCCCGGACCGTCGGACGGGAGAAAACCGCACACCCTGCCCTCCGCACCCGGGACGGGAGAAAACCGCAGGTGTAGGTATTCGTAGCAGTCCGCGTTTACATTTGCAATGTAGGAGAGGCGAATCTGCTAGTGACGGTTTATAGGGAATATGCACACCATCCGCCGGGCTATGGGGAGGGCCCGGCGGCCCTGCCGGCCCAGGAAAACCCTCTCGCACCGCCATCTCACAACGCCGAGGTAGGCAGGCACGGCTCTGCGACGCCGAGAGTGAC
>JAFSTI010000004.1 GCA_017450585.1 Bacteroidales bacterium
AGCAGGTTCATCGAACAGGACACCACGGCTTCGATGGACAGAATTTCATCGCTGGCGTTAACGCTTCGGGACAATGCTGACAGCATCGGCAGCGACGCACCCACCGTAGTTTCATAGCGGAACGAAACTCCGGCCTCCCGTGCGGCTGCCTTCATCGCGGCGAACTGTGCGTAAGGGACTGCGAGCGAGCGGCGGTTCGAAGTAACGACCGAAATGCCCGCCGCAAACAGCCGGTCATAGCTACGGAAAAGATCCTCACTGTTCGTGACATCCACAAACACGGAGCCTCGGGAAGCCGTGGCAATAACCGCGTCCACAAAGCGCCCCCCGGCCGCCGGCTTGTGGCTATCCGGAAAAGCTCCGGCAATATGTTTTGCCACCACTCCGGACAGGGCCAGTCCGCGCTGGTCGATAACATAGGAGCGGCTGTCGGAAATGCCGCACACGCGCACGGTCTTCCCGATCCGGGCGGCAAGCCTCTCCCGGCTGGACCCGATAAGTTCCAGCAGCGCCTTCCCAACGGCCCCGAATCCGGCGATATAAAGGTCAATATCAGTGGTCGCCCGGCCCTCGAAATATTCCCGGTGCAGGGCCCTCAGCGCGGCTTTCTCGTCAATAGCGGCCACCGTCACGAACAGATTGCCCTCCTCGCAGCGGCTGTCAGCCACCGAGATTCCGTCCTGGCGCAATGTCGACAGCACGCGGGCCATGGAGTTTTCGCCGCAATCACCCCCCACCAGGGCAATCCTTACCCGCCCCGTCGCGCCGTCGCCTTTCACGCCGTCATCACCCACCGGAGCGGCCTGCGACGCCAGACCCAGCGCCGCCGCGGAAGCGCCCTCCGCAGCACCGCCGCCCGGACCTGCCGCGCCGATGACAGTGCCGGGGTTAGCGGGGTCGAAGCTGTTTTTTATGACAATAGTTATTCCTTTCTCCATGGCCGGCTGGACGGTGGGGGCGTAGAGCACCTTGGCCCCGAATCGGGCCATGTCCAGAGCGGCCTGATACGACATATGCGGAATAGTCCTGGCGGTAGAAACATCCTTCGGGTTAGCCGTCATGATGCCGGGGACATCCGTCCAGATCTGAAGCTCGGCCGCCCCGCAGCCCGCGGCATAAATAGCGGCACTGTAATCCGAACCCCCGCGGCCGAGCGTAGTCACCCGCCCCTGCGAGTCACGCGCGATGAAGCCGGGGGCCACAAACACTTGCACCTGCGGATGGGCGGCCACCAGAGCTCCGATTCTCGCATAAGTCCCCGGAAGATCGTCCTTGTCAATAATATCCCGCGAATCCACCCACATGGTCTGCAGGCCGTCGCAGGCCAGCTTGGACGCGATGATGCGGGTAGAAAACAGTTCTCCGTAAGTCTGGCACAGATCCGGCTCACACTCCGAAAGCTCCTCGAAAAGAGAATCGCACACCTCCAGCGCCGAGCGCCTCTCGACTCCGGTAAACAGCCGCGTGATGATGTCGTGATGCGCTCCCCGGAGTTCCTCCAAAAGAACACTTCTGTCCCGTTGCCCTGCCATTTTCAGCAGGGTGTCAGTACAACCCTTGATGGCGGAACTGACCAGAATTACCGGCTCCCGCGACGCGGCAGCGGTCACGATGTCCAGCACCGCGGAAATTCTGGTAGCGCTTCCGACCGAAGACCCTCCGAACTTGAGAACCTGCATGGGGCTTATCTGTAATCCTCGAATTCAGGCATAGCAATCTCGGAGGCGATATCCTTGAGTTTCTGCTCGTTACGCGGGCAGATCATAAGCACGTCATCGGTGTCTACCACCAGATAATCCTCCAGACCGCTGATAGCTATCAACTTACCATCCCGGTGGGAGAAAACGATATTGCGTCCGGCATCCTTCGTGAGGCACTTGCCGGAAACACGCAAGGCGTTACCATGCACATCCAGCCAGGAAAGGTTCTCATACATGGACTCCCAGTTTCCAATATCCGCCCAGCGGAACTTCGCAGGGATAACCCATGCCCTGTCGGCCTTCTCCATAACGGCATAATCGATAGATGTCTTCGGGCAATCGCCGTAAATCTTCTGCAAGAAAGCCTCCTGCTCCGGAGTGCCCAGGATCTTCTCCCAGCCGGCGAACAGGCTGGTAATCTCGGGGACATATTTCTCCATCTCCCAGGCGATAAACGACGCCTTCCACACGAAAATACCCGAGTTCCACAGAAACTCTCCGCTCCTGTAAAACTCCTCGGCGATCTCGGCGTCAGGTTTTTCGGTAAAGGTCTTAACCTTCACCGGCTGTCCGTCATCCGAATTGGACGCCATCTGGATATATCCGAAATTAGTATCGGGACGTGTGGGGACAACGCCCAGCGCCACCAGGGAATCCTGGGCGGAGGCGAAATCCAGCGCCTGCTTAAGCGTCTGGTCGAAAACGTCGTCATCTCCGATTATATGGTCGGCAGGGGTAGCTACCATCACTGCGTCGCGGTCGAGGGTCAGCAGGTAGTAAGCCGAATATGCGATACACGCCGCAGTGTTGCGGGCATAAGGCTCCATCAGCACATTGGCCTCAGGCAGCTCGGGAATCTCCTCCAGGACCTTATCCTTATAACGGGCGACGGAGGTTACGAATATATGGTCTGCGGGGACGCTTCGCAGCATCCTCTCATAAGCGAGCCGCAGAAAAGACTTGCCGGAAATGTCCAGATGCAGAAACTGCTTCGGGGCATCCTCGCGGCTGATGGGCCAGAATCGGGTGCCGGAACCTCCGGCCATGATTACAGCGTAATGGTGTTCGTTCATAGTGTCAATATATGTTGGGCAGGAAAGCCTGCGGATAGTGTTTAATGTCCGCACTCCCTCCTTTAAAAACAATTGTTATCAAGTCAAAGAACAATTCCGTCCCGCCAAGCTGGCGGCCGTGGATGTATGACAGTGCCGCGGCGCTCATCCGCTTCATCTTATGCAGTGTCACGGAACTCAGCGGATCCGCGCTCACAGGTGCCGTACGGCTCTTTACCTCCACGAAGTGCAGGCCATCATCGGAGGCTGTGATAATATCCACTTCCAGATGTCCCGCCCTCCAATTCCTTTCCAGGACCTTTTGTCCCAGACCGGTCAGGAACCTGCATGCAAGTTCCTCGCCCAGGTCTCCAAGTTTTCGTTTCGAAGTTTTCATAGTTCATATCGGTCTCAGTCAAATCTCACCACAGTCACTCCGCTCCCGCCGAGCTGTATGTCCTCGTCCTGTGCGGATGCCACCCCCGGGACGGTGCGCAGGTACTTTTGGATCTCCTCCCGGAGCACCCCCGTGCCCTTCCCGTGAATGATGCGCACCGAAGGCATGGACAGCATGATAGCGTCATCCACATAGTGCATCACCTGGTCCAGAGCATCCTGAAGCCTTTCACCCCTCACATCCAGCTCCGTGCGGAAGTTCAGTTTCCTGCCCCGTATCGATGGGTCCTCCCATGCCGGACGCACGGAAACCGCTCCCTTCGAAGCTGCCTTGAACTCGCCCGAGGAAATCCTCTCTAGCTGATCGGCCTTCACGGTGCTGCTCAGCGATCCTACCACGAAAGATACGGATTTTCCGCTTACCTTCGTCACTTCTCCGACCATTCCGTTGCTTTTCAGCCGAACTTTTTCTCCAATACGCAGGGGAGCATTGTCCCGCGCGGCAGTCAGTCCCGCCTCTACACCCTTGCGCTGCTGACGTTTGCGTAATTTCTCCAGCTTCGCATCGATATACCTGTCGCGTGCCTGGGCTTCGCGGGATTTCTTCTGTTCGAGCGCCGCCATGAAGCCCTGCAGCTCCGAACGTGCCGCCCGCGTCTGCTCCTTCTCCGCCTGCGCCTCCTTGATGTCGCGGATAGTCTTCTCCACCGCCTTGCCCGCGGACTTCACGATCCCCTCGGCCTCCCGCTTCGCCTCATCCAGAATGTCCTGTTTGCGGGCCTTCAGGTCAGAAAGCTCCTTCTCGTACTTCTCTGTAATGGCGTCCAGCGCCTTATCGGTCTTGCGGATCTTCTGCAGTTTTTCATCCAGCGCCCGGCGGTTGCGCACGATTCGGCGGAGATTGCGCTCGATTCCCACGAACTCTTCTCCCGCACGCTCCTCTGCGTCTTTGACAATACTCTCAGGCAGGCCCATCTTCCGCGCCATCTCGAACGCGAAGGAATTGCCCGGCAGTCCGGTTTCCAGCTTGAAAAGCGGGGCGATCTTCTGCGCGTCGAACTGCATGGCGCCGTTTATTACGCCGGTGTCAGAGCCGGAAGCGTACAGTTTCAGGTTCGTGTAGTGGGTGGTGATTACCCCGAATACGCCGCGCTTGTCCAATTCCGACAGGATGGCCTCCGCGATGGCACCGCCGGCAGCGGGTTCAGTACCGCTTCCGAACTCGTCAATCAGCACGAGCGTGCGTTCATCCGCGAGCTGCAGCATGGTCTTCATGTCCTCCAGGAAGGAGCTGTAGGTGCTGAGGTCATTGTCAATAGACTGGTTGTCCCCGATGCTGACCATT
This sequence comes from Bacteroidales bacterium, assembly GCA_017450585.1. GTDB lineage: Bacteria > Bacteroidota > Bacteroidia > Bacteroidales > UBA932 > Cryptobacteroides. The sequence continues at coordinate 4,494 of JAFSTI010000004.1, forward strand.
ATCCGGTCGAACACGGGCAGCTCGCTGACTTCGGAGGTCGGGATGAGCATGCCCCACTGGAACATGTACTGCAGCAGGCCGGTCGTCTTCAGGCAGACCGATTTGCCGCCGGCGTTCGGCCCGGAGATCAGCAGGATGTGCTTTGCGCGGGTCAGGCTCACGTCCTGCGGGACCATCTGCTTGCCCTCGGCGTGCAGTGCGCGTTCCAGAAGCGGGTGGCGGGCCTTGCGCAGGGACAGGCTGCCGTCCTGGGAAATTATCGGCATACCGGCGATAAAGTCCAGAGCCGTGCGGGCCTTGGCCATGATAAAATCCGTCTCGCCCAGAAACTCGGCGCTCTCCAGCAAGCGGGGCAGATACGGGTGCAGGAATTCGGTGAATTCGTGCAATATGCGTGCAGTCTCCCGCGCCTCCTCGAAGTGCAGGGAACTGATTTCGTTTTCCAAGTCAATAATTTCGACCGGTTCGACGAACGCGGTTTTGCCGCTCGCGGACTGGTCCATCACGAAACCGGGCAGCCGGCGCTTCACGGCCGCATTGACCGGAATCAAATACTTTCCGTCGCGGATCGACACGCCCGCATCTGCGTCTGCAAGTCCCTCCGCCTGGGCTTTGCGCAATATTTCCGCGGCCTTCCGGGAAATGCTGTTCTCCCGGTCGCGGATGCTGCGGCGGATGTCGGCAAGCTCGGGGCTGGCATTGTCCCGCAGCTGGCCGGTCTTGTCCAGCAGCGCGTCGATGCGGCGGGTGATTTCCGGAAAATAGGGGGCCTGTGCGGCCATACGCTTGAGGTTCGGGTAGATGCCGTCCTTCACTCCGTTCCAGAAGGCGGTCAGTTTGCGGACGGTCTCGGTCATGGTGCGCAACTTGCCCAGGGAGAGCAGGTCAATATTGCTCCCTTCCCCTTCCAGAGGCTGAAGAAAGGGCTTGCCGTCAATGTATCCGGAGGTCGGAAAGGCTTCCTCGAACATCAGGACCAGCCGCATTTCGTCGGTCAGCTTCAGCCGGCGGCTTATCTCCTGCGGGTCGGTACAGAACTCCTCATCCCGCACGCGAAGGGTGGCGTAATCCGTATTGCAACGGCCTGCAATCAGCCGTCTGACTACATCAAAACCAAGTTTTTCCTCAACGCTCCGTCCAGTCATCACTGCTCATCCTCCTTCACGCCACTATTGCCCAACAGCAATTTCAACTCGTTGATGCCGTGCACCGCGGTCACTTCTCCCTGACGCACGAAACTGATACCGCCGGTCTCCTCCGAGACGACAATCACATCCGCATCACTCTCCTCGGTCATCCCGATGGCTGATTTGTGGCGCATTCCGAAACGGGCTGGGACGTCCTGCTTAGCGGTAATCGGCAGGGTGCAGCGTGCGGCGAGAATCTTGTCTCCGCCTATTACCAGGGCCCCGTCGTGGAGGGGGGAATTCTTAAAGAAAATGCTCATTATCAAGCGCTTGCTGATCTTGGCATCGATGCGGTCTCCGGTCTCCATGATATAGTCCAGCGAGCCTCTGCGGCGAAGCACGATCAGGGCTCCGGTCTTCTGCTCGGACATCTCATTGCAGGCTTCAGCGATCTGGCTGATGGCGTCATTGCCCAGCGAATCACCTTTAAGTCCAAAAAATGCGTAGACTTTAGCCCAGCGGCTGCGGTTGAGTTCCGCTCCGGAGCCGATCCGGAACAGGAAGCGGCGGATGTCCGGCTGGAATATGATCACCAGGGCCAGGACGCCGAGGTCGAGGACCGTGCCCAGCAGGGAGGAGAGCATTTTCATCCCCAGCAGGAGGGCGAGTTCACGCACGACGAACAGCAGTATGATGGCGATAAAGACATTGATCGCCGAGGAGTGCCGTATCCAGCGTATCACTACGAAAATCAGGGCGGCTACGACGACAATGTCCAGGATGTCCGCGAAGGACATATTCAGAAAGCTCAGGGCCGATAGTATCATAAGGTCAGCGGGGGTTTGTCCCGGCGGTGCAAAGATACTAAAAAAGGGAGTCAAACGATTGAAAATAAAAAAATTAGTTGTATATTTGCAGCCCCGCAAACTACGGGTTTGGGGGTAAAGTATTTATTATCAAACAATTATCTGAAAATGCCTGGATTAATTGGAAAGAAAGTCGGAATGACTTCCGTCTTCGGTGCTGATGGAAAAAATATTCCATGCACCGTCATCGAAGCTGGGCCGTGTGTTGTCACGCAGGTACGTACGGTAGAGAAAGATGGTTATGCCGCCGTGCAGCTTGCCTATGACGAAATTACTGAGAAGCACACCAGCAAGCCTCTTCAGGGGCACTTCAAAAAGGCAGGGACCACACCCAAGAGAAAGCTCGTCGAATTCCCGGCGGACTTCTCCAGGGAGCTTCAACTCGGCGACGTCATCACCGTTGCGGATATCTTGAAAGACGAGATTCCCTTCGTGGACGTAGTCGGAACGTCTAAAGGAAAGGGTTTCCAGGGCGTTGTCCACCGTTATCATTTCGCCGGTGTCGGCGGACAGACTCACGGCCAGCACAACCGTCTCCGTAAACCCGGTTCACTCGGTGCATCATCTTGGCCTTCCCGCGTTTTCCCCGGAATGAGGATGGGCGGCCACATGGGCAATGAAAGAGTAAAGGTGTTCAATCTGCAGGTGATCAAGGTTATCCCTGAGAACAACCTTCTCGTTGTCAAGGGTTCCGTTCCCGGAGCCAAAGGTTCATACGTAATTTTGGAGGCTTAAGAGATGAAACTGAATGTTTTGAAAATTGACGGAACTGACTCTGGAAAGCAGGTCGTTCTCGACGAGAAAGTGTTCGGTATCACTCCGAATGACCACGCTATCTATCTGGACGTGGTGCAGTATCAGGCCAACCAGCGCCAGGGTACCTCCAAGACTAAGGACCGTAGCGAAGTGGCTTACAGTACGAAGAAACTCGGTCGCCAGAAAGGCGGCGGCGGTGCTCGTCACGGTAGCCTCAAGGCCAATATCTTCGTGGGCGGCGGCCGCGTGTTCGGTCCCAAGCCCCGTCTTTATCTGAGCAAACTGAATAAGAAGGTCAAGTCTCTGGCCCGTTGCTCCGCCCTTTCTTACAAGGCCCAGGAGAACGCCATCAAGATCGTTGAGCCCTTCAACATGGAAGCCCCCAAGACCAAGGAGTTCCTCCAGATCCTCGCCAACATCAAGGCCGGTGACAGGAAGGTTCTCTTCGTGCTTCCCCAGAATTCAGACAATATTTTCCTTTCATCCCGCAACCTCCCCGAGGTCAGGGTTATCACCGTGGACGAAATCAATACCTACGCCGTCATGAATGCAAATTCTGTGGTAATGGTGGACGGTGTCCAGGATATCCTCGCCGAGAGAGTTCGCTAAAAAGACAAAGAGATGGGAATTATTATTAAGCCAATAGTAACAGAGAAGCTGACGGCTCAGGGCGAAAAGTTGAACCGTTACGGCTTCATCGTGGACCGCGACGCCAATAAGCTCGAGGTCAAGGCCGCCGTGGAGCAGATGTACAATGTGACCGTGCTCGACGTCAACACCGTCAATTATCACGGAAAGCGCAAATCCCGCTACACCAAGGCCGGTCTTCTCAAGGGCCGTACGAATCACTATAAGAAAGCTTATGTGACCGTCGCCGGCGATGACAAGATTGATTTCTACAGTAATATTTAAGGAGGGAACGAGTTATGGCAGTAAGAAAATTCAAGCCGGTAACCCCCGGTCAGAGAAACAAAGTGATCAGCACTTTCGACGAGATCACTACCAAGAAGCCCCACAAGGCTTTGCTCGAACCCCTCAAGAGCACGGGCGGACGTAACAACACCGGTCAGATGACCGTTCGTTACATCGGTGGCGGACATAAGAGAATGTACCGTATCATCGACTTCCTGCGCGACAAGGACGACTGCACCGCGAAGGTTCTTACCATCGAGTACGATCCTAACCGCAGCGCACGTATCGCCCTCGTAGAATATGAAGATGGTGTGAAGAAGTACATCATCGCACCTAACGGACTCAAAGTCGGTCAGATTATCGCCTCCGGTCCCGATGTGGCCCCCGAGGTCGGTAACGCCCTTCCTCTGAGCAACATTCCGGTGGGTTCTCTCGTACACAACATCGAGCTTCGTCCCGGTCAGGGTGCCGCCATGGCACGTTCAGCCGGTGCGTTCGCACAGCTCGCCGCCCGCGAGGGCAGCCACGCTGTTCTCCGCCTGCCCTCAGGCGAGACCAGGATGGTGCTGGTAAGCTGCCGCGCGACTGTCGGTACGGTATCCAACCCCGATCATAACCTGGAGTCTCACGGAAAAGCCGGACGTCGCAGATGGCTCGGCCGCCGTCCCCACAACCGCGGTGTCGTTATGAACCCGGTCGATCACCCGATGGGTGGTGGTGAAGGACGTGCTTCCGGAGGTCACCCGCGTTCACGTAAGGGTCTGCCTGCAAAGGGCTACAAGACCCGTAATCCGAAAGCGGCCTCCAACAAGTTCATCATCGAAAGGAGAAAGAAGTAATCGGAATTTAACTTAAGAGATTATGAGTCGTTCATTAAGAAAAGGTCCATATATCCAGGAAGCCCTGGAGAAGAGGGTTCTTGCTATGAATGAAGGTAGCAAGAAAAAAGAGGTGGTCAAGACCTGGTCCCGCGCCAGCGTGATCTCCCCTGACTTCATCGGCCATACTATCGCCGTCCATAACGGAAACAAGTTTATTCCGGTTTATGTAACGGAGCAGATGGTGGGTCACAAACTGGGCGAGTTCGCCCCCACACGCACATTCAGAGGCCATGCGGGCAATAACAAGAAGTAAAAGGAATTGAATCATGGGAGCTCGTAAAAGACAAATGGCTGAGAGGCTCAAGGAAGCCCGTAAGAATGTAGCTATCGCTAAATTGAATGATGTGCCTACTTCCCCCAGGAAGATGCGTCTTGTCGCTGACACCGTCAGGGGAGTCGAGGTTAACCGCGCACTTGATCTTCTGAAGTTCTCTAAGAAGAGTGCATCCGCATCTCTGGAGAAGCTTCTCCACAGCGCTATCGCTAACTGGGAAGCCAAGAATCCGGATAAGGCAAAGGAACTCGACGGAGGAAATGTCTATGTTAAGACTGTAATGGTCGACGAAGGCCGCACGCTGAAGCGTATCCGCCCCTGCCCTCAGGGCCGTGCCGGACGCATCCGCAAGCGTTCCAACCACATCACCATTATTCTCGATGTTAAACCCGCAGTAGCAGAGGAGAAATAAACCATGGGACAGAAAACTAATCCTATTAGCAACAGAATCGGTATCACCCGTGGTTGGGACTCCAACTGGTGTGGTGGAAACTATGCTGAGAAGATCGCCGAGGATTATGAAATCCGCAAGTATCTCTCCAGCCGTCTTGCCAAGGCCAGCCTCAGCAAGATAGTTATCGAAAGGACCCTGAAGCTCATCACTGTCACCATCCAGGCGGCCCGTCCCGGTGTCATCATCGGAAAAGGCGGCGCTGAGGTCGACAAACTGAAGGAAGAGCTGAAGAAGGTTACCAAGAAAGACGTTCAGATCAATATTTATGAAGTGAAGCGTCCTGAGCTTGACGCCCACATCGTCGCAGACAGCATCGCCCGTCAGATCGAGGGCCGCGTTTCTTACAAGCGTGCCATCAAGATGGCTGTGGCTAACACCATGCGCGTGGGTGCCGAGGGCATCAAGGTTCAGATCAGCGGCCGCGTCGGCGGCGCCGAGATGGCCCGTAGCGAGATGTTCAAGGAAGGCCGTACTCCTCTTCATACTTTCCGTGCCGATATCGACTACGCACTCGCAGTAGCGAGCACGAAGGTCGGTGCCCTCGGAATCAAGGTATGGATCTGCAACGGTGAGCGTTATGGCAAGCAGGATCTGACTCCCAATGCCGGTATCGCTGCGAACGCCCAGGTTCCCGGACAGGGACGCGGCGGACGTGGCGGACGTGGTGGCGAGCGCCGTGGCGGCGACCGCGACCGTCGTCCCCGCAGGGATCGCGAAGCCCGCTAAGCGGAAGCTCACGAAAAACGAAAGGCCGAAGGATTTTCCATCGGCCTTTTTTGTATTCAGATGTCAAGTAAACTACTTGAGTCGTGCTCCCAGACGACGCATGCGGTCGAGAGTCCATAGACGGTATGCGGGAGGCCAGGAGACGAAGATGTCGTTCCAGTAACCGGCTTCGATGACCGGACGGTATTTCGTGAAACGGGCCTGGAAGAAACCTTCGTTCTGGGATCCGATCGGGCGCTGCATGTCATGGAAGAACTCACCCAGATGGGTGGTGATGCCCTGAACGGCATTGGCCCACATCAGACGGCCGATACGGTCCCACATCGGATCTCCTGTCAATTGCGTCAGCACATACAGGTCGGAAGCCATGATTCCGCCCCACGCGTCGATGCACTGATGCTCGGCGCTGACTCCGGTACCTCCGGTCGGGTGCCAATTGTACTTATACATATCAGTCTCCGGAGTGTAGATGGGGTCGAAGAAGAACATCCAGCTTGAGAAATAGGCCGCCGCCTTCTCCGCCCGCTCCAGGTGCTTGCGGTCGCCGGTGATGCGGTACAGCGTCAGCGAGCCCTGCAGGAAGGGGTAGGAGGTCTCTTTGTCGATACAGTTGCAGTCAATGGCCCCTGCGGTGCAGATGAAATTGTCCACATCCCTTCCGTAGTAGAAGTCGCTTGCACGGAGGGCCGCATCCAGGTACTTCTGCTCTCCGGTCAATTCATAGAACTCGGCGAGCGCCGGAATCATGAAACCGCCAATCGTGCCGGTACGCTGCACCGGTTTTCCCTTCATGGTCCAGGTCTTGCCGAAACCGTATTCGTCATCCCATTTTTTGATAAAGAAATCGTTGATCTTGCGGGCGAAATCCAGATACTCAGGCTTCTCTATGCCGTGCTCTTTCAGGAGCCTGTACATGCGCACGGCCTCCGCGGATCCCCAGCCCAGGTTGCAGACATCGACAGGAATCTTTTTCGCATTGTCCTCGTAATTCTGGTCGTAGCGGACGTGCAGCAGACCGTTTTTGCCCTGGGAAGCGATAAATGTGTCATAGACCTCGTAGCACTTTTCCAGCAAGCCCTCATCTCCGGTGAGGAAGGCCTGGGTGGCCAGCATCCTGGCGGAGAGGAAGTTCTGTCCAGCCCAACCTATCTCGAAACTGGGGTCGAAGGTGGCGATATCGGTCCAATACTCCCATTTCATCCTTTCAGCCATCTCCTCGCGAGTGATCAGCACTTTATGCTGTTCATGGAACATGCGCTGCTTTCGGTTTGTCGAGATGAGCCATTTACCTTTATATAAATATAGCAGGGAACGAATGTACTTCTGCCCAAGCGCCCAAGCCTGCTCGTCGCTCATGCAAATATCCAGATGAGTGTCGAGAAGACTGAGGGCATGTCCCATAAGCGACACGGTAGCGTAATTCTCCCATTTGGGAGGGCAGACGCACACATAGCTTGTGGCGGTGAAGCTCTCGCCGGGAGCGAGGGTAATCTTCTCCTCGTAACGGGGGCCGAAGACGCCCTTCGACTCATAGGTGTAGGGGGCTTCGACCATGGGGCGGACGATTACGTGCACGAAATGCCCGTCGGCATCTTGTTCCAGTGAGCATGAGCTGACCAGGGAGGAAGGCGTGTCGACGGCAGCGAAAAGCGCCAATCCGGTGTTTACATTCTCGGTCAGCGTACAGGAGGGAATGCCCGTCCTTTGATAACCGAAGACCCAGGGTTCTCCGTCGCAGGAGATTCCCGTGGGAACTTTGACCTTTCCGAGCAGGACGCCGTCGGCGATCGTCACTCCGCCATCGAAATCATTGCCATTATAACTCACGCAAGGGATGGTGTAGTGAGTGGCGTCGAAGAGGTCGCGGACTTTCAGGACGTCGTTGAAGCTGACTGTCGCGGCCCCTTTGTTTACTATGGTACGGGTGATGGAGTATTCGCCATTACCGAGATATTTGACATTTTCATCTGTAAGGGCAATGCCTTCGGCCGGTGCGACCCACGGTAACAGCTGGGCCAGGGCGGCGCCTTTATCAGAGGCCGGTCCGTCTGCCCCGAAATAATAAGAATCAGCGTGTGCAATCCAGGCAGCACCAAGAGCAGCTGCGATGATCAGTAGGAACTTTTTCATAAGTTTTGTGTTATTTAGTAAAATCGGTTTCGGTGATCTTCTTGCTGATACTTAGCGCGCATTCATCCAGGACGTTGTGGATGAGGGTGATCTTGCTGGTGGTACAGCGGAACTTCGGAAGGCAGACACCCAGCGAGGCCACGGGATCGCGACCGCAGAGGATCGGGACTGCGATGCCGATGATATCCAGATGATCGGATGTGACACTGAATCCTTCCTTGCGAATCGTCGCGAGTTCCCGGTAGAGATCCTCCTGTGAACGGACATCTGACCAAGAATGCTCGGAGGGCAGGCCAATCTGTGAAACGATGGTACGTACCTTATTCTCGGGGTAATTGGCCAAAATAACCCGTCCGGTGGCGGACTGATACAGGTCGTCAGAGTGGGAAATGCGCGCCGTAATGCCTTCAGTGCACTCCACCACTTTCAGCACAAGCCTCTTGCCTCCGTGCTCGCAAGCCAGGACAATAGTTTCCTTGAAAATGTCGTACAGGAGCCTCATCTCGTCGGACGAGATTTCTTCCAGCTTCTTGAAAACAAACTGGGAACCGGCCATCATATAGAATTTGTACCCCAGTCGGTAACCTTTTCTTTTTTGCGGATGTGTTACATAACCTGATTCCTCCAGAGTCTTGAGGATGTTGGAAAGGGTGGTTTTCTGGATGCCGCACGCCTCTTCAATCTGGGAGAGCGTGACCATTTCGCCCTGGTTCGCGGCCAGGAAATCCAGGATGTCGAAGGTTTTGCCAAGTACTTGTATCATATCGCAAATATAAAAATAATCTAAAAAAGAGTTCATTATTATTGAAGAAATACGTTCGCAATTCAACATGAATGAATAAAAGCAAAAAGTTATAGGTGTCGAACCTTATTTTGTTCAATAATATTAAAAACAGCATATATTTGCTATGCACTGAACTAAAACTGTTAGCAACAATATGGCCTACGAATGTGAATTAACTAGCGCCGAGGTGAAAGCCGCGGCGAAACGTTTCGGCGCTGACCTGGTCGGCATCGGAAACATGGAGCGCTGGGAAGGTGCCCCGAAACAGAATGACCCGAGATATATATTCCCGGGCGCCAAATCTTTTATCGTGTTCGGATTCCGCATCCCGCGCGGATCCCTTCGCGGCATCGAGGAAGGAACCCTGTTCTCGACTTATCCCACGATGGGTTATGCAGCACTGAATCAGGTTTGGGGTCCCATGGTCATGTGGCCTTTCTGTAACTTCATGGAAGATCACGGTTACGAGGTCGTCCCTTTGATCAACGCCAACGGCGGTGAGTCGGTCAATACAGTGACCGGAAAATTCCGTGAAGGCTGGAGCCGCCCCGTGGCTCCCGGCAAACCCCATCCGGATGTGCTGGTACACTTCCGTATCGCCGCATACCTGGCCGGTATGGGAGAATTCGGATGGTCCAAGGTATTCCTTACTCCTGAGTTCGGCCCCCGCGTGCGCTTCGTCGTACTGCTGACCGATGCCGAGCTGGAACCGGATCCCATCTACGAAGGTCACATCTGCGACCGTTGCAAACTCTGCGTGCGCAATTGCGCCGGGCATGCCATTTCCATGACCGAATCCGTGAAGGTCACCCTCGCGGGACACGAAGTGGAATGGGGTAAACTGGACGAAATGGCTTGCGAGCACGGACTCCAGGGCGGAGAAGACAAGCTACAGAACCCCTTCGAGGCGGAGTATCCCCGCCAGTATGGTTATGGCCGTGCCATCGAAGGCGCTGCCGGCTGTACCCGCGCCTGCATGATCCATCTCGAGCAGAGGGGCAAACTGCTCAAGACTTTCCGCAACCAGTTCCGCGCTCCCGGCGTAAAGCCCTGGCGCATGGACCGCTCCAAACCCTACGAGATCGATCCTGAACTGTACGAGTACTATCTCCAGAACGCCGGTGTCGAGTCCCATGCCGCCATGACTGAGTATAATGCCAAGGAGAACTACGGCAGCGCTGCCGCAGCCGGCCTCAGCGGAGTGCCCACCGAAGACGATGATCAGAATAAGGGTCCGAAGGTCAATGCCGCCGGCCTGACTTACAACCCCATGATGGACTAGGCGCCCATGCACCTTGCGGTAGGATATTGGCATCAATTGGGAGGGGAAACTGTCTCCGGGATGGTCTCCTGCTACCCTGAGATCGAGGAGGTGTACTTCCCTTGGGTGAACGAGCCCAGCGGAAGGCCCGTCCTCGGTTTCGGTGAGGACGACGACCCCGAGACAGTGGAGGAGGTCCTGCGGGACGAACTGACTGCCATCAGGCAGTCGGGCCGCCGCCTGGACCTGTTGCTCAACTCCAATTGCTACGGATCCCTGTCCGCCAGCATGGACCTGGACGTCCACTTGACCGAAATCATCGGCAAACTGGATTCCTGGGGCTGCAAGCCCGAAATCGTAACGACCGCATCCCCCTTTATTGCCACGATGATCAAACGGCACTTCCCGGAAATCGAGGTGCGCGCGTCCGTGAACATGAGGCTGATGACCGTGCAGGCGATGGAATACCTCTCGCCCTGGTTCGACTCCTATTATATAGGAAGGGACGTCCAGCGCAATCTGGACAACCTCAAACGCTTCAGCGACTGGGCGCACTCGCACGGAAAGAAGCTCGGCCTGCTGGCGAACTCCGGCTGCCTGCGCAATTGCCCCTGGCAGACTTTCCATGACAATCTGGTCGCGCACAGCGCCCGGGCTTCGGAGCACCTTCGCATTCCGGATTTCAATCCGCACTTGTGCTGGACCCTGTACCGGGACCCGAAGAACTTTGTGGAAATACTCAAGGCGACCTGGATCCGCCCGGAAGACTTGCACCTGTATGAACCGTACGTTGACTTTGTCAAACTGGCTACCCGCCAGCACATGCGTCCCCGCCTGGTGGTCGACGCGTACGTGTCGCGCAGCTGGAAGGGCAATCTGCTTGAGCTCTTCGAGCCCGGATTCATGCCGGCGTTCGGCGCGCAGGGGGTCGCACTGGACAATACACTATTCCCCGCGGACTGGGCGCTGAAGGCCGGCTCCTGCCGCCGGGAGTGTACCGGATGCGGATATTGTGAGAAGGTAATGCTACAAATTACCCAAAAATGGCGAGAATCCGCCCAGTCGGCTCCGGAGACATGAATTGTTTCACGGACGAAATTACATTTGCTTTGAGATAAGCGCACACTAACCTAACAACTATACAGTAACACTAAAGTTTAATCAGTATGAATTGCTTTTTGAAAAGGCTTTCGCTCGCATTGCTGAGCGTATTTGTCCTTGTCGGGAGCGCTGCCGCCCAGAATGCGGCGTGCACCGTTACCGTGAAGGATTCATCCGGCGAGCCTCTGCCCGGAGCGGCGGCCCTCATTAAGGGTACGCGGACCGGAGAGGTCGCTGACGCGGACGGTGTCTGCCGTTTCGCCCAGCTCCCCGCAGACGCCATCCTCGTCGTCACTTGTCTGGGATATGACGATCAGGAGGTTGCGGTAAGGGGACGCAAAAGTGTCACCGTTAACTTGGTATCATCTTCGATGGCCCTAGATGAGGTCATCATGATCGGTTACGGTAGCCAGAGGCGCAAGGATCTCTCCGGCGCCATCACCAAGGTTTCCGGCGAGACCCTCAACGAGTTCGCCACTCTCTCCGTAGCCAACGCCCTCCAGGGCCGTGTCTCCGGTGTGCAGGTAAACTCCAGCAACGGACAGCCCGGTTCCACCGTCCAGATCCGTATCCGCGGTACCAACTCCATCAAGGGCGATAACGAACCTCTGTGGATTATCAATGGTTTCCCCGGAGACATCAGCATGATCAACTCTTCCGATATTGCTTCCGTCGAGGTCTTGAAGGACGCTTCCGCTACCGCTATCTACGGTAGCCGTGGTGCAAACGGTGTCGTGATCGTCACGACCAAGGGCGCCCGCGAGGGAGATGTCCGTGTCGAGTACAACGGAAGTGCCGGTGTGCAGACCGTTACCAAGCAGCTCGAAATGGCTGATGGCTGGGAGTACATGCGCTTCCTGAACGAGAAGGCTGCCATCAACGGTAACAAGCAGGTATTCACGGACGAAGAGATTAACAACAACATCTACTCCACCAACTGGCAGAACGAAATCCTTCGTCCCGCGCTCATTACCGACCATTCCCTGAGCGTGTCCGGAGGTAACCAGAAACTCTCGGCCGGAATGGGTCTGAGCTACTTCAAGCAGGACGGTATCGTGAAGACCAGCAGCTATGAGAGAATCTCCCTGCGCACGGATGTGAAGTACAATATCTCCAAGATGTTCACCGCTAACGCGGGCGTAATCATCTCTCGTTCCAACCACGCGCAGAACGGTAGCTCCGGCGGTGCCGGCTCGAACGGTATCATCAACCGAATGCTGATCGCTTCCCCTCTGGCCACCCCTCACTGGGACGACGGCACTTGGAATGACTTCACCACCCAGCCCGAAGGCGGCACCAACCCCGTGGCAGGTCTGTATGAGACGCAGAATGACTGGTATGCAAACCGCCTGATCGCCAACGCCGGCTTGATCGTCCGTCCCATCGACGGCTTGTCCATCAACATCAGCGGCAATATCCGTCAGCGCCAGGCCCGCAAGGATTACTTCAGGTCCCTGAACTATCCCGGCTCACTCGGCGCCGCATCCATTGACCTCGGTGAGGTGACCGATATTACTTCGAACAATATCATCACCTACGACAAGTTCTTCGCCCGTAAGCACCACATTACTCTCATGGCCGGTATGACCTACGAGAGCTATGTATCCAAGAGTGTTTCTACCGGTACCGGTAAGAACTTCATCTCCGACGCGGCCGGAACTTATGACATGGACGCTGCAGAGGAGAAAGCTCTTCCGACATCCTCGCTTTCTGACTGGAGACTGCTTTCCTATCTGGGACGTGTCAATTATAACTACGACGACCGCTATATCGTCACCGTGAACTTCCGTGCTGATGGTTCCTCCCGCTACAACAGGGGCAACAAATGGGGTTACTTCCCTTCCGCGGCCGTCGCATGGCGCGCTTCCCAGGAAGACTTCATCAAGGATAACGTGTCCTGGCTGTCGAACCTGAAATTCCGCGCCGGTTACGGTGTGACAGGTAGTACCGCCATTTCCCCGTACGCTACCCTGAACACCATGCACACTGAGAACGTGGTCTTCGACAAGGATACCTACGTGGCATATTGCCCTGAAGATAATTATGTCGGCGACCTGCGCTGGGAGCAGACAGCCCAGTACAACGTCGGTTTCGACCTGGGTCTCCTCAAGGACCGCATCAACCTCACCGTGGATGCATATTATAAGATGACCACCGACTTGCTCTGCAGCGTCGAGATGCCCCGCTCTTCCGGATACACCACGGCCCTGCGTAACATCGGTTCCGTGAGCAACCGCGGTATCGAGGCCCAGCTGGACGCCCGCATTATCGACAAGGCCTTCAAGTGGGACTTCGGAGCCAACTTCTCCCTGAACCGCAGCCGGGTCGAGTCCCTGCCTGAGCATAAGGATATCTTCGGAGGCACCGTATCCAATACGATTATTTCCGATCAGCTCAATATTCTCCGCGAGGGTAAGGAGATGTGCCTGTTCTATGGTTACAGGGAAGCTGGTTATGATAATAAGGGTCAGATCGTCTATGTCGACGACATTGACGGCACCCCCGGTCTTTCTACCACCGACAGAGAAATCATCGGTAATCCGAATCCTGACTTCCTGCTGAACTTCAACACTACGTTCTCTTACAAGGGATTCAGCCTGAGCGCCTTCTTCCAGGGTTCCTTCGGCGGCGACATTTACGCCCTGACCCTCGGACAGATCGCTTATCAGTACGGCTACAACGGAAACGTCCTCAAGGATGTCCTTCATAACTACTGGACTCCCGAGAATCCTTATTCCAAGTATCCAAACCTGCTGCAGAACGTGGCGTTCAAGATGTCTGACCGTTTCGTCTATGACGGTACTTACCTGAAGGTAAAGAACGTCGAGTTCGGTTATGACATCCCCACCGCCAAGGCCCCTTGGATCAAGAAGGCCCATGTGTATGTCAGCGGTCAGAACCTCTTCACATTCACGACCTATCCTCTGTGGGATCCTGACGTCAATGCATATGCGGGCGGCTCTTCCCTGAGGCAGGGCGTGGATGACAGTTGCTATCCTACTGCCAGGAGTTTCACTCTCGGATGCAGGCTCACTTTCTAAAGGATTTGCGATATGAAAAAGATACTTTATACATTGTCTGTGATATTCGCTGCCACGTTGATGTTCTCTTCCTGCAGCGAAGATATGGAGATACTCCAGGAGCATCCCAAGCAGGCTGATGCCGCATCATTCATGACGAACTATAAGTCCGTGCAGGCGGAGATCAATGCCATCTATCATCAGATGCACCGTCTGGAGGCTTATGGCCGTTACCTCATCGTATTGACCGAGAGTTTGTCTGACTATTGCTACGGCCGCGGCAACTATGCTTCCTCATATGAGACCGGTCTTACTTCCGGCGCCATAAACTTCGCACGTGACGCCTGGGCGGTCCAGTACCGTTGCATCCGTTTCGCGAATGATATCATGCGCCAGATCGACGGCGTTGAGAATCTGACGAAAACCCAGTATAAGGAACTCACCGGCGAGGTCCGCTTCCTGCGTGCCCTGGCTTATTCCCAGCTGCTGAAATACTGGGGCGGCGTTCCTTTCTTCACTGAGGAGAATATGGACGATTTTAACAAACCCCGTACTGAGGCGAACGTCATCTGGCAGTATATCGAAGATGAATGCGCTTATGCTTACTCGAACCTCCCTGCCACTGTCGCCAACGCCGGCCGTCCGACCAAGTATGCCGCCGCGATGCTGAAGGGCGAGGCTGCCCTGTATCTGCAGCACTGGGCGGTAGCTCAGGACGCATTCGAGTCGGTTATTAACTCCAAGAAGTATTCCCTCGTAAAAGTCTCCACCGCCGATGACTTCCTCAAGGTTTATGGTCCCGATGTAGTGACTACTTCCGAGGAAATTTTCTACGTTAAGTACAACCGCGACCGTGCGGATGAGTTCTTCTGGATGTATTTGTGCTCCCCGAACCCCGTACGTAACACCGGAGCTTTGGGTATCTATACCGACCAGGTTAAGAATACCGTCATCGCCGGCTGGGACCCCAACGACCTCCGCTACAAGTGGAGCCTGTACCGTCAGAGCGCCAACGGGACCCTGAACGCCCTTACCGATAACGGTATGATATGCTTCAAGTACCGTGACCCCGAGGCCACAGGTTCTACCTCCGCATGTGATAACCCTGTATATCGCTATGCCGATGCACTTCTTTATGCGGCAGAGGCCCGTGCCAAGGCTCTCGGCGCTCCGGATGAGACGGCCCTCAAGTATGTGAACATCGTCCATCGTCGCGCCTACGGTCTCGGAATGAATTCCGCCCAGCCCAATGACTACACCCTCGCTGCCAACTCTACCATCGACGCCTTCATGGAGACTATCCTCAAGGAGAGGGTCTATGAGACTTGCTTCGAAGGTAAGCGTTACGCTGACCTCAAACGTCTGGGTAAACTCGCCGAGTATGCAAAGAAGGCAGGTCGTGTGGCTGACGAATCTGATGTGAAGGATGCCGCTTACTGGTGGCCTATCCCCACTAACGAATATAACTACAACGACGCTCTCGATCCTACCACGGATCAGAACCCCGGTTATTAATACGTAATCTACCATGAAAAGGAATATTAAACTTTTGATGATGGCGGCAGCCGCGATTTTCTTCGTGGCTTCCTGTTCTGACTACATTCCCGCTGACGAGCATCCGAACATCAAGCCGGTGCCCGAAGAGCCTGAAGTAATCGACGTAGAGATTGATTACGAAGAGCTCGGCGGCATTGAGATTTCCGTCGTCGATTATCAGCACAGGGGTCTCGGCCTTGCCGATGTCGCCGTTGTGGCAAAAGGCGGCGAAAGTGTCAAGGGCAGCTTCTGCAGCGCACCCGCACACACTCTCGCTCCCATGAAGGCTGGTGCCAGTGACAGCGAGGCCGTCGCCGGATGGAAGACTCCAGTCCAGATCGACTCCGCCATGGCGAAGGCCCCCAAGATCATATTCTATGTTCCGGAGGGAACCTATTCCCAGGGCTTCGATTTCAAATTGACCGATACCGAAGGCCGAATCATGACTATCGAGCACCACGCTTCTACGGTAGTGACCGCGGGAGAGGAGGCTTCCGTCGTGGTTCCGCTCGCCCCTGTGACCATCTACTACGGCAAGTCAAACTGCTATCGCAGCGATGCGGTTGCGGGCAATGTCGTTATTGACATTACTCCCTACTACAGCCTTGCTGGCGACCTGACCTATGCCAATAAAGCTGCCCTGAACAAGGATGGACAGCCCGTCGCTCCGGCCGCTTCCGCCGCCATCGTATGGCAGCTGACCGGCACCGGTATTGACGGCAATGTCATTGCCGCCGATCCTACCATTTCTGGCAATGAACTGACCGTACCTGTCACCGGTAAGCTCGGAAATGCCGTGGTGGCCATCAAAGACGCCGCGGGCACCGTGCTCTGGTCATATCACGTCTGGGTCAGCCCGGCCAGTGATGTGCAGTACAATCTCGAGCTTGATGTCGATAAAGGCTGGGGTGCAGGATTCGGACAGTATAAGATGCTGGACCGCAACCTCGGCGCTACCTCTACTGCGTTCAAGGACCAGGATAGTTACGGATGTTTCTATCAGTGGGGCCGCAAGGATCCTTTCAAGCGCCTTCACAATCTGGAGCGTCCTGCCGGCAGCCCGTACTCTACTCCGTACGAGGATGCTATCTATTATGCGGATACCGGAGAGACTACCGGTACGGTCTATTACGCTATCAAGAATCCCGACACTAAGATTCAGTCGGCAAATGACTGGCACTTTGGCGTGAGGAATAACTATCTCTGGGGTAATCCCAATGTCCCTGCGGTTTCGTCAGATCTTTATACCATGCCGCAAAAGGGCGTCAGGACCGTTTACGATCCCTGCCCTGAAGGATACAGGGTGCCTGCTTACCGCTACATGTCCATGGCATTTACGTCAGTCGATGAGTGCAATGATCAGTATGGCCATAATTTCCTGACCGGAGACGGCGAGACCAGGAGCTATTGGCCTACCGGCGGACAGATCGAAAAGAACCCCGAGAAGAGATTTATCATGTATCTGGAGTATCGCGGTTATTATTGGTCAAATGTCCCCGGCGGCACCGGAGCGTATTCCAGGCTGGTTAACAACAACGCCGGCTCCAAGGGTTCCGGCATGGACCGTGCCTGCGCTTGCTCCGTACGTTGTGTAAAGGACGAATAATCATTTATTCATATGAAACTGCATAAATATTCAATATTTGCGATCGCCCTCGGGCTGTGCCTGTGTGTGGAATGTAAGCCCGAAGAGAAAAGAATGGGCCCCGTTTCGCAGCCCGTGACCCCCGTCACACCCGTCGATCCGTCTGTGGATGAAGGAAAAGTGCAGACAGAGACGGCCACGCTCAACGGTACGCTGATCCGCACTTCCGCCGCTGACCCGAGCATCGCGTATTGTGACGGCAGTTTCTATATGACCATGACCGGTTCTGCCAATATTGCCCTCGTAAGTGATCCCGACCTGTCGAAACTCACGACTGCGGATCACAGTTCCAGCTCCAATCTGGTGTACAAGAGCACTGAGGACCCGTCTGTGGTGCAGATTTTCGGGCAGGGTGCCGTGATTAACGGCACCTGGTCCCCGGAGCTGCACTTTTTCTCGGAGGATGATTGCCCCGGAAATTCAGGCTGGTACATGGTGTTCGCGCTCCGCATGGATGATGGCAAGGGGAATGGGCAGAAAAGTGCGGCGTACATACGCCCGGTGGTTCTCAAATCACTGGGCGCTACGCCCGCCGGTCCCTGGGGCCATCCTACCACGCATATCAAGGGACAGACCCAGCGTTTCCTGGATGCCAAGGGCGACCCGTTTACCGCCTGGGCGATCGGAGTGAGTTTCCTGCGCATTCCGACCGGCAAGTACAAGGGCATTTATGCCACCTGGGTGGATGAGGTCGGCAGAGGCCAGGGCAAAGGTTATTTTTACCAGCGCCTACGTATTGCCAAGATGAAAACTCCCTGGCAGATTGATTCCGAGGCCTCCACTATCACCACTCCCACCCAGGCGTGGGAGAAGAAGGGGAGTTCCAGTACGCTTCCCGAGGTCGTCGAGGGCGGCACGGCCGTCTATGGCGAGCACGGTGAGATTTTCCTTACCTATTGCGGAAGCGGGTACTGGTCGGATTACGGCCAGGGACAGCTGACACTTAAACGTGAAAACGGAGACTATGCCGACCCTCTTAAGGAGTCGTCATGGATTAAATATGCCAATAACCCCGTGTTCTCCTCGGTTTCTTCGAGCGACCTTCGCGGGGCTGGGCATGTGTTTTTCTTTAAGGATGCAGCCGGCAAATCTTTTGTCTGCTACCATGCATATCCTTACATAAATGGCGTAAAGCAGAGTTCCAGGAACTCCTACGTCGAACCCTTTACCATAGACTATGATGCCAAGAGCGAAACGGCACCCGACGGCGTGCTGAAATTCGGCCTCCTTGGCAACGGCGTCACGGCGCCGGTAACTTCAAAAATTACGTGGCAAAAGAAAAAGTAAAACTTTATACTATGATTCTTCTGTTCCTCGTCGCATGCCGCGGTGAGGAGCATTGTTATAAGCCCGTGACTCCGCCGGACTCCGAAGAGCCCCAAACCGAGACCGTCACGAAGAGCGGGACGCTCGTCCGTACCTCCGCGGCAGATCCCTGTATCGTCTTTCATGAGGGGGAGTTCTATATGACCATGACCGGGTCGGCAAATATTGCCCTCGTTCATGACAAGAGTCTGGCGAATCTGACTTCCAAGGCTCATCCAAACAGTAAGAATCTGGCATACAGAAGCACCGAGGACCCTTCCGTGGAGGAGATATTCGGCGAAGGGGCTGTGATTAACGGTACCTGGTCGCCGGAAATCCATTATTTCTCGGAGGAGGAATGTCCCGGCAATTCCGGCTGGTACATGGTCTTCTCCCTGAGGATGAAGTATGAGGAGGACGGGAGGACCAGTTCCAAGTATCTGTGCAACGTGGTATTGAAGTCCCTCGGAGGCACTCCTGCCGGGCCATGGGGCCATCCGCTTACGGGAGAACCTGGCCACACTCAGCGCCTTCTGGCGGCGGATGGGACTCCGGCTGATGCAAAGGCGGGCCTGAGTTTTCTCCGCATCCCCTCTGGCAAGTACAAGGGCCTTTATGCCATGTGGATAGACTCCGTCGGCAGAGGAGAGGGCTATGGCAATTTCTATCAGCGCCTGCGTATCGCCCGTTTCCTGACGCCTTGGCAGATAGGCTCGGATGCTCATACGATCACAGTCCCTACACAGGACTGGGAACGGAAGGGCGCATCGTCCATACTTCCTATGGTCGTCGAAGGCGGAACTGCCGTCTATGGCGATCACGGAGAGATTTATCTCACCTACTGCGGCAGTGGCTACTGGTCCGACTACGGCCAGGGCCAGCTCACCCTTTTACGCGAGGGAGACGACTATGCTGACCCTTTGATGGAAACATCCTGGATTAAATACGCCGACAATCCCATATTGTCCTCTGTGAAATCAGATGACCTGCGCGGTGCGGGGCACGTTTTCCTATTCCGGGACGCTGCCGGCTCCCGCTTCATCGTTTACCATGCCTACCCTTACGTAAACGGTGAAAAACAGGAAGGCCGTAACGCCTACATCGAACCCTACTCCATCGACTATACCGCTGTCAGCCCAACTTCTCCCCAAGGCCTTCTGAAATTCGGCCTCCTCGGCACCGGGGTCACAGCTCCGACCGGTTCAGAGATAGAGTTTCATATGATTACCGGTCTTTAAGGATGAATACTTCAAACCATAATTAATACACTATGAAAAGTAAACAATTAAACTTAAGCTATTTAGGTGGGAGCGAATCCTATGATTCCCCCGTCTGTAAAGTAGTCTTTCTCTCGCCCGCCAACGTTATCGCGGCGAGTGTCCGCTCCTATGAGTATGAGGACAATGAAAGTGTTAATTCTTATGATCTCGATTGGTAAAACGCACAGCAGTATGAAAAAGTTATTATTTATCACACTTTGCGCTGCTCTCGCGTTTACCGCTTGTGAGCAGTCCGAACTTGGTGCTCCCGACACTCTCGATGGAACCAAAATTACCTTCAAAGCGACCCAGGAAGGAGCCGCTACTCGTACCGAACTCTCTGGCAGCAATGTGAACTGGTCTGTTGGTGACCAGATTAAAATTATCGCTTCCGGTGCCGATGTTACATCGGATGCTCTGACTACGGGTGGTGCCACCGCGACTTTCAATGTTACCGTCCCTGATGAAAAACAGCCTTTCAACGCCGCTTATGCGGTATACCCTGCAGGCACTACGGCTTCCTATGACGGCAGTAGCTTCACCGTCACGCTCCCTGCTGCACAGACCGGAAGGGATAGCTTCGGCGCAGCTGCGATCGAGGTCTCCGAAGTCAGCGGAGAAGGCGATCTGGCCTTCAAACACCTTGGAGCTGTGCTGAAGATCACTGTCGCATCAGATTATGTGCGGAAGATTAAGATCAGCTCCTACGGAAATAAGGCAATCGCCGGTGTAGCTACTGTGACATTCACTGACGGTATTCCTTCAGTCGCAAGCATCGCCTCTCCTGAGACGACCATCACGGTGGAAGCCAATGGCGCAGGTGATTACTTCGCCACCATCTTTCCCGCCGATCTCGAAGAAGGCTTCTACGTGGAGCTCCTTGACGGCTCCGACGCTGTCCTCGGCCAGCGCCTCACCGGCAAAAGCATCTCCATCGCCCGCCGCGACCTTGCCTCCCTCGGCACCGTCGCCGCGAGTCCAGTCTTGTTCGTTACTCCTAAAGGAAGCGGCTCAGGAGCTAGCTGGGATACCCCAATGGGCTGGAGCACATTCAAATCCCAGCTGGCCTCCGGCTTTAGCGGTACCGCAGTCCTCGCTGGCGGCACCTACAATGGCGATGAGACCTCCTTCGGGACGAATTCAACAGTGACCATTCTGGGAGGCTTCAACCCCGCCTCCACAGGCACAGACCTCTCTGACCGTGATATCGTTTCGTATGAGACAATTTTCGATGGGGCTAAAAGTAAACGTCTTTTTGTATGGAATAATACAGGTTTGAATACATCGTTCGATGGTATCACATTCCAGAATGCATACTTTAACAGTTCTAATGCTGGCGCCGCACTGATCATTCAATCCTGTGTTACCGCAAAATTTAACAACTGTACAATAAAGGACAACAAGAAAGAAGGGTCTTCAGGTGGCGGAGCGATACGCGCCAACAAGGGAGACATTTCTTTTACCAACTGTACATTCGACCGCAATAAAGCATATGGAAGTGGTGGAGTAATGTTAGTGACCGCTGCAAATCTCGTTTTAGACAACTGTGTTTTTTCAAAAGACAGTACCAGCAATGGAATGGGAAGTGCAATCTATGTGGGAGGAGAAACCACGCTGTATATTAATAAATGCCACTTCAATGCTTGTGTGGCACAGAATAATATAGGGACCATAGCTATTTATTCTGAGAAGTGCAAATCCTACCTGAATTCATGCTCATTCTACGGTAATAAAACACGTCAGGGAGGCTCCTGCATTGACAGTAAAGGCTTGTGCGGAGTATATAACAGTTCTTTTCAGCTTAATCAGAACGCTACCGCCACCGAAGCTGCAAATATATATTCAAGAGGAGGGAATTGTATCGTCGCTAATTCCAGTATCAGGTTAAGTGCAAATTCTGCAGCAGGAGTCTGGTCGGATGTTGGGCAGGTTTCAATTGTTAACAGCACGTTCATTAACTCTAACAGCAGTTCTGACGAGACTAAGACACTTGCACTTAAAACTACTGAACCCTTGAATTCATATGGCCACAACATATACTCAAAATTATACGAGACTGTCGGTAATACATACCGTCTGGAAAATCCTGGACACGAAGACGTATGCTACAATTTAACATCCCAGGGGTGGGATAACGAACTACGTTGCCATACCTGGGACGGCGTGTGCCCGGTAGGATTTGTAAAGGCCACACCAGCACGGGTGGAGAAAGCCCTGGATGATTTCGACAGTGCAACTGGAACAGGTTTCAAGGCTTGGCTGACAAGCCTGAGATTCGAGGGTGGCAATGCCTTGCAGACCGACATCCGTGGTCATAAGCGCAGCACCACTGAACTCTGGCCCGGCTCATATGAGAATTGACAATCTAGTTCGGCTAATCCTGGCGAAATCTTATTGCAGCTAAATCTGTAAAGTCCTGAAAAAGATTACTCTTTTTTACTATTTTCAGGACGGGACATCAGCCGTGGCGGCTAAAGGATTGAATGACAATCGATTTAAAGAAGTTGCCCCGTCGGATTCCGACGGGGCAATTTTGTCCATTATCCTGACCCACAGACATTTGACCGCCACGGAGGTCGCGTCCCAATTTGTGTGTCCGGGACCTGGTCTGCATTTTAAAGAACTCTCAAAGTTATGGCTATTCCGGCGACGGTGCCCCCGCCGGATTCGTCCTCACGACCGTAGCCCATGTGACATCTGTTATCGATGCATTCGATACAGCCAACAGCACCGACTTTAAAGCCTGGCTGAACAGTATCACCACCGAAGGCGGCACGGCCTTGAACTCCGACATTCGTGGCAAAGCCCGAAACGCCTCGGCCATCTGGCCCGGCTGCTACGATAACGGCACTAATATAACACTGGAGTAATACACCTAAACTTAAATCCATTTTTTCCGCCGCCATCCTCCCACTCGGAGGGTGGCGGTTTTTGCGGCCCGGTGGAAACCCGCGGCGGTCCAGTTTTGTTCTGCCAGACCGGAGGAAGCCCGCTCTGTCGGGAGTGGGGGTGGCAGATTCCCGGCGAGTGGGGAAGGTGCGAAAAAGAACATGGGACTGCTCGGCGAACGTGCAAGGTGAAGATTTTCTCTGCACACCTTGCACGCAAATCGGCCTCTGACGCTGTTCTGGGTGTAAGGTGTAGTTACTTTTTTCTCACCTTGCACGAAGGCTGACCGAAAGCGATGATTCCATGAGGCTCCGACCGCGATACTTCATAAAGAGCCGGGTGCGGAGAATAGGTGAGCGGTTTCCTCCCGTCCCGGGTGCGGAGGGCAGGGTGTGCGGTTTTCTCCCGGCCGGCGGTCCGGGGAGCAAGTTGGGGCGCTCTCCTCCCGCCGGCCGAGGAAAACCGCCGGGATACTGCCGGTGAACCCGGTGTGTTCAGCATTGTGGAATAAATCGCAGCGTAATAAGTTGTTTTCGGGGCTTTAGTCCATTATCGTTGGACTAATAGCCTGTTCGCAAGATATTTACGTCCTATTTTTCGTCCCAAGAGATTAAATATTGTGTATATTTGCGTCTGGATTCAGGTGAATCCGCGCAGAAGGTTCGGCCTGGTGTCAGGCACCCGTACCGCCCCGCCGCGGATTTGAAAAGGGAACCCGGTGTGATTCCGGGACTGTGCCCGCAGCTGTATTATCCAAAACGGCCTCATATCTGAACCATTGGTCCGCACCGCACCGCCGCAGCAGAAAGCACCTGCAGAGCCGGCGACCGGGTGAAGGACCGAGAAGGTGAGTGCCGGGAGAAGTCAGAAGACCTGCCTGAGTCAAGTCAAACCAAGCACGTGCCCGGGGGCAGGCGCGGCGTGGATTGTGTACGATGTTACCGCAGGTAGTCATTCTTTTGTCTGCCATACTGTCCGCACAGCCGGACACGCCAAGCTCTGCACGGGTCTCGGATTCCCGCGCGGACACGCTCAGTTCTGCCCGGGTCTCGGATTCCCGCGCGGGCAGGGCGTTACTGCACTCGGGGGCGCCGGCGATGCAGATCGGCCGGGAGGCCATCGAACGCTCGGGCGCGAGGGAATTGCACGAAATCCTGCGGACACTTCCCGGCCTTACAGTACAGGACTACGGTGGTCTCGGGGGCCTGAAGACCGTCTCGGTCCGTGGGTTGGGTGCGGCGCACACTGCGGTCTGCGTGGACGGGGTGATGCTCAGCGACGCGCAGCAGGGCAGTATTGACCTATGCCAGTTTGATCTGGACAATACCGCTTCCCTCGCGGTGGAGCTGGGCTCGCCGGACGAAATCTTCAAACCGGCCTCCGCATTCGTCAGCGGGGGAGTCGTCAGCATTGCCCCGAAAGAAGCGGACTTCAGCGAGCATGCTACCAATACCAGCGCGGCCCTGACCTGGGGCTCGTTTTCCACGCTCAAGCCGTATCTCCGCATCGAGCAGCGTATCGCTCCGGGCTGGGCACTCAGTGCGGGCGGCAGCTTCCTGAGCAGCGACGGCGACTATCCCTTTGTCTACGGAAAATCCCTGGTGATTGACCCTGACACCGGCGATATCAGCACCGAAACCAGGCGTCAGCGGCGCTCCGGCAGCGACATCAACACCTTCAAATCCGACATCCGGCTGGAGGGCAATACCCGATTAGGCGGCAAGATCCTTTCTGCCCTGCAGTGGATGGACAGCGAACGCGGTCTGCCCGGCGCGGTGATATTGTACGCCCAAAACCCCACCGAACGCCTGCACGACCGCGACCTTTCCGCGCGCCTGGTTTATGACAATACTTTCGGCTCCCGGAAGGCCGGAGACGATGCGTGGAAGCTGAGACTCGCCGCCTCCTACCGGCGCCTGCACACCAGATACACCGACACTTCCGCCATCTACCCCGTACCGGTAGACGACCGCTACCTCCAGCAGAGCGTCAGCGCCGGCGCCGTTCTGCAGCGGGCATTCAAAATGAAAGACGGAGGGCTGCGCGTAGTAATTGCCCAAGACCTAAACTTTTCCGGGCTTTACGCCAATACGCCAGCCTGTCCTCTTCCGCGCCGCGTCAGCTCCGTCACTTCGGTCGGTGCACAGTATGACCGGGGCCGCCTCAGGGCCACCGCCTCCGCGACAGCCACCCTCCAGTACGAGTCAATTCGCGAAGCCACCACCGCCCACCCCCAGGCGCCCCCGGACTGCCGGCGCCTGAGCCCCTCGCTGAGCATCTCGTACGCGCTGCTGCCCGGCCTTCGCCTTCGCGCCTTCGGCAAAGAAGGCTTCCGCACCCCGACCTTCAACGACCTCTACTACGACCGGGTCGGCAGCATCCACCTTGTCCCCGAAAAAGCTTTCCAGACAGGTGCGGGCGTGACTTGGCAGGGCAATGCGAGCAAGGCCCTCCTGACCTTCACCGCCGACGCCTACCACAACCGCGTCAGGGACAAGATTATTGCCGTACCGACAATGTTCGTCTGGCGCATGCGGAACCTCGGCCTGGTGCGTATGAACGGGGTGGATGTGAGTGCCGGGATGGTCCTGCCGCTGGGTAGGGG
Source organism: Bacteroidales bacterium (assembly GCA_017450585.1). Taxonomy (GTDB): domain Bacteria; phylum Bacteroidota; class Bacteroidia; order Bacteroidales; family UBA932; genus Cryptobacteroides. The sequence goes on from JAFSTI010000004.1 coordinate 30,025, forward strand.
CTGGACGCTGCGCTCCGACGCTTCATATTCATACCTCAATGCGGCAGACATCTCCGACCCGTCCGAGAAAAACTACGGCCACCAGATCCAGTACACCGCCCCCCACAGCGGAGCGTTCAGCGCATCGTTGAGCAACGGGGCGACCTCCCTGTCCTACACCCTCTGCGCCGTCGGCAAGCGCTGGTTCCTGCCTCAGAATATTGAGGCCAATGCCCTCGCGCCGTACTTTGACCACGGCATCGCGCTGCGCAGATCGGTGCGCCTGCGTCATGCCGGTCTGGTCCTGTCCGCCGAAGCGCTGAACCTCTCCGGAATCAACTACGAAATCGTACGCAGCTACCCCATGCCAGGGCGACAACTGCGAATATCATTGAAAATTACCAATTAAAAACAACATTATGAAAACTTTAAAACTTACTCTGAAAGCGCTGCAGGCCGTCATGCTTGTAGCTCTAGGCGTGTTCGCCGCATCCTGTACTCCTGACGAAAAAGACGAAACCATCTCCCTCGACGGAGCTCTGGTCCTGAACAATGGCGCCTGGGGAAAGAACAATGCCAGCATTTCCGTCTATGACCTTAAAAACAAGACCGTCACCGAAGGCGCATTCAAGGCTGCCAACGGCTTTGATCTGGGAGACCTCGGGCAGGACATCCTCGCCGTGGGTCAGGAACTCTACATCGCCGTGAACGGTTCCCAGACCATTTTCGTCACTGACAATAAGCTGGTCTCCAAGAAAGCCATTGTAGCAGAGGTCGCCAAGATCAAGCTGTCTCCCCGCTATCTGTGCAGCGGCGGCGGCAAGGTGTATGTGACCTACTATGAGGGTTATCTGGGCGAAATCGACCCTGAGACTTATGCCGTGCGCGTCACCAAGGTCGGCCCGAACCCCGAAGGAGTCGCGTACCTGGACGGAAAGATCTACACCGCGAACTCCGGCGGACTGATTCCTAATGTGTATAACAATACCGTCTCCGTCGTGGACGCCGCCACTTTCAAAGAGACCTCCACTATCACCGTTGCTACCAATCCTGCGCTGCTCTTCGTGAGCGCCGGAAAGCTGTACCTCAACAGCTTCGGCAACTACGGAAGCGAAGGCCCCAAGGTGCAGTGCATCGATCCTGCTACCGGCTCGGTGACCGACCTGAAATACAATTCCCCTTCATCGATCGCGGTTCAGGGCAATAATCTCTATGTCCTTTGCGGAGGTTATGATGAGCAGTGGAACCCGCTGCCGGGAACCGTTTATAAATATGACTGCTCCAAGGGACAGGATCTGGGCAACTTCGTGAAAGACGATACCGTGATGCCCAACGCATACTCTATCTCCGCGACCAAGAAGCATGTCTGGGTCGGCTGCTCTGACTACAAGAACAACGGAGACGTGTTCGTGTTCGGCGCTTCCGACGGGAAGAAAGTGGACAAGTTTGACTGCAAGGGAATCAATCCTCTGAAAGTTATCGAATAAAGTGCTGTTAAGTTTACTCTATGTTCTGATATCTGGAATTGCCCTCCCCATGGGGGGCATCCAGATGCAATATTTGTGGCGCAACCAGCTCGGGGACGTGTATAGCCTCGGGCTGGGCAGTGCCGCCTGCCTGGGTGCGGCGGCTGCTACCATGAGCGGATGGTGTTCGCTCACCGTGGGCAGCTTTATCTGTACGCTGGCCTGTACCCTGGTTTGTTTTTTCGTGACGATGAAGGTCAGCACCCAGAGGCTGATCACCTTCGGTATCCTTTTCGGGACTTTTATAGGTTCGCTGGGTACCATCGTCGTAACCAATGCCCCTACCGGGGACCTGCTTAAGCAGTATTATCTCTGGGGTGCCGCGAACTTCCGCCTTGAGGGCGTAACCACGGGCGATATCATTTTCTCACTCTCCCTGTTCGCCGTGGGCCTGTTCGCCGCTTTCAGCCAGGCGGGACGGCTTTCTTCGCATTTCAGGGGCGAAACGGAAATCCGCCCGGTCGGCAAGGCGCTGATCCTGCTTGCCATCATGTTCCTGGTAACTTCCGCAGTCAGTATCTGCGGGCCGATCGGATTTGTCTCTCTGGGCGTGCCTAATCTGAGCCGTCTGCTGTGCAAGAGTACCGATATCAGGCGACATTACCTGATTTCGAGCCTAATGGGCGTGGGTCTTTTGCTGATTACCTATCTGGTGGTAGAGTATGTGAATTTCGGTATCTACCTTCCCATCAGCGCCACCATGTCCCTTCTCGCCCTGCCCCTTATGGCGATAATCTTTATCAAGGGCCGGGAATAAAAAACCCGGGCCTTGCGGGCCCGGGAGTAAAAGATTTCGTAGCGAAGATTAGTCTCCGAGTTTCTCCTTCACCTTGTCGATAGCGTCCTGAACGGTCGCGATGGTGCTGGTTTCCTCATCGGGAATCTTAATATCGAACACCTTCTCGAATTCCATGAGAAGTTCTACTGTGTCAAGAGAATCTGCTCCGAGATCGTTAGTAAAGTTTGCGCTCTCGGTGACCTCGGACTCTTCTACGCCGAGTTTGTCGACGATGATGTCCTTAACCTTTTTTACGATTTCCTCGTACTGCATAATTGTAAGAAATATTTAAGTTTATAATACACTCTTCACAAATCGGGTACAAAGTAACAAATTATTTTCGAAATAACCAAACCTCCCCCGCTTTGTCGCCGGCAATGGCTACGACTTCACCCCTGTCTACTTCATCGGGATAATGGACTTCACACTGCACGCTGGGGATCCCCGTTTCATTTACCGATACTCCATTACAGAAAACGAGTCACATGAGCAAATGACCGACCGGCTGGATTTACGGAAGAGGTTCTGCTGCTATTGTTCAAATCCGCGGAATTGTCTACCTTTACACCCGAGGAACAACAAGAATACCAGAGGAATATGACCAGCGAACTTGATATTAAGAACCAAATCGCCTACGCCCACATAACAGGTTTAGCCGAAGGGAAG
>JAFSTI010000064.1 GCA_017450585.1 Bacteroidales bacterium
TCGTCGATTATCAGGTTCCCCAGCGAGATATACTTAATATGATCCATCACGCGCAAAATCTTACGGGCCACAAAGGCGGTCAGCGCCGAAGTCGACCAGCATACCACCTGCGGAGTCCCTAAAAGTGCAGCCTCCAGAGAAGCCGTGCCGGAATTAACCACGGCGGCGCGGGCGTGACGGAGCAAACTGTAAGTATGACCGAAAATCACATCGATACCCGCATCCAGCGCACTCCGGTAATCCTCCTCGTCGCGAGACGGGGCCCCCGCGATAACAAACTTAAAATCACGGTACTTGGGCAAGCTCCTCAAAACCTCGACAGCCTGGATACAGATAGGAAGAGTCCGGCTGATCTCACCCTTACGCGAACCGGCGAGAATGGCGATATAATTGCCCTCAACCACCGGTGCGGTATCAGTACTGCCATCCACCGCATCGACGAGCGGATTGCCCTTATAAATATAGGGAATGCCCTTCGATTCGAAGTACGGAATCTCGAAAGGAAAAACGATATACAGCCGGTCCACACAGCGGCGGAGAGTCTCATTGCGCCGCTCCCGGGAAGCCCAGGTCTTCGGGGCAATATACCAGTAGACCTTCAGCCCGTGTGCGTGCGCGAAACGGGCGATGCGCATGTTGAAGCCCGGGTAGTCGACGGGAATCACCACATCCGGCTGCCAGGCGAGCAGGTCACGCTTGCACAGGGCAATATTGCGCCGAAGCCGGCCGGCAGAGCGGAGCACATCGCTCAGACCCATGACGGCACTGTCGCGATAATGACGGACCAATTGCCCCCGATCCCCGGCGGCAGCGCACATCAGATCGCCGCCCCAGAAACGGAACTGCGCCTGCGGATCACACTCCAGCAAACCCTTGATCAGGTTCGAAGCGTGCAGGTCGCCCGACGCCTCACCGGCTATGATATAGTACCTCATCTGAAATCCTTTTCAAAGCCCAGCGCACGCAGACGCTCGATTTCGGCACGGGCGGTATTGTCAAAATCATGCACGGTCACTGCGACATACCCCCCGAACATCAGGCGATGATCCGAATCAGGCGTATTGCTCTCCTCATCCGTAAAATCGCCCGCCATCACATAAAACTCCTCACCCGGCTCAGCGCCAGCCACCTTCGCCAAATCCTCCCGGGTAGGGGAGACGCCGACAGCACGGAGACTGTCCGGATCATACTTCTGATACTCCCGCTCCCAATGCGCCATACCCATACGCGCAAGCCGCACGCCCTTAATCTCGGACAACGGGATATTCGGGAAATTGATATTGAACACCAGCCCCTTACGGCTACGGTCGCTCATAGAGAGGATATTGTCAATAATACCGGGAAGCAGCTGCTCCACGGCGCTGAAGTCTGCATCCGGGTCCAGAGTATCCAGCGAAACGGCAATGGCCGGAATGCCATTCACCGCGCCCTCGATAGCCGAGCCGACCGTCCCGGAATACAGGCAGGCAGTAGCGGCATTCGCACCGTGATTAATCCCACTCACCACCAGATCCGCACGGGCGCCGGGGCCGATGACATTGTCAATACCGAACTTCACGCAACTCGCGGGAGTGCCGTCCAGATAATACCAGCGCTCAGAAGGCTCCTCGCTCAGCTTTTTAACGGCAATAGGCTTAAACCCCATGGTGATCGCCATGGACATTCCGGACTGGTGGAACTTAGGGGCGACGACGGTAATATCGCCCAGCGGCCGGAGGACTTTTACCAGAGACCGAAGGCCCGAAGCCTTATAACCGTCGTCATTTGTGACAAGAATATTCATTAGTTTCAGATTAGCTTTGCAAAGATATTTTTATATTGTAATTTTGCAAGGTTTTGCATAGACGACACGTTATAAACTTTTAATAAAACAAAGAAATGGTTAAACTTGGTATCAACGGATTTGGCCGCATCGGCCGTATGGTGTTCCGTGCCGCTTATGAGAATTTCGCCGGTGAAATCGAGATCGTAGGAATCAACGACCTCCTCGATCCTGATTATCTTGCGTACATGCTGAAGTATGACTCCGTTCACGGAGCCTTCAAGGGAGAGGTTTCCTCCGAAGCCGGAGCCCTCATCGTCGATGGAAAGAAGATCCGCATCACCGCTGAAATGGATCCCGCTAACCTGAAGTGGGACGAGGTCGGAGCTGAGGTCGTGGTAGAGTCCACCGGCTTCTTCCTGACTGACGAGACTGCACGCAAGCACATCCAGGCTGGAGCAAAGAAGGTCATCATGTCCGCTCCTTCCAAGGACAGCACCCCTATGTTTGTTTATGGTGTGAACCATAACACCTACGCCGGACAGGACATCATCTCCAACGCGTCCTGCACCACCAACTGCCTTGCCCCTATCTCCAAGGTCCTGAATGACAATTTCGGCATCGTCCGTGGCCTCATGACCACCGTACACGCTGCTACAGCTACCCAGAAGACCGTTGACGGACCTTCCAAGAAGGACTGGAGAGGCGGCCGCGGTATCCTCGAGAATATCATCCCTTCCAGCACCGGTGCTGCCAAGGCTGTCGGTAAGGTTCTGCCCGCCCTGAACGGCAAACTGACCGGTATGTCCCTGCGCGTTCCCACCTCTGACGTCAGCTTCGTCGACCTCACCTGCGAGCTCGCAAAGCCCGCCACCTACGATGAGATCTGCGCCGCTATGAAGAAGGCTTCCGAAGGCGAGCTGAAAGGCATCCTCGGATACACCGATGAGGCTGTGGTCTCCACCGACTTCCGCAACGACGCCCGCACTTCCATCTTCGATGTGAAGGCCGGTATCCAGCTCGATCCTACCTTCGTAAAGGTTTGCGCCTGGTACGACAACGTGTGGGGTTACAGCAACAAAGTCCTCGAGATGGCCAAAGTCATCACGAAGTAAGACCTCCAAAACACTATACGGAGCCAGCCTTTTTCGGGCTGGCTCTTTTTTTTCTCAAAATCCCTGACTAACTTTGAGACTGCATTAGAAAACAGATATGAAGAAAACCATTTTCATCCTCACCGGAATCCTGGCCACAGCCGCGGCGACGGCCCAGCCGAAGACCCCCGAAGTCTCCTGGCCCGACTATCAGTTCACCACCGTAAAAGAAAACCCCATCACATCGGTAAAGAACCAATACCGCAGCGGCACCTGCTGGTGCTTCTCCGCCATCGGATTCATTGAATCAGAAGTAATCCGCATAAACGGCATCACCGACGAAGCCGCATACCCCGACTTCTCCGAAATGTTCGTTGTAAGCCACTCCTACCAGGACAGAGCCGATAAATACGTCCGCATGGACGGCAAGATGCAATTCGCCGCCGGAAGCGAAGCCGACGACGTACTGGACGTCATCAGAGACTACGGCCTCGTCCCCCAGGAAGCCATGCCCGGCATGAAATACGGCACCAAACTCCCCGAACAGGCCGAACTGGACGCCGTCTCCCGCGCATACGTCGACGCGATAGTGCAGAACCCCAACCGCACCCTCACCACCTCCTGGAA
>JAFSTI010000065.1 GCA_017450585.1 Bacteroidales bacterium
ACCTTCAATATCGTCAAGGACGGGAAGAATGTCAATCGTTCCATCCGTCTGACGGGTGACCAATATAACAACGGCAGTTTTGACTCCGAGAGCGGATGGTACTGGTTCAACTCCCAGACCAAGCATCGCATTACCAACCTCCGGGTTCCTCTGGAGGCCAATGCCGTTTGGTTTGAGGGAGTCTCCGCCGGTGAATTTGAAAATGTGGACCTGGATTTTTAAGAGGAGGAAATGATGATGAAAAAGATATATCAATTTTTTGCCATCGCACTTCTTCTGGTGCTTGGTGCATGTTCAAAGGTAGCTGAGACGGATGTCCCCGAGGTCATTCAGCGGACCTACCCTGACGGCCTTTCGTTCCGGGTTTCCCTCTCGGGAACGACCAAGGCGTCTTTCGATGCTTCCAATCCTGGTCAACTTGTATGGGACGGAGACGAGGAAGTCACCGTCATCGCCCTCCCGGTTCTGGATACCAAGGGAATGAGCTGGGATAAGCTGCACGATTATGATATTTCTCGCGCAATCACGGGATTTGCTTCCATAGAGTCCGATCCTTCGGATCCGACCAAGGCGATCCTGCATACCGCCAAGACTCTCGAGGATTGGACAAGCGGCATGACCCGTGTACAGTTCTTCGCCCTGTACCCCGGCGACGGGACCGTCCCCGGAATTGATCATTCGGAAGATACGGGAGATGATACCAAATTCCTGTATTTGCTGAAGGATATCCCTTCTGAGCAGGACGGTGTCCATTATCAGGACAAGATGATCCTTGCAGGCGCTACGCCGGCATATTATATTGAGAACGGTGTGCTGACGGAAGAACCGTCCGGTGCTGCGTCGGAACCGGAAATGTACGGATTCCTCCCGACCAATTCAGTGTTCAGTTTCAAGATTGCAAATGGTACTGACAGTGGCCTTGATATCGCCGGCGTCAAGATTACCGCCAAGAATCTTGATGCATGGGATGAGTCTCTCGATTATGAACCCGAGGATGTGATGCTGTCCGGTACCCAGGCTGTCTGCTTCTATTTTTGGAATAACAAGGACCGTGTCAGGGAAGGTCAGACCTGGATCAAGCCCTACAATCCTGACGGGTCTTTCTCGCAGCTTCACGATTATGTCAATCTTACGTTCCCCGAGCCCGTTCATGTCGACTCCGGCTCGGAGGCTGGCCAGACTTACTATGCGGTCGTTTCCGGCTATGGTGAATTCAAGCCCCGGGAAGTCCCCGGATACCTTCTTTTCGAAGCACTGGACGCTGACGGAAATGTTATCGCGGTCAGTGAAAGACCTTATCCTTCCATCCCCGACGCGAAGGGAAGCATCGATACGGGTATTGAAAGCGGGTACCGCTACAATTTCACGGTCACTTTCGGCGAGGAAAGCAATTATCATTTCTTTGTAAGCTCCCAGCCGGATGTGGCAGGCTACGGAGGAACTGAAGTCGAAGGATATGTCCGGAGTTACAAGATGGTAGAGGGTGGTACGGCTACATATCTGGAATGGGACTATGATGGTGTGTTCTCTGATCCTGCCTGCGAGAATGCTGTCCCGCAGGAGGAATGGGAAACCTGGCTCAATTCCTGGAGCAAAGTATCCCCGGCGGAAGGCGAGTCCGCGACCAAAGCCTACATCGCGACGGTTACGGTCAAGGCCAATCCGAATCCGAGGACTCTTGCTGTTGTCCCCTATGTCGCCTCATGGACCGGAGCCAAGGGAACAGCTGACTCTTACTACAATCTTTCCAATCAAACGGATGGCGGATCTGACATCGAGAATACGGCCAACTGCTACCTGATTCACGGACCGGGATTCTACACCTTCCCCTGCGTTCTTGGAAATGGCATCAAGAATGGCTCGGCGAATACCGGAGCCTGGATCGCTTCGGACAATTCTTCCGAGTCCGACAGCATCCTTTCTGCGATGCTGGATTATACAGGAAGTGCAATTGAATCACCCTATCTCCATAATTCATCCTCTTCTGTGGCTACACCTTCACAGGCTGTTGTTCTCTGGCAGGATGCGCAGAATCTCATTTCCGATGTTTCCCTGGAAAGAGATGCGGACACCGGCATTTGGTGGGTCAAGTTCCAGACGGGAACTATCCAGCAGGGGAACGCCCTGATTGCCGTCAAAGATCAGAACGGCGTCATCATGTGGAGCTGGCATATCTGGGCGACTGATTTCAAGTATGATGGCTCAGATGATATCAGCGTAGATGGTGTCAACTTCTCGCAAGTGAACCTGGGTTGGGTTCAGACAATGAAGGTAAAAGGATGGGAGCAGGATGGTAATCTGGCGTATATCCGTATCCGTCAGCAAGAAAGTGGGAAAACGGCAGTTGTCAAATTGATTCAGGAAGGTTATAACTGGGAGTATGAAGAAATTCTTCCCGCAGACGGATACAACCCGCTGTATCAGTGGGGCCGTAAGGATCCGATGATCCCCGGCATCCCTTCGTGGAGTCAGACTGCTGCCGGAGAGGATGTCGTAAGTGGTCTGTCTGTCGAATTATATGAATACTCTGATCCGAATATGTCCCAGGCGACCCTTAATTATGCCATTCAGCATCCTACTACGCTGATTTTTGCTGATGGGAACAATAAAGAGGACTATGCTTTCTATAATAGATATAAGAAGTATATTAATCTTTGGAATGCTTTGGGGCTCTCCGGCCATGTCAATAAAGCCGAGCAATACGCCTCGTTGAATGACGCTCAACGTAAAACGGTTTATGATCCTTGCCCGGTAGGATATCAGGTCCCTCAGTTGAAGGATGTGACCCGCTTCAAGTACGAAACGATCGTGGCTTCTGACGATGAGCCTACAAGATACAGTACTTCTTATACCGATGATAACAATATAGTGGACAGTTATTCGGACAAGGGTATTTATCTTTACTCAAATGGCCGGTACTCGACTCTGCTCTTCTTCCCGTTCAGCGGGACCAGGACATCTTATCACTATGGTGGTGTGACGCCCGGTTCGCTGTGGTCTATCGAAGGTGATAATAAAGAGTCCTGGGCATATTCCTATATGTCTTACGGACTTACCAACCGTGTTTCGGAGGGAACTCCGGTCAGTTTGTTGTTCTTCCTTTATGGTATCACGGACGAAGAAGGTCTCGATCTTTCTTCCAATGACTATGCTTATGTTTGCAACGAGCAGGTTCATGATACCGGTTATAGCAAATGGGCATATTATCCCTGGAACTACGATGCCGGCTTCGTCCGGCCGGTCGAGGACAGGAGTACGACGTCGTCGTCGATGCCGCCTGTGGGAGCCGATACCGGCTGGTCCGGCGCAGGCTCATATCATCAGGGTGGACAAATTACGGAGGAATAAGTTATGAAGATGATGAGAAAATTCTATATGCTGGCAGCGATGGCTGCCGTAGCGGCCGTTTCCTGCAAACGTGCTGACCTGACGGAGGACCTCCCGGTGATGCCGCAGGGGAAACCTCTTACCGTTGAGGCGTGTCTTGACAAGAATCTGACCCGCACGACGCTGGACTCCGACGGGCTTACCCTGCTTTGGGAGGCCGGCGACCAGCTGGCCGTGTATTCCTCCTTTATCGGCAGTGAGGCGTCCTTTAAGACGACTCCTCGTTATAGCGAGCTTTATACGGCATTCATGAATTCCGGTATGTCTGATGATATTGATGATGTGAGCGGCCTTCTGTACTGGATCGAATCCGGGTCGCTCTATCCGGAATATCAGAAAAACGGAATCTTGACTGTAACCGATGCTTCGGCGGGCTCTGCCCAAGGTACTTTCACCTCGGAGAATACCGCCGATGCATGGTTTGGGAAAAGTGATTCGGCTGAAGATGAAAATTATTGGTTCACGGCTTATTATCCCGCCCCTTCACAGGAGTTTCTGAATGCTCATCCCATCAAGTCTTTCCCTTGTGGCTCGGAAGACATGGGTGGCGTTTCACTCAATTTGCCCTGGGTGATGGTCAATGTCCCTTCCGTCCAGGATGGCAAGAGCTGGAGCCGTTACCAGATTGTAGTGTGCTCCGGTTTTGATTTCCTTGGCTTTGAGGATGATAATGATCCCGATAATCATAATTATGATGATGGTGGCATCGTGTCCCGGCAGGGCTTCCTTAATGGATCGGAGAAAATTTGTTTCGCCTCGTTCCAGCCGCTGACTTCGCTGCTGCACTTCAATCTCAAGGTGGGCGATCTGGCCCCGGAGGATTCCTATTATATTTCCAAAATCGTCATTTCGCAAGAGGCAATCTTTGATGGGAACAGGTACACCGACCTGTACGCCCTCTCGGGAGATGTTCCGTATTTTATGTTCTGCAACGCTCCCGACAGAGATGACGATACGACGCTCTGGAACCGTTATTGCAAACCGGTATATGTAGGGAATAATCTCTATCAGGCACCCGTTGGCGAAGCCTGGAGTGAAGGTTCCGCCGGGCTGTGCAATACCATTACGCTGCAATTTGACGAGGAACAGAAGGTGACCAAGGACGGTACCGGGGAGGATTATTATGCCGTCGCCATCCCGACGAACGCCCATCCTGATTCTAATTACGATAATCCCAAGCTGGTTTTCAGCGCTTACGATTCGTCGGACAACCTGATCCTTCGTGCAAGACTGAAGACCCCGAACCGGAAGAATTTCGAAACGGGAGCGGAAGAGAGTTTCGGAATCGGTCTTGAATACGGACACAAGTACGATTTCACCGTGACCCTGAACACGCTTATGGATGGAGAAGCCGGAAATGCTGGAGAGTATAACCTGATTAATTGGTAAGGGAGGATGAGATTATGAAAATGATGAGATACTTTTCTGCTTTGATGCTGACGGTCGCCCTTGCGGCTTGTAACCGAGAAGCCCTCCCGGACAAAGACACCACGCCTCTTTCCGCCGGAAAGGGGATGACGTTCAAGGCTTCGCTCGCACCTGTCGAAAGCCGTTCCACCTTCGGAGATAACGCCGATGAATCCGGTGTTCTCTATTGGGAAGAATCCGACCGGGTCCTGATTTGTGCCGCCCTGCAGACGGATGGATCCCTAACGGAATGGTGGGAGCATTTCTCGGAAAAAATCGATGAGCACTGCACGATGCTTGCCAATGGACAGACAGACGGAAGCTATATCGGAAAGGATGTTACCAAATACATCCACACGACCATCGCCGTTCCTGAAATTAATGCCACCGACCGTACTCAGGCACTTCTCCACACGGACATTACGCCCAGCTCACTGCTTCCGGAAAGAGATTTATACAGTGATGCTATGTATGAGATGCTTGCCGTCTACCCTGTGTCCGAGAACCGTACGATGAAGTTAATCGCCATGTACGGTTCTGACGGGGACGCTGCCGTGGGTTTCCCGGTGGAGGTCCCCCATATTCAGAACGGGAAGGATTTCGGCAGGTATCACGTATGTATGGATACGGGAATCAACACAGAAGATGTAAGCAACTTCTTTGGTCTTTACCACGCATCTGATATCATCAACGAAAATGTCGTCGTCAACTTCCACAGGTTTAAACCGGTGACGTCCCTGCTCCGTTTCAACATCCGTACCGACGACCCCAATCCGGTGGAAATCGCCAAACTTGTCATTGATATGAAAGGCGTGAAGGGAGAGGGTGACCAGTTCGAGACGAAACTTACAGGTTCCTCCTGGGTCTCCACCTGGGGAGACGATCCCTGGATTATCCCGGACAGATGGGAGGAGGAGACATACAATGACGTGGAAATTGTCTTTGACACACCCATTACGGTTTCCAGCACGCCGACGACCGAGAAATACTGCGCTGTCGTGCTCCCGTCGTTCAAGAATAAGAGTGCGCCGCATTATGCCAATACGTATGGCGCCGATGCGGTCGAATTCCGCGCTTACAGTGCTGACGGTACGCTGCTCTTCCGTACGACCAAGGCCGCGCCTGCGGACAATGCTGGAGATGAGCCTGGCTTCCGCACCGGCGGACGCTATGACTTTACGCTGGAACTCCAGACGGAAACTCCTCCGGAGGGCGCGCTTTCCGGACAGTTCTCGATTGCAGAAGGAAAGAAGGCCTATATTGCGACCAGCAACTTGTGGGCGTATGTGACCAATGGCGTTCGCGATACGAATTTCGGTCTTAACGGCTGGAAACTTGCAGAGCATCAGTATGACTTCATAGGTTCCGCCGCCAACTGGGCGAATTTCGACTCCTACACGGGCTGGATCGACCTCTTCGGCTTCTCGACGACGGCCAATGACCACGGAATCACGGTCTCGACGGATGATACCGTGGATTATGGCGGCACGGATGCCGGCTGGACTGATTGCATGGCAGATGCCAGCTGGCGGACTATCACGGCGGATGAAGGTGTGTATCTGTTTATGCAACGCAAGAATGCTGCATATCTTTTCGCGATGGGAACGGTTTATGTCGGTCCTGACAATGAGAAGATAAAAGGACTGATCTTCCTGCCCGATGATTTTGTTACACCGGATGGATGCTCGTTCCAGTCGATGGGATCCAGGGGATTCAATTGGAATTCTTATGAGTGGTATCGTCACGGGATGACTTCCGATCTTTTTGATTCTGGAAATAATACATACAATGCGGACGGTGCTTCGAATGGATCCGGTGGAGACTGGGCCGATATGGAAGCGGCCGGAGCCGTATTCTGGCCGATGGCTGGCATCCGTGATGGTTCTACTGTTACCTACGGCGGCGCCTATTGGTCGGGATCATCCGAGAATGATAACGAGAATGCGGACGTCCTGTTGTTTGCTGATGGTGGATATTTCTGGGCTGTCGCAGACAAGCGCCATATTGGCGGTTGCGTGCGGCTTGTACGTGACGTCTCGGAGTAAAGGCGGGTAATCCGTCGCCTTAAAATGCCGTCCTGATACACTCAGGGCGGCATTTTGATTTGTAGGTATGGGAAAATACAGGAAATCAGGCAGTTGCCTGTAAAATTGTTTTGTATATTAAAATTTTTTATTTACCTTTGTGCGTTGGTAGTGTGCGGAAAATCAAATAGTTACAATATGGTTACAATTTACAGGCATCCTGAGGTGCTTTGTGAGGTGCGCACAGAGGTCGAAAGTGCGTTCCTCCTCGGCTCTATCGTGGACAACATCGGCACCGTCGAGTCGACGGGCCAGGAGGTGAAGGAGTACAACTTCGCCGACACGGACACATTTAATCACACATGGGAGTAAGGACTATGAAAGCAAGAAACATCATGATTGCAGCGGCCCTTGCGGCCCTTACGCTCCTCGTCGCAGGATGCAAGAAGCATTCGTTCTTCCGCATCGTTCCCGGAGAGCAGATCCGTTTCCGCGCTGAGAGCCGTTCCAACAGCAGTAATGTCGGGACGAGGACTGTCTACAGCGGCGAATATTTTGCTGCCGAATCGGGGGGCGACTATCTCGAGCGCATAGACTGGGTGGAAGGCGACATGATCTCCATCGGATACGTCTCTTTCGGCGGGCCAGACGGTCTCTGTGCTGATGTCGATCATTACCGGGTCTCCGGCGTGACGGCTGACGGGCAATACAGCAAAGCGACACTGGCGCCCACTGGCGGCCCTTACGGGGTCGACGGCGAAGGCTGGGGCGGCAACGGACTCCAGTGGCGGAACAACACGCAGCACCGCTTCCTCGCAACCCATCCGGCCGTGGATACGGAGGATGAAGATTTTAAATTCGAGATAAACGCGGGCGCGGGTCAATTGGAGGTTCTGGTCCCGTATCGTTATCCCGAAACTCAGGTCCCCGTCGGTACGGAGGAGAAGCAGATTACTTTCTGTGGTTCGACGGCCACCGCGACAGTCTATAAGCCGGATATGAGCTATGCATATCTTTTCTGCAATCCGTTTGATTATTCGCAGCCTCACGGTACGTATCCGGATGAGTTCATCCCTACGGGGTCGGAAATCAAGCTCCCTTTCGTTCCTCACTTCACGGCATTTGAGATTACGGCTGCTGCGAAAGAAGGGGACTCTTTCACGCTCAACAGCGTAACCCTCTCCAGCGCCGATGAGGACAGGCCGCTGACCGGTACCTATATCTTCCAGCGTATCGAGGACGATGAGAATCCGGATGGCGAGCGCTGGACAGACGTGCCCAAGGAGGGAGAGGTTTCCTACCAGGCCAAGATCAACTTCTCGGACCTGACCCTTACCGGCGACAGCCCCGTCGTGTTCACGTACCTTCTGAACTCGTGGTATTCCTTTACGATGCTGACTCTGACTTTCAACATTACCAAGGACAACGTGACATTTAACCGCTCCCTGAAGTTGAAGTATGCCAATGACAACTGGATCTGGTTCTCATCTTCGTGGAAGCACCGGATCAAGAATCTGCGCGTGCCGGTAAGCCTCGAACTCGGCACCCTCTGGTACGCTTCCGACGGTGCCGGAAACTATCTGGACGGCGGAGATCCTTTCGACGGCGAGATCTAATATTGGGAGGAAATGAATATGAAAAAATATATCAGCATTTTAGCCATAGCCGCTGTCTGTGTGGTTTCCTGCAAGAAAGGGAATGTCACCGGCGGGGATGTCATCCGCAGCGAGAAGATCTCCGGACTGGAGTTCCGTGCGAACCTTCCTTCGCTCACCCGCACCGTCCTGGGTACGGACGGCCTGTCCCTGAAGTGGACGGCGACCGATCAGATTGCCGTCTGGTCGGTCCCGATGGGCACGATGGAAGAGTTCGAAGCGACGGCGACGCACCTTGTTGATGATTACGGTTTCACGGATGAAGCACAAATCGGGATTATCACAGGCGTTGAAACCATGCAGAACGGTATTGCCAAAGGCGCAACCGTCTGTGAAACTCTTTCCGTTACGGGGGGCGCCGGATCCACGTCCGCCACATTCCATTCGGAGAAACCTGCCAGGGAATGGTTCGGCAACTTAACATCCATCGAGGATGATATGTACTGGTTCTCGGCATTGTATCCCGCCTCCGCCCTGGTAACCACGGGTGGGACGGCTCCCACTTTTACTACCTGGGAGATGGTCTTGCCGAAAACTGAATTCGGCCTGACCCAGGACTATGTCGTCCGGCATCCTTTTTTCAAGGTGACGGTACCTTCCGTCCAGGATGGCAAGAGCTACTGGGATTATCAGGTCGTGTACAACACGGGTCTGTATGACTACGGGGACCGTCTGGCAAGGAATATCGTGTCTGCCAAAGAGGTCCTTTACAATGAATATCCCGTGACATTCGACAACTGGGTGGTGGCGACGAGCCTGCTCGAGTTTACGCTGAAGGCTGCGGATACGGAATCTTATTCCATCAAGACCCTGGACATCACGTATGAAAGCCCGAACTACTATTCCGGGGATGCAAGTTACTACGACGACTTCTTTGCGCTCTCCGGAACCGTTCCCGTTCAATTCCTCAATGATGAAGAGCACGAGACGCTTCTCCACAACCGTTTCTGCGTCCCTTATAACTGGTACATTCACCAGGGGGACAGCGCAAATGGCTGGAGCGAGATGGCCGGGGCCTCGCCGAAAGTGACCCTCAGTTTCGCGGAGCCGGTCAGTCTGAGCGAAGGAAATGCGGCCGAAGGCCTGTTCTATGCCGTCGTGATTCCCACGATGGATATGCAGAACCGGACCAGCGAAGGGAAAAAACCGCGCATCCGCTTCACGGCCTACGACGCCGCCGGAAATGAGATCCTCGGGAAGGTGCTCCAGATGGGGAATACCTATAATTATAAAAATCAGCGTGAAGTTTATCCCGGAATTTTCAAGGGAACCAAGTATTCCTTTGATCTCGAACTTAATCCTGTCACGAGTCCTGAAGCCGGGAATGCGGGAGAGTATGAAGAAATCGAAATCGTCCTTAACTAACGGAGGAAAGTGCATATGAAACGCAAGATCTATTTCAGCATTGTTCTTTTGGCGGCACTTTCCTGCAGCCGTGAAGCCCTGATCGACGACAGCGTCATCCAGGTTCCCGAAGGGGAGCGCCTCTCATTCGCCGCCGACCTGGACAGTATGGTCAAGTCCCATTTCGCCGAGGACGGCACACACCTGGAATGGGACACGGACGACAGGGTCTATGTCACTTCCGCCTATTCCGAGGACGGGTCGGGAACTCCTCTTGCCGGAGCGGACAAGTGGGGGAACGCGCTCACCGAGGTGATGCCGGTCGTGATTGACGCCCAGGATCCCAAAAAGGCGACCTTCCTTTCCGGGAAGGCACGCTCCGCGTGGGTGAATGCGGGGGAAGGGAAGTATTCCTTCTACGCCTTGTATCCGGCCTCCGCGGCCAACACGGAGGCCAGCCCCGTCATTGAAGATAATGTGCTCTGGGCACCGGTCCGGGTTCGTTCTTCGCAGGATGGCAAACACTTCGGAAAATATCAGATCTGTGCCGATTTTACCGGGACACCCTATGCAAAAGGCGCCATCCTCGACAATACCACGAGGATTCAGTTCAACGGCTTCCAGCCGAAGACGGCCCTGCTGAACTTCAACGCGACCTCGGCCGCGGGAGATATCCCGATCAAAGAGATCGAGATTTTCGCCTCCTGGGTCGATTACGGCTCTCATTCGAGCTATCCGCAGATTACCGGAGACGCCTTCATTTCGGAGGCCGGAGTCATCAGACCGGGTGGAGGAGGCAGTTCTGTCACCATCCGCCTCGACACGCCGGTCACCATCGGAGCGACCGCCGGCGAGCGGATCCTTGCGGCCATTCTCCCGACCGAGAGCGATGAGGTCGTTCTGGATTTCACGTGCTATGATGCCGAGCATAATCCCCGTCTTACCGGAAAGATTACCTCTCCGGACGGATTCCTGGGCGGCAAGAAATACACCTTCACGGTCGCTATGACCGAGGCCGAGACCTCTGTCCTCGCTGTCGACTGCCTGCGGAATTTCCCGCCGGAGGGCGGTACTTATACGGGACGTGTTGTCAGTTATACTTATATTGAAGGCGTTAAGACGGCTGTGGATTGGGATTTAGCTGCATTTGAGGATGCGAACTGTACAGTTCCTGTCGATGATATCTCGGCCTTTGAAAACTGGGCTCATTTTACATCCGCATTTACTCCTTCCGATACGGAGGTCGGCGTCACGATGTTTGAGTACGCTGTCAATGCCAATACGAATGTCGAACTGATTTCACGGCCTGATGATGTGACGCCAGAGATTCGTGCTGCCCTGCGGGGTGCGACATATCGGGGGGATAAGGCTAATAACAGTCCTTGGAACCTGGCTGCGTCGGACGGCTCCATGACCCCTGCAATGTTCAATTCGGCTAACTGCTATGTCATCAACGCGCCCGGTTATTATCTCCTGCCCTGCGTGGCCGGCAACGGTATAAAGAATGGGTATGTAAATACCACTGCGTATCAGCCGCTTTCTACTTATGAGTCCGACAAGGCTCCGCTCTTTGTCGATTATCTTGGCGCCCAGATAGTCGATCCCCGGATCGGGCATACCAGTGATGGGAGCGGGCATCCTTTTGCGGCTTATCTGCTATGGGAAGATGCCGATGGACTGATCAGCACATCTTCAGATTTTGCACCTATGCTTCCTTCCGATCTTCCGGATCAGATCGCTGGATACCTGACAACGATCAGGAACTATGCATTGCCGATTGTATATGATAATTCCACTGGTATGTGGGGCATCAAGTTTGAGATCACGCAAGAGAATATCGACCAGGGTAATGCTGTCATTGCCGTTGTGGATGAGCAGGCCAGGATTATGTGGAGCTGGCATATCTGGGTGACGGATTATAATCCTTACCAGAGTGTCATCCCGGTGAGATCATACTGGTCCGATGGTGATTACGGCTATATGAAGCGCAACCTGGGCTGGGTTTCTGTCGGTAAGAGCAACGAGATCAAGTACAGGGACAATACCATGTATGTCAAGGTCTGGCAGGTTAGAACGAATCCTGAGACCGGCTTGAAAGAAGCTATTCCTGAGAGTGAGGGTGGACGCAGTATTATTGTCCCGCTCATTCAGGAAGGAACACACCTGTTTGATGCCGATATCCAGTATGGCTACGGCCCTTATTATCAGGCTGGAAGAAAGGATCCGCTTACACCCGGAATGAGAGGTACCGACGGTTATATGCACGACGTGCCGACTTATGGCGCCGTCAAGCAATTGACCGGATTGAATTTTGTTTCCGAATACAATGCGACGGCGACCCTTTCTGACGGAATTCAGAATCCATATAAGTATTTCCATCAGTATGTCAGCGGTTCCTTTTCAATTTCAAACGGCAGCGGATGGTTTACGGATAATATTTCAGATACCAAGGGCTTCCTTTGGAATAATACAGAAATTCCTGAGCTTTTAGGCGGCGGTATGATCTCCAAGGTTATCACCAGAAAAGATCCTACTGTCAAGACTGTCTATGATCCGAATCCGGCAGGCTTCGCAATGCCTCCGATGGATGCCGGCGGCACCTTCTTCGCCTTCTTCACCGGCGGGAAATATGAGAATTATCTGGTTAATATGGCGGGCGCGGACGGAGCGGCATTACGGGAGAAATATGTCAGCTTACTCGTATCTGCTTCTGAGTATGGATGCTTATACTATGCCTCATTGACCGATAAAGAAAACGATGCTACCGGTTCAGGCCCTGTGAATACGGGATTCTTGCCGCAGGTCGGAAGACGTTACAATCAATTGAACGGTCAGTTCCAGACAAGTACATTCGTGGATGTCGAAAATAACGGTAGTCATACTACGTATATAAACGAAATGGCGAATACTCCGAATTGCGGAGGATACTATTCCAATTTTGTCTCGAGGGATATTGCTCCTGTCTTGCTCTGCGCCTATCCGTACATGTATTATGGATTCCTGACTGTTTCGAGCTCTGCCCTGCCTGTCCGCTCGGTAGTGGAAGAAGAGAGGCAATAAGGGATACAACTGTTAATAATAGGGCAACGCACAAAAGTGCGTTGCCCTTGTTTTTTAGGGATACGGACGCTACCTACAGCTTAAACGCCTTGATCTCTTTGTTGAGGGTCTCGAGGATGTGGATCTTGGTGTCGTAGAGATCGTCGGAGATGTCGACCTTGTAGAAGTGCGGGTTGATGAGGCGGCGCTCGGTGGGGTTGAGGTGCAGGAGGTTGTCGCTGAAGAAGGACTTCTTCTGCATCAGGGTGTGGTAGGGGACGCATCGCTTGCCGCCGAGGACGGCCTGGTGCTGGAGCGGACGGGCCAGGTATTCGCCGGCGGCGAAGGTCTTGGTCTTGAAGCTGTCGTATTCGTCCCGGACCGTGATTTCTTCCTTGGCCTGGATGGCCCTGTCCATGCGGTCGCCCCGGAGGCAGGTCACGTCGACCTTGTAGAGGTGGCCGTCCGGTGCCGTGCTTTTTTCGTCAAGGACGGAGATGCGCCAGGTGCGCTGGAAGCCGGGGTTGATGAGCTTGATCTTGTCTTCGCTGCGTTTGAGCACCGGCTCGTCGTCGATCTGGACGAGTTTGTAGACGTTGCCGAAGCAGGGGGCCGCCTTGGAGGTGGCGATGGCGTCGCCGACGCCGTAGCTGTCGATGCGTGCGCCCTGGCGCTCCAGGTCCGTGATCAGGTATTCATCGAGGCCGTTGGTCGCAAAGATCTTGCATTTGGTGAGGCCGTGCTCGTCGAGGATCCTGCGGACTTCCTGCGAGAGATAGGCGAGGTCACCGCTGTCGAGCCGGATGCCGTAGCCGTAGGGATAGCTGTCATCGATGCCATTCTCCTTGAAGGAGCGGATGGCGTTCAGCACGCCGCAGCGGAGGGTGTCGTACGTGTCGATCAGGAGGATGAGATTCTCACCCCTGTGCGTCTTGATATAGTCGCAGAAAGCCTTGTGCTCGCCTTCTACGCTGCTGCCGTAGGAGGTGATAAAGCTGTGGGCCATCGTACCGGTGGAAGGAACGCCGTTGAGCGCGCCGGTGATGATGTTGGACGTGCTGGCGCAGCCGGCGATGATGGCGGCCTTGGCGCCATACACGGCCGCCCACGGACCGTGGGCCCGGCGTGAGCCGAATTCACTCACGGGATGGTCCGTGGCCCGGCATACGCGCGAAGCCTTGGTGGCGACGGCCATCTGGTGGTTGAGGATGCAGAGCATCGGGGTCTCCAGAACCTGCGCCTCGATCATAGGCCCTACGACCGTGATGATGGGCTGGTTGGGGAAGACGAGCTCTCCCTCGCGCATCGCGTATACATCGCCCGTGAAACGCATCGTGCTGAGGTATTTGCGGAATTCGGCGTAGGAATCGCCCGGGAGGAATTTCTCAAAGAATTCCGGTGTCTCTTCTCCCAGGTGCGAGACCATCTCGATCACCTCGTCGGTGCCGCTTACGACCGCCCAGTTGTTGTTTTCGGGGGCTTTGCGGTAGAAGAGATTGAACACGGCTTTGCGGCCCGCCTGGCCGCATTCGAGGTACGACTTTCCCATCGTGTACTGGTACTTGTCGGAGCAGTAGGCGTTGTTGAACATTTCTATATGAATTTTCACAAATGTACGAATAATTCTTGACAGAAAAAAGGCCGGCCCCGGGGCGGGGGCGGCCTGATTCTGCGAATAGCCGTCGGCTATTGGTTGGTAAAGTGAACTTCGTAGAATCGGAGTCCGGCTTCGGGGAAGATGACCACCTTTCCGGCTTCGATTTCGAATTCCAGCACGGCATGCTCTGCATTGGCGGCCAC
>JAFSTI010000005.1 GCA_017450585.1 Bacteroidales bacterium
AATGTGCGAGAGCTTTTCATCCTTGGACACGTGCCGGCACAGCTCCACGCCGCTCATACCCTTCAGACCGATGTCCGTAATCAACAGGTCAATATCATAGCGTCCCATTATCTCCAGCGCCCGCTCTCCGGACGGAGCGGTGAGGCAGCGGTAGAGCGGTTTGAGCTTGCTGCGCAGAAAGGACGCCAGGTCGCGATTATCCTCCACCACCAGCACCAGCGGCAGTGACGAGGCGGCCACTTCGGCGTCATTGTCAGTCTCCGGCTGGACGTCATCCACACTGCGCAGCGGCAGAGTCAGTACGAACTCCGTGAAGTCCTGCCTGTCGGAGAGAGCCAGCGAGCCGCCGTGCAGTTCGGCCAGATGCCTCGCGAATGGAAGTCCGATACCGAAACTGCGGGCGTTCGAGTGCTTATTGTCCGCATAAGTGACGAAGGCTCCGAATATCTTCTCCCTCCGTTCATGCGGGATGGCCGGACCGTCGTTAGAGACCGCGATCCGTATGAGACCGTCGTTCTGGTACAGGGAGATGCGCACCCACGACGATGCGTAGCGTATGGCATTGTCCACCAGATTGTTCAATATCTTCTCAAAGGCTTTCGCGTCCACAGCCGTCTGCACCGGCGAATCCGGGCGCGAGAAGGTCAGGCGGATATCATTGGACCTGGCGATGTCCCGGAAATTCATGCAGATGAACTCAATGCTGTCGGACAGGTCCCGGTTCGTCAGTTCCAGCACATAGCCGTGCTCCTCCGCCCGTATGTAGTCCAGCAGCTCGCGCACCAGCGAATTCAGATAGTCAGCGCTACGGGCAATGACTCCGAGATCCTTGCGCTGCTCGGCATTCGGCGTGCCGGACGCCAGCAAGTGCTGCAAAGGCGTGCGTATGAGCGTAAGCGGAGTCTTGATCTCATGAATGACGCCGCTGAAGAAGCCCATCTTCTCCCGGTACAACTGCTCCTCCCGCTCAAGTTCCTTTTCTTTCTGAATCCTGCGCGCCCGCGCGTTCTGCACGCGCAGCACGAGCGTAACTATTATCAGTGCGAGCAGCAGGGCTGAGGTCAATGTCAGCAATGCGATGCCGCCGTTTGTGCGCCAGAACTTCGGCGTCGGCTCAACGGGTGCGGGCGGCAGGGCGAACAGATCCGGATCGAAGCGCACGAATCCGTCGGTCAATGCAAACAGCATGGTCCCGTCATCAAGCAACATTCCTCCCTTTCTGAAAGCGCCGCCCAAAAGCCCGTCAGTCGCCGTATAGGTCCGGACGGCTCCATTGGACGGGTAATACTGGACCAGACCGGCATCGGAACTAATCCACAGGCAGCCGCGGTCGTCCGGTATTGCGGTCAGGAACAGGTCCGTGGGCAGCTGCGGCAGGTTATCGCGGTTGATATTGATAAAATTGTCATGCGCCGGATCGTAGCGGTAGATACCAGAACTGAAACCTATTGTCCAGATATTCCATGCATTATCCACGCACATGGAGGAGGTCATATCCTGTATCGGCTGGCGGCCGTAGAGTTTGCCGTAGGAGGACAATATCTCCCCGGATGACGGGTCGTACAGACATACGCCCTTCGAATAAGTGGCCAGCCAGAGGCGTCCGGACGCATCTTCCTTGAAGTCCTCCACCGCCAGCGACGTCAGCGCATTCTCCGCCAGGAATTCGTCGGCTGAACGGTCGTAGCGCATCACGCCGTTAGCGGCGCCCAGCCAGATTCCGCCCTCCGAATCCCGGAACAGGCTTACGACGCGGTTGTCATTGCCCTCGCTCTGACGTCCGAATCTCGAATACAGCTTGGTTTGAGAGGTCTGGGGATTGAAACGGATCACACCTTGCTGCGAGCCGAGCCACAGTATGCCTCCGTCCTCACAGATTGCCGTAATGTTAGAAGGTAATCCCGGGAGTTTGACCTGAAGAAAACTGTCTGAGCTCAGTTCCAGGAGTCCGGCTCTCTGCGTAGCAATCCATATCTTCGAATCCGGAGTCTGCGCGAAGCCGCGTACTATGCAGGATGCGATATTCCTGCCGTCACTGAGGCGGTAATAATTCCTGAATCTGCCGGCGTCCGCTTTACAAAGATCGACTCCGGAATTGTCGGTACCCACCCAGAGATCTCCCTTCGCAGAAGGAAGAACGTCACGTATAAAATCGTCCGAGAGCGAAAATTGATCGCCTCCTTCAGGTGACAGGCGAATGATTTCGTTTGTAAGCCGGTTATATCGGATTAAACCTTCCGTGGTAGCAAGCCACAGCATATTTTCGTTTCCCGACAGGGCCGTCGGCCTGTGGCCTTCCGGCAGTCTGAGCAGGATTTCCACATCATCAGTCAGTCCGACACGGCAGAGGCCCCTGGCTTTGGATGCCACGAAAAGGGTGTCACCCTGCGAGATTAGCCCCTCGATATCATCATGTCTAAAGAAACCGTCTGCCACCGGAATCAACTGCGGCGCCGAAGAATCCAGTCCCCGAAGTTTATACAGGTCATTGAGATAGGACGCGATAAACGGCAATCCGTCTGTCCCGAAAGCAATCCTGTAGACATCTCTTATCGTAATTCCATCGACCCGACGCACCTCCGTCCCGCTTTGCAGGTAGAGCCCTTCTCCGCTGATGCCTATCCAAATCCGGCCCAGGGAATCACGCTTCATGACATACACTCTGGATCGGATCAGGTCTCCGGCGATACGCCGGAATCCTCCGCTCTGCAGGTCGTAAATAACGATTCCGTCATCGGTACCCACCCAGATATTGCCCTCCGAGTCTTCAGCGAGGGCGCTGACATGATCCGACTCCACGCCGAACTGATCGCGATCGAAAGTCGTGAAACGACCGGCCTCGTACCGGGCCAGACCCTTCTGCGTCCCTATCCACACATCTCCCCTGCTATCCTCCAGCAGCACCCGAACTCCATCATACGGCAGCGCGCCGTTCTCCCTCGTAAAATGCATGAAAGAGAACGTGGTCGCCGCCGCCTGCAGTTCAAATGCAAGCATCAGGACGATCACTTTTAGAAAAGTGTGCCTGAGTTTCAAATAATTACTGAATCCGCCCACGATTCACCCGTATCTTGCCACCGACCTGGCTGACTGCAAGGATGCAGTCATCTCCGAGGTCGCATAGCGAGTTCCAAAGACCGGCTTGAGAAGTCTGATCTACGACGAAGGGCCGCGTGGTCCCGCGCATGGTAGTAAATATAGCCCCGGCGGACTCAGAAATAGGACAAGCTACGACTTCCATTACGGAATGCTCGTGCGTCGCCACGGATGATCCTTTGGATGACTGGTAACTCAGCACGAAATAGTTGTCTGTTTTAATCAGATACGGAGCGCCGGTGTAAACGGTCGCCGCTTGTATGTCTTCCTTGAACGGGTCGAAACGGTAGGGCGAGTCACCATAACGAACCGTGGACCAATTGTCCTCAACTGTGCTATATACTATCTGCGGGTGTAGTTTCTGACCGGCGGCATTATGCTCGATAGCGAGGTAAATATTGCCTCCATGAAGCATCAGTACCGGCATTCCGTCCCTATACTTTGCGGTGTAGGCGACGATGCGCGCATTGCCCCATGTCTCCCCTCCGTCCGTAGATTCGATAACCGAAATGTTCTGGAAGGCATTGCCGTTACGCCAGTAGGGTGTTTCGTCGGAGAAATAGATTTGCACGCGGCCGTCAGGAAGTACGAGCACGAACGGTTCCCAGCAGCCCTTGCCCACATTGCCGCTCCAGCGGTCAGATTGATACGCATAGCGTATCCCGGTCCATGTAGTGCCCGCATCATCGCTAGTCGCGACCCCGATCGAATAAGGGAATATGGATGTCTTGGAATCTGCAGGGCGCAGGTTCGTAGCGAAGATGATGCGTCCCGGGTGAGTCGGATGATTCGCGGGCAATTGGGCAAATTCCGGATTGTCAATACCGACGTTTACCGTAGCGTTTTCACCTGAGGCGGAACCTGCAACCGGCCCCGTGATACTCAGGCGGGAAAACTTCTGCACCGGAGTAGTCCAACTTACGCCATTGTCAGAGCTGTAACAGGATTTAACGCCGCCACCGCTGAAAAACATCAGCATAAGGCGGCCGTCGTTCAGCCTGTGTGCGCGTCCGTACCCGCCGGAGCCTATGGTCTTCTCACCGCTCCAGGTGATGGTCAGCGTACCGGTCTGCCCTCCGTTATTGCCGGAGTTTCCCCCTCCGGGATTAAACTCGCTCCCGTTCCCGGGATCAAAAGCATCTGGTTGATGCCCTCCTCCGCAGGAGAAGAGGATGACTAGTCCGACTAGTAGTGAGAATCTGCCACGCCCAAGCATTACAAAGTCCGTTTTATCTCCACGATGGTGAAGGATTCGATGACGTCTCCTTCTTTGATATCGTTGAAATTCGCGATGGCCATGCCGCATTCCTTGCCGGCGGCCACGTCTTTCACGGCATCCTTGCCGACCTGCAGCGATGAGAGCTCTCCGGTGTAGATCACGATACCGTCACGGATCAGGCGTACGCTGGCCTTCTGGACCATCTTACCGTCCCGGACAATACATCCGGCGATGGTGCCGACCTTGGAGATCTTGAAGGTCTGCTTGACTTCTGCCGTCGCGGTAATCTCTTCCTTCTTCTCGGGCTCGAGCATACCCTCGATACCGTC
This sequence comes from Bacteroidales bacterium, assembly GCA_017450585.1. Taxonomy (GTDB): domain Bacteria; phylum Bacteroidota; class Bacteroidia; order Bacteroidales; family UBA932; genus Cryptobacteroides. The sequence continues at coordinate 4,645 of JAFSTI010000005.1, forward strand.
TTTCACCTCATTGATAGCGTCATAGATAACTGAGTACAGACGGATTTCGATACCTTCTTTCTCGGCTGCCTTGCGGGCCTCCACGGAAGGACGCACCTGGAAGCCGATGATAACGGCATCCGACGCCTGTGCCAGCAAGATATCAGATTCGGAGATGGCACCCACAGCCTTGTGGATGACATTCACCTTCACTTCTTCGGTAGAGAGCTTGATCAGGGAATCGGACAAGGCCTCGACGGAGCCGTCCACATCACCCTTGACGATGACATTGAGTTCCTTGAAGTTTCCGATAGCGATACGGCGTCCGATCTCTTCCAGAGTCATATGCTTCTGAGTCTTGATGCCCTGGATACGGAGCAGCTGCTCACGGCGGTTGGCAATGCTCTTGGCCTCCTTCTCGTCGGCAAGCACATTGAACTTCTCACCTGCGGCGGGAGCTCCGTTCAGCCCGAGGACAGAAACCGGAGTCGAAGGGCCGGCCTCGGAGACCTTCTGCCCACGCTCGTTGAACATGGACTTCACACGTCCGTAATAACTTCCGCTCAGGACCACATCCCCGACTCTCAGGGTTCCTTCCTGTACCAGGATGGTAGCCAGATAACCGCGGCCCTTATCCAGTGAAGACTCTATCACCGCACCGACGGCCATCTTGTTCGGATTCGCCTTCAGATCCAGCAAATCGGTCTCCAGCAGAATCTTATCGAGTAGCTTGTCCACATTGATACCGGATTTCGCGGCAATCTCCTGGCACTGGTACTTTCCGCCCCAGTCTTCCACGAGAATATTCATCTCGGAAAGCTGGCGGCGTATCGTATCCGGATTCGCACCGGGTTTGTCGATCTTATTGATCGCAAACACCATGGGGACACCGGCAGCCTGGGCATGGTTGATAGCTTCGACTGTCTGCGGCATGACCGCGTCATCCGCGGCAATGATGATAACCGCGAGGTCGGTGAGCTGTGCACCACGGGCACGCATGGCGGTAAAGGCTTCGTGTCCCGGGGTATCCAGGAATGTGATGCGGCGTCCGTCATCCAGCCTCACGCTGTAAGCGCCGATGTGCTGGGTGATACCTCCGGCCTCACCGGCGATTACGTTGGTCTTGCGGATGTAGTCCAGCAATGAGGTCTTACCGTGGTCCACATGACCCATGACGGTGATAATCGGCGGCCTCGGGACCAGATCCTCTTCGGAATCAGCCTCGGAACTGCTCTTAATCTCTTCGGTAATATCGGCGGTCACGAATTCCACCTTATAACCGAACTCCTCGGCCACCAGCACCAGGGCTTCGGCATCGAGACGCTGGTTGATGGACACCATCAGACCCAGGCTCATGCAAGCTCCGATAACCTTGACCACCGGAGTATTGTTCATCAGAGTCGCCAGATCATTGACAGTCACGAACTCCGTAACTTTCAATACTTTCTTCTCAGCATCCAGCTGTTCCTGTTCCTCCGCGGTCCTCTGGGCGGCCAGTTCGCGCTTTTCCTTACGGTATTTTGCTCCGAAATTGTTCTTCTTACCCTCGTTCATACGGGCGTAAGTCTCCTTGACCTGCTTCTGGATCTGCTTCTGCATTTCCTCGGTCTCGGCCTCGGTCATTGCAGGTTTGAAGCGGTCACGGTCACGTTTGCGTTTACCGGTGCCGGGCGCATTCTGCTGCACAGGCGCCTTCTTCGAATCGCGGCGGGGGTTATTGTCAGCCTCCACTTTACCCAGGTCTACCTTCTGGCTTCCCTTGGCAATGCGTTCGCGCTTCTTGGGTTTCTTATCGAACTGAGAGAGGTCAATCTTGCCGACGACCTTCAGGCTCGACTCTTCCTTCACAGATGCAACAGTTGCGGCAGCCGAGGCAGAAACGGCTGTGGACTCAGCTATAGCGCTTTCCGGAGCGGGTGCAGGGGTCGGGGCACTCGTCTCGGGCTCTGCGGCAGGAGTCTCCTGAACGGTTTCGGGAACATCCTCGGTGGCTTCGGCCACAGGGGCGGGTTCCGGCTCAGCAACGGGCTCAGCGGGAGTTTCACTTACAGGCTCCGGCTCGGCAGCAGGCTTCACCTCCGGGACATCGGTAACAGGCTCATCAGCCTTCACTGGCTCTGCGGGAGCGGGCTCAACGGCCGGGGCAGGTTCGACAACGGGTACAGGCTCGGCGGCAGGTGCTGGTTCTGCTTTGGGTGCAGCTTTCTGCAAAATGGTCGTCTTGATCCTGATCTCCTGCTCGAATTCCTCCTCTTCTTCCTTGGCCTTCTGCTCACGGGAGCTGCTGCCGAGGATGTCGGTCATCTTGATATTGAGCTTCTCTGCAGCCTCTTTCGCGTCTCTATCCTTTCCGAACTGCTTTTCCAGCGCCGGAAGGAACTCGTCAGAGACCTTGGCATTAGGATTCTCTTCCACACCGGCTCCCTGCTTATTGAGGAAGTCGACAATGTCCTGCAGTCCGATATTGTACTGCTTGATAAGTTTGTTAAGTCTGATTTCTGCCATATATAACCCCTTATATTATCAATTAGTCTTCAAACTCTGCCTTGAGGATTGCCATAACCTCGGCCACGGTCTCGTCCTCGAGATCCGCCCTGCGGGCCACATCCTCGGGGGAGAGTGCCAGCACGCTCTTCGCGGTATCGCATCCGATGGACTCCAGACGGTCGATGATCCAGCCATCGATCTCGTTCGAGAAGTCGCTCAGCAGCACATCCTCTTCCTCTCCGGCCTCGTCCTTCGGGAGTTCGCGCCACACTTCCAGTTCACGGTCCACCAGCATTCCGGCCAACTGCACATTGCAGCCGCCGCGGCCGATACCCTTCTTCACCTCATCCGGCTGCATGAACACCTTCACCTTGTCGGTAGGAGAAGTGCCCATATCTATGGATGACACACGCGCGGGGCTAAGGGCCCTCTGAATGAGAAGCTGAGGATTGTTGGACCACTGCAGGACGTCGATGTTTTCATTGCGAAGCTCATGCACGATGCCGATGATACGGCCGCCCTTCACACCGATACACGCTCCAATCGGGTCAATGCGCTCGTCGTAAGACTCCACGGCCACCTTGGCCCTTTCACCCGGTACGCGCACAACCTTCTTGATGGTGATCAGGCCGTCGATGATCTCCGGAACCTCCTGTTCGAAGAGGCGCTCCAGGAACTCGTTCGTCACACGGGACAGGACGATGTACGGGGTGGTATTGTTCTTCATCTCCACGCTCTTGATGATGGCGCGGACGGTGTCGTTCTTTTTGAAATGCTCGCCGGGAATCTGCTCGCTCTTCGGGATGTGAAGCTCATTGCCATCGGCATCCAGGATAAGTACTTCCTTCGACCAGGTCTGGTACACTTCGCCGGTGAAGATTTCTCCGACCTTCTCCAGGTACTTCTTGTACACATTGGCCTTCTCGATATCCATGATACGGCCCTGCAGGTTCTGGCGGATGTTCAGGATTCCGCGGCGGCCGAATGACTCCAGGCCGATTTTCTTCGCGTAGGAATCGCCGATTTCGTAATCATCGTCACCGCTGTCCTCTTTCACCTGTTCGAGGGTCATCTCGGCATTGGGGTTCTCCACTTCCTCGACAATCTCGAAGTTCTGGTAAATCTCGCAGGTTCCCTTGTCCACGTTCACGATAACGTCAAAGTTATCGGCAGATCCATAGGTCTTTGCAATCTGGGTGAGGAATACATCCTTGAGCACGCCCATCATCACGGGGCGGTCGATGTTCTTCTCCTCCTTGAACACCTTGAAGGCGTCAATCAAGGTCAAAACTTGTTCTTTTTCCATTGTATTTAGTTAGTCTTTTATTGTTTGCAGCATGCGGTCCGCCTCTTCAGCGCTGATTCCGGCGGAAGTAACGGTCATCGAATAATCTTCGATATTCCTATCGAACGCAGCGAGCACGGCGCGGTGGACGCTCTCGCAGTCCTCCAGCGTAATGTCCCCGTCCGGGCGGTCAATCGTGGCGACAAACACATTGTCGTCATCATTGAAATCCAGGTCCACGAGCGTGCACCCACGGCCTGCGGCTGCCTTCTGCAGCACTTCTGTAAGTTTTTCTTTTTCCATATTCTATCCGGGCTGTACCCACAAAAAAGATAGGAACCTCGCGGCCCCTATCTCGTTCTCGGGAGCAAATGTACGCATTTTCCGCGAAATCCCAAAATTAATTGTTACTTTTGCGAGACCTAACTGATACCCGAAGATGAAATTCACAGCTAATGAACTGTCGGAGGTCCTCCACGGCACGGTGGACGGGAACCCCGATGCGGTCGCATCCTCATTCGCAAAGATTGAACACGGCCGACCGGGCAATCTCTGCTTTTTCGCAAATCCTAAATACGAGCAGTACGTCTATACTTCAAAAGCCAGTATCCTGCTGGTAAACAAGGACTTCGAGCCCAAGGCACCGGTCACCCCGACCATGATACGGGTGGACAATGCCTACAGTGCCATCACCGAGCTGCTGTCCTATGCGAGCGCTTCCCGCCGCAAGTACCGCCGCCACCGCGGGCTCTGGACACATATCTCCTGCTCCGCTCGTCTGGGCCGCCGCGTCTGGGTCGGTGATTGTGCCCATATCGGCCGCCGAACCAGCATCGGGGACTGCACGCGCATCGGGGATAACGTCTCCATCGGGAACAATGTCCGCATCGGCCACCATTGCATCCTGTACCCTGGCGTCTGTATTTATGACAATTCCGTCATCGGGGACAATGTCATCGTGCACGCGAACGCCGTGATCGGCAGCGACGGCTTCGGGAATGCGCCCCAGAGCGACGGCAGCTGGAAGAAAATCGAGCATCTGGGTAACGTGATTATTGGCAATAACGTCGAGATCGGCGCCTGTACCAC
>JAFSTI010000066.1 GCA_017450585.1 Bacteroidales bacterium
AATCAAGCCCATCCTCTGTACTGTCTTCCCTACGACCCATATCCCGTGGCGGCGGGAGGTCGAAAACGTGCCGGAGAAGATCGGGCAGCTGAACGGTCTGCTGCGCGAATACGCCCGCACGCATCGCATTCCATGCGTGGACTACTTCACGCCCGAATGCTTTTTGGACGGCCGCCTCAAGCCGGAACTCTCCCGAGACGGCGTTCATCCCACCGTGGAAGGCTACGCCATCATGCAGGAGGTGATATTGCCCCTGCTCAAGTAAGCGTGCGCACGCGAGTATTTCACGCGCGAGGGTAGGAATTGTCAAAAATAGTTCGTACCTTTGCGCCCGCTTGTCCGCGAAGTGGCGGCGAGCTAAGTGTTAACCAATTAATTTTTTGCAAGATGGCTGAATATTTAATGCCTGAAAAAAAGCAAGAGATTTTCGCGAAGTACGGGAAGTCCAATAAAGACACCGGCTCTCCTGAGAGTCAAGTTGCTCTATTCTCCTACCGTATCGCTCACCTCACCGAGCATGTGAAGGCGAACAAAAAGGACGTGGTCACGCGTCGTTCCCTTCTCCGCCTGGTCGGTAAGAGGCGTCAGATTCTGGATTACCTCCAGAGAGTTGACATCGAGAGATACAGGGCTCTTATCAAAGAACTCGGTCTGCGCCGATAAACGATAAGGAGAAGATTTGGGGATGGTTCCCGGGTGGAGCCATCCCTTTTTTGAAGAAAGCTGTTAAAGGAAAACAATAATGAACGTAATCAACAAAAGAATCGAACTCGCGGATGGCCGCGTGATTGAAATCGAGACCGGCAAACTGGCCAAGCAGGCCGCCGGCTCCGCTGTCGTAAAGATGGGTGGCACCATGCTTCTCGCCACCGTGACAGCCGCAGAAGAAGTCAAGGAAGGAACGGATTTCCTCCCGCTTCAGGTAGACTACAAGGAGAAATATTATTCAGCCGGACGTTTCCCCGGCGGATTCATGAAGAGAGAGGGCAAGTCCTCCGACTATGAGATTCTGATCTCCCGTCTGGTTGACCGCCCCATCAGGCCCCTCTGGCCCGAAGATTTCCACCTCGAGGTATATGTAAACGTAAACCTCATCTCCGCTGAGAAAGACATCCAGCCCGATGCTCTCGCCGGACTCGCTGCCTCCTGCGCACTCGCTACTTCCGACCTCCCCTTCCAGGGACCTATCTCAGAAGTACGCGTAGCCCGTATCAACGGGGAATTCAAGATCAACCCCAATTTCAGCGAGATGGCCGCCAGCGACCTCGAGCTGATGGTTGCCGCCACCGAGGAGAACATCATGATGGTGGAAGGCGAAATGAACGAGGTTCCCGAAAGCGTAATGCTCGAGGCCATCAAGTTCGCCCACGAAGAGATAAAGAAACATTGCCGTGTACAGAAAGAACTCATGCATGAGCTCGGAACCGACGTTAACAAGAGGGATTATCCCCACGACGTCGAAGACGAGGAGCTGAAGAAAGCTGTTCACGACTTCTGCTACGATAAGTGCTATGCCCTCGCGAAGGCTGCCAAGCCTAAGAAAGAGCGTGAGGAAGGATTCAAGGCCATCAAGGAAGAATTCCTGGCCACCATCCCCGAGGAGGAACTCGAAGAGAAGACTCCGCTCGTGGAGAGGTATTATCACAACGAGGAGAAGGAAGCCATGCGCAACCTCATCCTCGACGAAGGCATCCGTCTGGACGGCCGCGCCACGAACGAGGTGCGCCCCATCTGGTGCGAAGTGGACTATCTGCCCTGCGCACACGGTAGCGCCATCTTCACCCGCGGCGAGACCCAGTCCCTGGCGACCGTCACCCTCGGTACCAAGATGGATATGAAAGAGCGTGACGAAGTTCTCATCCAGGATGAGGACCAGTTCGTTCTCCACTACAACTTCCCGCCCTTTGCCACCGGCGAAGCCAAAGCACAGAGAGGTGTGGGACGTCGCGAGATCGGTCATGGCAACCTCGCCATGCGTGCCCTCAAGCCCGTAGTTCCCCTCGCACCCGAGAATCCCTACGCAGTGCGCGTAGTTTCTGATATCCTCGAATCCAACGGTTCATCTTCCATGGCCTCTGTCTGCGGCGGCTGCCTCGCCCTCATGGACGCAGGTGTGAAGATCAAGAAGCCCGTGGCCGGTGTGGCAATGGGACTTATCACTGATGAGATTCATCCTAACGACCGTTACGCCATTCTGACCGATATTCTCGGCGACGAGGATCACCTCGGAGACATGGACTTCAAGGTCACCGGTACCGCCGACGGTATCACCGCCACCCAGATGGATATCAAGGTGGACGGTCTGAGCTATGACGTCCTCGAGAAAGCTCTCGAGCAGGCACGTCAGGGCCGCATGCACATCATGGGCGAAATGATGAAGACCATCAGCGAACCCCGTGAGGACTACAAGCCCTTCGTTCCCCGCATCGAGCAGCTCCGCATCGCTTCCGAGTTCATCGGAGCGGTCATCGGAAAGGGCGGCGAGACCATCCAGAAGATCCAGAAGGAAACCGGCACCGTCATCACCATCACCGAGGAGCCTATCCCCGGAACGAACCTCACCGAGGGCGTGGTGGATGTCGCTTCCAACGACCGTGAGGCTATGCAGAAGGCCCTCGACTGGATCAAGGGTATCTGCGCTGTTCCCGAGGTCGGCACCGTTTATCACGGCCGCGTCGTGAGCATCCTCGAATTCGGAGCATTCATCGAGATCCTGCCCGGCAAGGAAGGTCTCCTGCACGTTTCCGAAATCGCATGGAACAAGACCGAGAAAGTCGAAGACGTACTGAGCGTCGGTGACGAGGTCGATGTCAAACTCCTCGAGATCGATGCCAAGACCGGTAAGATGAGGCTGTCAATGAGAGCCCTCACCGAGAAGCCCGAAGGTTATGTCGAGCCTGAGCGCAGGCCCCGCGGCGAACGTGGTCCCAAGCGCGAAGGTGACCGCCGCGAGCGCGGGGACAGAGGTCCCCGTCGCGATGGCGACCGCCGCGATAGGTCTGATCGTGGTCCCAGACACGATGGAGAGCGTCACGACCGCACTGAGCGAGGCCCCCGCAAAGGCTTCACCCCTAAAGAAAACGAAACGCCGGAAATAGAGGCTCCTGCTTCGGAGATTTTTTAGGGACTAGTTCGACTAGTCCTCCCCAGCCATGAAAATAAAAACTACAGTCAGTCCCCGCTGGGCCCTCTTTTGCGGCTGGGCCCTGCGGAAACTCGGCTGGAAGAGCGAGAGCGGGCCCATGCCGGATAAGAAGGCGATCGTATTGGGGGTTCCGCACACCTCGATATGGGACTTCCTGATCTGCTATCTGTTTTACACTCAGTACGGGAAGGTCGCCCATATCATGGTTAAGAAGGAATTCTTCTTCTGGCCCCTGAGGGGCCTCCTGAGAGCCTGTGGCGCTGTCCCCGTCGACAGACAGAGTCCGGGGGCCACTGTACGCAGCCTCATCAGGGCTATGGAAGCCACCGATGAATTCCACCTGGCCATCGCCATAGAGGGAACCCGTAAAGCGACAAAGCGCTGGAAAAGCGGTTTCCACATGATAGCCCGTGAAACCGGATCCGAAGTTTACATCGGCTATTACGACTGGGGAAAGAAGAGAATCAGCGTAGGAGAGCATTTCCCTTTGAGCGACGACCCCAAGGCTGATCTGCAACGCATATACGATCATTACCGCCCCATGGGTCTGGAAGGCAAGCATAAGGACGGTTATATTGTACCATGAAAGCAAAGTCACCATACAGGAGCAAACTCAAATACCGCGAGCTTCAGTGCAATACCCTGCGTAAGGTATTTGATTACTCTACTACCAAGTACTGGAAGCGCGACGCCACTATGTTTGCGGATGGTACAGGCGCTTATACCTATCGCTCCCTCAAAGAGGCGACAGAGAGGCTCTCGGTACGAATGTCCCGTTACGGTATTTCCGCAGGAGACAAGGTGGCGATACTCTCGCAGAACATGCCCAACTACCTGGTCGCCTTCTTCAGCGCGACCGCCTTCGGCCGGGTAGCCGTCCCCATTCTGCCTGACAGCTCCGAAAATGAGGTGACCAACATCCTCACCCACTCCGAGGCGAAAGTTATTTTCATTTCGAAGGGACTGCGTTCCAAACTCAGCGAACAATGCTATGATGCCATGACCCTGGTCATCGACATCGAGAATTTCGAGTTCGTAAAGAAGAACCGCGAGGACTTCCAGTGCAACGGCTGGGTGAAAGACCCGCAGCCGGACGACCTGGCTACCATCATTTACACCTCCGGGACCACCGGACGAGCGAAGGGTGTAATGCTCAGCCACCGCAATATCTGTCACAACCTGGCCGCATCCTTCATGGCGCAGCCCTGCTTCGCGGGTGACAGGTTTCTGTCAATATTGCCAATAGCCCATACCTACGAGCTGGGCGTGTCATCCGTGTACTCTTTCTATGTAGGTGCGTGCGTGTACTACCTGCAGAAGAGAGCCGCACCGGCGGTATTGCTCCCCGCGATGAAGAAAGTCAGGCCTACGATTATGCTCTCCGTGCCGCTGGTCATAGAAAAAGTCATTAAGAACAGTGTATTTCCCACGATCCGGGGCAGCCGGGTGCTGTCATGGATGGACGCGCACATGCCCTGGCTCCTGCATCGTATTATCGGAGGAAAACTGCTTAAGACTTTCGGAGGAAAACTGCGCTTCTTCGGTATCGGAGGGGCGAAACTCGATCCGGGCGTCGAGAAGTTTCTCCGCGACTGTCACTTCCCCTACTCTGTCGGTTACGGCCTGACCGAGACCTCGCCTCTGGTGGCCAATGTGATCGTCACCAAAAAGAAGCGCATAGGCTCAATCGGCGTGGCTACATGGGGAGTGGAGATACGGCTGGACAATCCTGACCCTGTCACAGGCGAGGGCGAAATCGTGTGCCGCGGGGACAACGTGATGATGGGCTACTACAAGGACCCCGAGCGGACCCTGCAGGTACTCGATGACCATGGATGGTTCCACACTAGCGATATCGCCTGCGTGGACAAGGACGGCTACTACTACATCAAAGGCCGCCTGAACAACACCATTCTCGGCCCCTCGGGCGAGAACATCTACCCCGAAGAGATCAAGATGGTCATTAACGATATCAGTGGCGTGGATGAATCGCTGGTGATGGAGCGGAACGGCAAGCTGGTGGCGCTGGTCAAGTTTAATGATAATGTCCTGGACTGGAATCAGGCGACTGAGGACAATTTCTTCGAGACGCTGGAGGCCCGCAAGAAGGCCGTCCTGGAATGGGTCAATAAAGCCGTCGGCAAGAATGCGAAGATCGGTGAAGTGGACGCCATGAAAGAGCCTTTCGAAAAGACCGCCACGCAGAAAATCCGCCGCTTCCTATACAAAAATGCACATGGTGACGAGCCCGGCAAATCATGAAAATTAAAACCACAGTCAGTCCCCGCTGGGCCCGCTTTTGCGGCTGGGCCCTGCGGAAACTCGGTTGGACCAGCGTAGGAGGTCCCGCTAGCGAGAGGAAGGTCGTTATCCTGGGTGTTCCCCACACCAGTATCTGGGATTTCCTGATCAGCTACCTTTTCTATACCCAGTTCGGCAAGGTAGCTCATATAATGATCAAGCAAGAGTTCTTCTTCTGGCCCCTGGGGCCTATCCTGCGCTCATGCGGAGCCGTGCCGATAGACCGGAAGAGTCCGGGCGCCATGATACGCAGCCTGATTCACGCCATGGAGTCGGTGGATGAATTCCACTTCGCCATAGCGCCGGAAGGTACCCGCAAGGCTGTCTCAAAATGGAAAACGGGCTTCCACATGATAGCCCGCGAGACCGGATCGACGATTTATCTGGGCTACTTCGACTGGAAAAACAAACGCATCAGCATAGGGGAACGTTTCGACTCCACCGACGACGTGAAAGCCGACATGAGCCGGATCTATGCATATTATCGTGAATTAGCCCCCGAAGGGAAGCACCGCGACGGATTTAAGATTGCTTCTGAATAAAGTCCAGGATCAGATCCACCGCCTCATCTTCACTCATTCCCCCGACATTCAGCACCAGATCATAATTACGTGCGTCGTAGCGGCTTGTACCGCTGATACGGCGGATGTAATTCTCCCTTTTGGTATCCAAAGAGACGAGGAGCTTTTCAGCCTCTTCACGCGATAGATTCTGCCTGCGCATTATACGCTCGACACGGTACTCGTACGGGGCACGGATAAAGATATCCAGCCTGTTAGGATGGTCCTTCAGCACATAAAATCCAGACCTTCCGGCTATGACGCATGACTCCTGCTCGGCCAGAGAGCCCAGTATCTCTTTTTCACGCTGGAAAAAGGTATCAGCCGTAGCCGACTCAGCGAGGACATCATAAGGAGACTTATTCAGGAAAGCCCCGGGCATCGGGACCTCGGACACCCGCCCCAGGAAATCTGCTATCCAATTCTTCTTCCGGCCCTTAATCTCTTCGATTTCGGCCATGGTAAGCCCGAACTGATCGATAAGTGCCTCGATAAGGTGCTTGTCACAATACCTGACTCCCAACTTGGCGGCCAGTTTACGGCCTATCGTACGGCCGCCTGAGCCGACTTCCCGACTGATCGTGATGACGAATTTCTCCTGAGTATTCATAGCTTGATAAAACTTACGGAGGCTAATTTAGGAAAAAGCGCGGCACTTTCGTCGTTTTTTTCGTAAATTGTGCCCTCGATAAAGCATCGTACATGAAAGGACGCATTTCTCAGATCATAGGACCGGTAGTGGATATCCACTTCGATCTTCAGGAGGGAGATGAACTCCCGCACATACATGAAGCTCTGAATACAGCCCGCGAGGACGGCAGGCAACTGACGCTGGAAGTCCGCCAGCACATCGGGGAAGACACCGTCCGGGCGGTAGCCATGGACTCGACAGACGGCCTTCAGCGCGGACGGGATGTGAGCAGCAGCGGCAGCCCCATCTCGATGCCCATAGGTGCGCAGATCCGGGGCCGGGTGATGAACGTCACCGGACAGGCCATAGACGGGCTGGGCGAACTCTCCGCCGAGGGGGCATTGCCCATACACCGCGAAGCCCCGAAATTCGAAGACCTCGCCACGTCGCAGGAGATTCTGTTCACCGGCATCAAGGTAATCGACCTGCTGGAACCGTACCTGAAAGGCGGAAAGATCGGCCTGTTCGGCGGCGCCGGCGTCGGCAAGACCGTCCTGATCAAGGAATTGATAAACAATATTGCCAAAAAACACGACGGCTTCTCCATCTTCGCCGGTGTGGGCGAGCGTACGCGTGAGGGCAATGACCTGCTGCGCGAGATGATCGAGTCCGGCGTCATCGATTACGGCGAGGAGTTCACCAAATCGATGGAGCAAGGGCACTGGGACCTGGACAAGGTCGACCGTGAGGCGCTGAAAAAATCGCATGTGGCGATGGTGTTCGGGCAGATGAACGAGCCGCCCGGAGCCCGTAGCAGCGTGGCCCTCAGTGGCTTGACGCTCGCCGAATCGCTGCGCGACAGCACCGACCCCGCCGACCCGAAGGACATATTGCTCTTTATTGACAATATCTTCCGCTTCACGCAGGCGGGCAGTGAGGTTTCCGCCCTGCTCGGCCGCATTCCCTCGGCGGTCGGTTACCAGCCGACGCTCGCGAGCGAGATGGGCCAGATGCAGGAGCGTATTGCCTCCACCAAAAACGGATCCATCACTTCCGTGCAGGCGGTGTACGTGCCGGCCGACGACCTGACCGACCCGGCCCCCGCAACGACCTTCTCGCATCTGGACGCCACCACCGTGCTGAGCCGCAAGATCGCCTCGCTGGGCATTTACCCCGCCGTCGATCCGCTGGAGTCAACCTCCCGCATCCTGGACCCTAACATCGTGGGACGGGAGCACTACGACACGGCGCAGAGGGTAAAGGCAATATTGCAACGTTACCAAGAACTGCAGGACATCATAGCGATCCTGGGCATGGACGAACTCTCAGATGAGGACAAGCTGACCGTGAGCCGCGCGAGAAAAGTGCAGCGCTTCCTTTCGCAGCCATTCCATGTGGCGGCGGCGTTCAACGGCCGTCCGGGCGTGATGGTGGAGATCGAAGATACCATACACGGCTTCCAGGCGATTATGGATGGCGAAGTGGATGAGATTCCCGAGCAGGCTTTCCTGCAGGTCGGAACTATCGAGGAAGCGATTGCCAAGGGCGAGGAGATGATCAAAGCTTCGCAGGCATAAAGGTTTGAGGCAATGGTTCTGATAGTCCTGTCACCCGAAAAGGAGCTCCTCCGTCTGGAGGATGCGGTCGCGGTAGAACTGCCCGGCACGAAGGGCCGTTTCACCGTGCTGCGCGGCCACGCCCCGCTGGTGACCTCCCTCGAGCCCGGCCTCATCCGCTACCGCAGCGCCTCGTCTCCCACATCAGAGCCTGGTTCATTCTCCGAAGAGCTTCCGATAAACGGCGGCTTCGCCCGCATCGAAAATGACATCATCACCGTATGCGCCGACTGATCCTCATACTGCTCACTCTGCTGCTTGCCGTTCCCGCCGGGGCGGAGGGCATCGATATGCGCGAATACCTGTTCGGGCATGTGGGGGATTCGTATGGCTGGCACATCACGACGGTGAAGGACCATCATGTCACGCTGCCGCTGCCGGTGATAGTGCGCAGCAAGACCAGCGGCTGGCATGTGTTCTCGTCGGCGAAGCTGGAGCACGGCGACGGGTATGAAGGATTCATGATTGCCCCGAAAGGAGAAAAGCACGCCGGGAAGATAGTCGAAATCATGTCTGACGGCAGCGCTGTCAAGCCTCTTGACATATCCATTACCAAAAACGTCCTTTCGCTGATGATCGGCAGCCTGATCGTGCTGCTGCTGATTCTCTGCGCGGCGCGCTGGTATCGCAGGCACGACGCGCGCGAGGAGGTGCCGCACGGCCTGACGGGACTGGTAGAGATGCTGGTCACGATGGTCGAGGACGACATCATCAAGGAGTGTGTCGGGCCGGATTACCGCCGCTACTCCCCCTACCTGCTTACGGCCTTCTTCTTTATATTTATAAACAACATCCTGGGCATCGTGCCCTTCTTCCCGGGCGGAGCCAATGTCACCGGCAATATTGCCATAACCCTCTGCCTGGCGGTGTTCACTTTCCTGGCCGTCAATCTTTTCGGCAACAAACACTACTGGAAGGAGATTCTGTGGCCGGAAGTGCCGGTGTTCCTGAAGGCCATTCCGCTCATGCCCGTTATCGAAATCATCGGCATGTTCACCAAGCCTTTCTCCCTGATGGTCAGGCTTTTCGCCAATATACTCGCGGGGCATGTGATGCTGCTGGGCGTGGTCGCAGCCATCTTCCTGACCGCGAAGCTGGGGGTCGCCCTGAACAGCGGCATCAGCGTCATCGCCGTATTTTTCGGCGTTTTTATGGATATACTGGAATGCCTGGTGGCGTTCATCCAGGCATATGTATTTACAATGCTGTCGGCTGTGTTTATCGGACTGTCCCGACAGAAATCTGAATCAACAAACAATTAAGTAATTGTTAAAAAATAACCTGCTTCATTTTGGAGGTTCGTCTATGCGGCCATTTGAGGCCATGACATGCTATTGAGAACGATTGAAAAACCGCCCCTATCAGCGCCTCCGAAA
>JAFSTI010000067.1 GCA_017450585.1 Bacteroidales bacterium
CCGGAACGAATCGCCGGTGAAATCGGCCATGTGCCCGTTTTCCTTGCAGGTCATCAGGGCAATGGCAAGGCAGTGCGTGAGCTGGCTCAGGAAGCCGATCATCTCGTCGTGCTCCTCGGGGCTCAGGCGGCTGATGCGCGCAAAGCCCATATCCCGGCCCAGCTGCTCGACCGTGCAGATGGCCTGCTCGCTGTTTGCGGCGGTCGGCGTGACCAGGTAATTCGCGCCGCGGAAGATGGAGCTGTCGGCATTGCGCACGCCTCCGACCTCACGCCCCGCCATGGGATGCGCACCCACGAATTCCAGATCCGGCCGCAGCATTTCCTGCACTTTGTACACGACAGCCCGTTTGATTCCGGTGACATCGGTCAGCAGCGCTCCGCTTTTCAGATGGCTCTGGTTAGCCGAGATCCATTCCAGCATTATGTGCGGATAGAGGGCGAAAATGACAATATCGAATCCGCCTATAAACTCCGCATCGGCCGATGTGCGGCCCTCGGAGATAATTCCCCTGCCCAGAGCGTAGTCGATACTGTCCTGCGAACGGGTGACCGCACCCACCCGGTAACCCGCGCGGGTGAGGGCCTCGGCATAGCTTCCGCCGATAAGTCCCAGACCGACTATCAATATGCTTTTACTTGCCATCTGTCAGTAAGTCAATAGCTTCAAGGTACCCTTTCGGCCCGTGTCCCGTGATGGTGGCGATGCACGCCTGGCGCACGTAGCTGACCTGACGGAACGCCTCCCTTTTTTCGACCTTGGAAATGTGGACTTCCACCGTGGGAATGCGGACGGCCTTCAGCGCATCTAGAAGGGCAATGCTGGTGTGCGTGTAAGCCCCGGGGTTGAGGACAATCCCATCCACTCCTTCTCCGTACGCCTGCTGGATCCAGTCCACCAGGTCGCCCTCGTGATTCGACTGCATCACCTTGCCATCAAGCGCCTTACGGTCTGCGTGCTCCTCTATGAGCCGCAGCAGCCCTTCGTATGTCGTGGAGCCGTAAATCTCCGGCTCGCGTATGCCCAACATATTGATATTGGGCCCGTTGATAACCCAGATTTTCATTATTCGCGCCCTCCTTTTTTTGCCGCGCCGCCGCTCAGCCAGTCAGTGCCGTAGCGCAAAGCGAGCCGGTCGCAGAGAACTATTGCCACGAGGCTGCTTATGACAATGCAGATGCGTCTTACGATGGCGGGGTCGTGCCTGCCTTTGAGTGTCAGTTCTGCCGGCTCTCCCGTGCGCAGGTTCACGCTCTGCTGAGGCAGGGAAATGGACGGTGTCGGCTTGACTGCCGTATTGAAAATGATCGGCATGCCGTTCGACAGCCCGCCGTTGATGCCGCCGTTATGGTTGGTGGAGGTGCGTATCTGACCGTTTTCCACCGTGAACTGGTCATTCGCCTGCGAGCCTTTCATCCGGGCGAGAGCAAATCCGTCCCCGAATTCCACTCCCTTCACGCCGCCGATAGAGAAAACGGCGTTTGCAATAACTCCGTCCAGCGAATCGAACCATGGTTCGCCGACCCCTGCAGGAAGGCCGGTAATGGCGGTCTGAACTGTGCCGCCGATGGAGTCGCCCTCCGCTTTCGCGGCCGTAATGCGCTTCGTCATAGCATCTTGCACATCGTCGAGAACAGGGAAAGCCCGCCCGTCCAGCAGAACTATGTCACCCTCGCAGTCGGCGAAAGGCCTGTCCTGTACGCCGCCGCATTCGAGAATGTGCGTACCTATGCGTACGCCCTTTCCCTTTAGGGCTTTTATGGCAATGGCACCGGCCGCCACTATCCCTGCGGTGATGCGTCCGCTAAAGTGTCCGCCGCCACGCCAGTCCTCGAACCCGCCGTAGCGCGTATGGGCCACCCAGTCCGCGTGCGAGGGCCTCGGAAGCTCCGGGTTATAGTCGGAACTGCGGGTATCTCCATTCGGGATAAGTATGGTCAGCGGAGCGCCGGTGGTGTAGCCCTCGAATACGCCGCTGACGATTCGGAATTCATCCTTCTCACGTCTGGCGGTGTCGGTGGGGCCCTGCGGACGGCGCTTGCCCAACTGCTCAGCGATAAAGCCCTCATCCACCGGGATACCGGGAGCGAGACCGTCGAGCACGGCGCATATCATTTCGCCGTGGGACTCGCCCGCCAGGGTGAGAATTACGCTCTGTCCGATGCTATTTTTCATTGCTGCCTGTGGTTTTTAATCAAAAGCTCTATATCTTTTTCCGCCATGGTGCGGAACTCGAATGATCCTATCTCGGATACCCAGACCGTAGCGATGCCGCCGGAAGTCTTCTTCTTGTCGCGGGAGAGTACCTCCATCAATTCTTCTACAGGGCAATCGTCCCGGGTCGGCAGTCCCAGCCGCTCCAGCAGGGCCTTGATGCGGCTGCGAGCGGGCTCTTCAGACATATACATCATGCCGATTGCCACACTCTCGCCGTGGTAAAACTGCCCTGAGACCGCCTCTATGGCGTGGCCGACCGTGTGACCGAAATTCAGCACCCGGCGCAGGCCTTTTTCTTCCGGATCCTGCTCCACCACATCTTTCTTTATGCGCAGCGCCGCGGGGATGATGCGGTCAATATCCGCCCGGATGTCCTTAGAGTTCTCCATGAGGGTGAAGAGAGCGGCGTCGCTGGTCGCTGCCATCTTTACGGCTTCGGCCAGACCTTCGGCATAGAGCCTCTCGGACAGGGTGCCCAAAGTGTCGGGATCGATAATTACACGGCAGGGGTGGTGGAAAGCCCCTATCAGGTTTTTCACCCCGCCGAAATTCACCGCGGTCTTGCCTCCTATAGAGGAGTCAAGCTGCGAAAGCAGGGTAGTGGGAATATTGCAAAAGTCTATTCCCCGCATGTAAGAGGCCGCGGCAAATCCGCAGATATCTCCGACCACTCCGCCTCCGACTGCGATGATCAGGTCCCTGCGTGAAAAAGCATGATCTCGCAACTCGCTCCAGATAGCTTCCAGGGCAGCGGTGTTTTTGTGCTCTTCACCGTGCTGGAGGGTGAGCTTCCAGGCTTCGGGGCAATGTTTCAGGACCCTGTCGGCGTACTGCGCCGGTACCAGGTCGTCCGTCACAACCAGCACCTTCCGCCCTAGATCAGGGTAAGAAGCGCTGTCATCCAGAGCTCCGCGCCCGATCACGATGTCGTAGGCCGCATCTCCGGCCTGCATGTGCAGTATCTCTCCCTTCGCCTGTTCCGGTTTTCGTGCTGCCGTCTCGGCTGACTCGACGGCATCTTCTCCGTAAAACTCGCGGAGGAAACTGTCCACCGCTTCTTCGGGCGTGGTGTTATTGCAAATATAACCTTCGGCGACTGACCTGTACACCGGCTCTCGCTCCTGAAGTAACTGTTGCAGGGAGGCCTTGTCGCGGGACAGGGGACGGTCGGAGGTAGCGGTCAGTTTTTCCGGATCCCTGAGTACCAGGTAGATACGGCCGTTCTGGCTCAGGCGGCGGACATTGTCCCAATTCAATACGGCTCCTCCGCCGGTCGCGATGACCTTACCCTGAAACTGCGCCAGTCCGGCGATTATGTCACTCTCCAAGCTCCGGAATGCGCCTTCGCCGTGTTTTGCGAATATCTCGGGGATGCTCATCCCGGCTTTCCTAATGATCAGATCATCGGTGTCTATAAACTCCCGTCCCAGGCGCGCGGCTATCATAGCCCCGACTGTGGATTTTCCGCTCGATGGCATGCCGATCAGTACGATATTCCGTCTGGAGCGGATTTGTTCGTTGTAAATACTTTCTGCCAGCGCCCGGTCGTACGGTATGCCCAGGAAATGCTCGCGAGCCTTTACGGCCTGGGCTGTCAGCATCATCAGGCCCCCTTCGGATGGGATACCCCGCCACTGCGATTCGATGACCAGATTGGTCCGCAGGGGATTGTATACACAGTCCAGTACGCCGTTCATGAAAGGCAGGAGGTCGGTGTCCTGAACTATGCCTTCGGTGTCAGGGCTCATCCCGGTGGGGGTGGCGTTGACCAGAATGTCGGTGTCCATCCACTGAGTTACGTCATCAATGGGAACCTGATCTTCTCCTTCAGGATGGCGGGAGGCGAACTTCACTGATGCGGCGCCTGACCTGCGGGCTGCTGCGGCTACAGCTTTTGATGCGCCGCCGGTGCCCAGTATGGTGACCCGTCTGCCCTCGAAGCTGATGCAGGCATGAGCAGCCATAGCCTCTACTCCGTCTACGTCTGTGTTGTAGCCGATCAGTCTGCCGTCTCTGTTTACTATCGTATTCACGGCTCCGGCCAGCCTGGCGGATTCATCCAGCTCGTCCAAATACGGAATCACTGTCTGCTTGTATGGAATGGTAACATTTATCCCCTTGAACTCGCGCCGTTGCAGGAATGCTTCGACTTCGTCCGGGGCCAGTTCCACCAGGTTATAGCTGATTCCGGACATTTTTTCGTGGATGTCCTTCGAGAAGCTGTGTCCCAGTCTTCCGCCTATGAGTCCGTATTCCATTTTAGTCGTTTTTCTATTGCCGCGTTCAGTCTTCTCCCAGCTGGATTGTCTTGTACGTACCAACCAGTTTGAGTTTAGCGCAGACGGTCCCAAGCTGGCGAAGGAGGTCTTCTCCCTCACTGCTGTGCGCATTGCCCTCAAGCTCCGCGAAGAAGTAGTGATGCCAGTGCGGTCCTTCCAGCGGGCGGCTGTGAAGGCTGTTCATGTTGAAGCCGTTGGACCCGATGATATTCAGGGCCTTGGCTAATGCTCCGGCTTCATGCCGTACCGTGAACATCAGTGTGAAGCTTTCGTCCCGGCTGTCTGGCCGGTTCATGCTGCGGGAGAATGAGGCGAAACGGGTTACATTCGCCCTGGAACTGCAAATATCCTTTTCCAGGACCTCCAGCCCATAGAGGGAGGCCGTTTCGAGGGAGGCAATTGCCCCGAGGGTCCGATCTCCGAGAGCTGCGACTTGCTGCGCCGCGACGGCAGTATTGGTGCATTCTTCCGTCTCCAGACCGTGCTCAGAGATGAACGTCGCGCACTGGGAAAGCGCCTGCGGGTGGCTGAGAACCTTGCGGATATCGCCTATGCGGGCGCTGGGAACGCCCAGCAGGTTCTGGGTTACGGACAATTCAGATATCATGTTAATGTACAGGCTGCCGTGGAAGGTGAGGTCCATCACCCTTCCTACGACACCGACATTGCTATTTTCTATTGGCAATACTGCTACGTCCGCGTCTCCCCGTTCGCAGGCTGCGTACGCGCTGTCGAAGTCCGGGCAGGGAATCAGGCTGGCCCCGGGGAAGAGTTTGCGCGCCGCAATATCAGCGAATGCGCCCTTGACGCCGCTGTAGGCGATCTTCATGCCTTCCATCAGGCGGGTCTGGTATGCCCGCGAGCATGACATTACCTCTTTCAGGAACAGGCTGTAATACTCGCGAATGACCGGATCTTCTATGAGAGGGGTGCGGCTGGCGATGACCTTTGCTTCCTGCTCGGCGTCGTATACGGGCAGGCCGTTGCGGGACTTGTAGGCATAGACTATCTCGGCGAGTCGCATACGCTTCTCGAATAGCCGGGACATTTCCATGTCTATTTCTTTGATGCCCTCGCGGGCTTCTTCCAGTTCGTTCATTTTCGTCGCTTTTATTTGTCTGTGACGGGTTGTATTCTGCAGTGACGGGCTCTACTCGGCCTGGCCGCTTATAAAACCGGCCATTGCCGTGCTGTCTTCTTTGGGGAAACTGCGCTGCTGTCCGCTTTTGAGGTCTTTAATATTGACAGTGCCGTTCGCAAGTTCTTCACTGCCGTTGATGGAGATGAAGGGGATAGCTTTCCGGTCAGCGTAGTCAAACTGTTTTTTGAGTTTGCTCGCTTCCGGATAGATTTCGACGCTTATGCCCCGTGCACGCAGCGCATCTGCGAGTTGCAGGTTCATAGTCAGTGTCTCGGGGTCGAGATTCGCAATCAGTAATTCGCTTCCGGATTGCAGGTTCGCGGGGAACTTGTCTAATCCCTTGAGGACGTCGTAGATGCGGTCCGCTCCGAAGGAAACTCCAACTCCCGACATGTCGCTCAGGCCGAAGATACCGGTAAGATTGTCATAACGTCCTCCTCCGCAGATGGAACCGATCTGGAAGTCGAGAGCCTTGACCTCAAATATGGCGCCGGTGTAGTAGTTCAGCCCGCGGGCGAGTGACAGGTCGATCTCGCAAGGCGTCTTCACTCCGGACGCCCGTATCAGGCTCAGCAGCTCCGCCAGCTCATCCAAACCCTTCATTCCGGTTTCGGAAGACGCCATTATCCGCCGCATCGTGTCGAGCTTGCTGTCATTGTCACCGGACATGGTAAGAACCGGTTCGAGGGTGCGGATGGCTTCTGCGCTCAGACCTTTCTCCATGAGTTCGGCTTTGACTGCGTCCAGGCCGACTTTTTCCAGTTTGTCAATGGCTACGGTGATGTCTACGACTTTGTCGGGCGCACCGCATATCTCTGCAAGGCCGGTGAGGACCTTGCGGTTATTGATCTTTACTAAGACATTGACGCCTAACTTATTGAAGACGCGGTCGACGATCTGGACTAATTCCAGTTCGCACATCTGGCTGCGGCTACCGATGGCGTCGACGTCGCACTGATAAAACTCGCGGTAACGGCCTTTCTGCGGACGGTCGGCCCGCCAGACCGGCTGGATCTGGAAACGCTTGAAGGGGAACGATATCTCGTTCTGGTGCTGGACTACGAAGCGGGCGAATGGTACCGTGAGGTCGTAGCGAAGACCTTTTTCGCAAACCTGCAGAGACAGGGCCTTGCTATTGTATTGGCCTTCCTCCTGCTTGTAAGCATCGAAGTCGATGCCGGAAAAAGCATCTCCGGAGTTCAGTATCCGGTACAGGAGTTTGTCTCCTTCGTCACCGTATTTCCCCAGCAGGGTGGAGAGATTCTCCATAGCCGGGGTTTCGATCTGGGCGTACCCGAACGTTTTGAAGACACTTTTTATGGTGTCGAATATATAATTTCTCTCGGCGGTCTCGCGCGGGGTGAAGTCGCGGGTGCCTTTCGGGATTGAAGGTTTCTGGGCCATACTCATCTTTATTATAGAATTACAAATATAACAATTTCGGCGAAAAGTGTTGCTTTGGAGTGCTTGTTTCGTAACTTTGTGCTTGTTTGAATTGATTTTTTTGCTTGTCGGAATTGTGTTTTAGTATGGAAAAAACTTCGTTCTTCTCTCGTGCGCCTTTTGTGTGCGTCGTTCGTGCTTTTTCGGGGTGCGCTGCCTTCATGCTGTTGTGCGTATCCTGCGTGCGGGTGCCGGTTTTGAGCCCTGAGATGCAAGCGGTGCGGGATTATGTGCCGGCTAACGCGGTGATGGCCCATCGCGGGTCGACATACTGGGCTCCCGAGGAGACTGAAAGTGCCTGGAGATGGGCCCGGGAGATGGGCGCGGACTATCTGGAGTCGGACCTTCAGTGCACCAAGGACGGGGTTATCCTGGCTAATCACGATGAGAATCTAAAGCGAACGACCGATATTGAAGAAGTCTTTGGCGAGGGTATCCCTGCCGGACGGCTGGACTTTTATCTCTCGCTGGGCTTCGGCCTCTCCGATGCTCTGGAGCAGTTATCCAGGGACAGCGCCACTTTCAAGCCCTACTACGCTGCGTCTTATTATTACGCCGAACTTCTCCAGCTCGATGCCGGCTCCTGGTTCAACGCCGCGCGTCCCGACCAGGCCCGCCCCGGCTTCGGACAGCCTGCCATCCTGCCCGGATGCGGAGCGCCGGTGCTGAGCTACAGCGCGGGGCAATATGTGTCGGCGCTGCAGGACCAGATTGCTTATGCCGAAGGGCGGATGCTGGCCCGGGATGCCTGCGGTAGGCGTATATTGCCTTATTGTCTGAAGCCGTCGTGTGAGGGTCTCAGCCTGGCAGAAATCGCCGCTGGTGCCGCGGACGGGAAGTACATGGAAATGGTAGAGTATGATTTTGGCGGCGCGTATGTGACTGATCCCGAAGACTCCGGACACAGGCCTGGAATCTATATCGAATTTAAGGAACCGGAGGTTAATCCGTCGGATATGGAACAGCGGGTATATGATATTCTGGCGGCTGCCGGCTGGAATATATTGACTTCTCCCGCGGAGAGCGAAGATTACTATGTGGACGGCCGTGTGAATGTTGGCCGGACTCGCGGAAAGGTGATCCTTCAGACCTTCTCGACGGAATCTCTCCGACGTGCTTTCTCCGTGTTTGGAGGTCAGATTCCGATGTGTTTCCTGATATGGGAACCCTGCCCGTCAGACATTCCTGGAGGCTCGTTCGGCACTCGCCGCGGATTCGCCGCGATGATACGCTGGGCACAGGAAAACGGCGCCCACATCATCGGTCCCTCTATCGGCGGCGCCCCGAACGACTACTTCGAACTTGACCACCCTTGGCAGGCCAGACTGACCCGCCGCGCCGGCATGCTCAATCATCCCTATTCGTTCGACACCGAGGCGCAGATGGCCGCCCACGCCGCCGGAGCCGACGGCTTCTTCACCAACCGCTCCGACCTCACCCTAAACTACCTCGTCGACCACGGTCTCCGCCCCTGCGTGGGCACTTCTCCTTGCACCGGCCCGTACAGAACTTCTTGCTCATGTCCGGATGTATCTCCTCGTGTCAGCCTTGTCCCCGATCCGGTCGAGACCCTCATCCGCCTCGGCTACTAATCGTTCTGCTCTCCAGAGGAAACCCGCGCAAAACCCGAAATTCAGAGTCCACGTCGACATGGCTTCTACGCACGTGAGAGGCACATCATCGTGGACTCCCCGCCGATTTTGCCTCGGAGTCCACGCTGATATGCCTCTCACGTGCGTAGAAGCCATGTCGACGTGGACTCTGAATTTCGGGTTTTGCGCGGGTTTCCTCTGGAGAGCAGAACGATTAGTAGCCGAGGCGGATGAGGGTCTCGACCGGATCGGGGACAAGGCTGACAC
>JAFSTI010000068.1 GCA_017450585.1 Bacteroidales bacterium
GTGGTCTTACGGTGGTCAACGTTGCCATGTGTAGCGATTTGGACTTGCGTTTTGTTTCTTTGGAATGTTTCTTTTGCCATAATATTATGTCTATAAAGTGTTAACTAATCTATTATACGCAATTTGAGCCGGTGATGTGATTTGAACTCATGACCTCATCCTTACCAAGGATGCGCTCTACCCCTGAGCTACATCGGCTGATTTTGAGCGGGGTAGGAGAATCGAACTCCCATTTCCAGCTTGGAAGGCTGGCATAATAGCCATTATACGAACCCCGCTGAGGGTTTCGTGGGGGGAGCGCGATTCGAACGCACGAAGACGATAGTCAGCAGATTTACAGTCTGCCCCAGTTGGCCACTTTGGTATCCCCCCAGGTTTGCCGGATTACTGCAGCCGGCGCTGAGCCGATGAAGGGATTCGAACCCCCGACCCCGAGATTACAAATCACGTGCTCTGGCCAGCTGAGCTACATCGGCAGTATGTCAAACAGCCCCTTCGAAAAAGGGACTGCAAAGATAGACATTATTTTGAATCCTGCAAAACTTTTTCGAGATATTTTTCCACCTCGCCGGCAGTCAGCCTGTAATGCTTTCTCTGCTGAGCCTGAGGCGCATGCTCCACGAATTCGTCTCCGATTCCGAAACCCTCGATGACGGGGGCTCCCTTCATGCCGGCCAGACTCTCGCAGACGGCTCCATACAGTCCTCCCTTCAGGGCTCCGTCTTCCATGGTCAGGATCCTCCCGTAGCGCCCGGCTATTTCCGAAAGCATCTGGGTGTCAATAGGTTTGAGGAAGCGGAAGTTGTACACTCCCACCCGACCGGGGAAACGCTCCGCGGCGGCGAGGGCCTGCCCTACGCACGGTCCTATTGCCAAAATCGCCAGTGTGTCACCTTCCTGCAGGCATTCCGCCCGCCCGATTTCGTAGATGCCAGGCTGCGCGCTGCGCCACTCGCGCCCTTCCGCCATTCCGCGCGGGTACCTTATTATAAAGGGATGTTCCTGCGCGAGCGCGGTGTGCATCAGATTCTTCAGTTCCCGCTCGTCCGCCGGCGCGCTGACCACCAGGGAGGGGATGCTGCGGAAGGCGGCCAGGTCGAAGCTGCCGTTATGCGTGGCGCCGTCTTCGCCCACCAGTCCGGCGCGGTCGAAGCACAATGTGACCGGCAAGTCCTGGAGCGCCACGTCGTGTATGATCTGGTCGTACGAGCGCTGTGCGAAGGCGGAGTAGATGTTGCAGAACGGGCGCAGGCCTCCGGCGGCGAGTCCGGCGGAAAAAGTGACCGCGTGTTCTTCCTCAATACCGACGTCGTAGAAGCGTCCGGGCATTTTTTCTGCCAATAAGTTCATGCCGCAGCCGCTGGCCATGGCGGGGGTGACTCCCACCACCCGCGGGTCGCTTTCGGCCAGTTCCAGCAGCACTTGCCCGAACACGTCCTGGTACCGGTCTGCCGTGCGCGGGCTGCTGATCCGTGCGCCTGTCTCAGGGTTGAACCGGCCCGGCGCGTGCCAGACGGTCGGATCCTCCTCCGCCGGCGCGTAGCCCTTGCCCTTAACCGTAAGGCAATGCAGCACTCTCGGACCGCGCAGTTCATGCATGGCGCGCAGGGCGTGCACCACCGCCTCGATATCATTGCCGTCAATAGGACCGAAATACCGCAGTCCGAGGGCTTCGAACAGGTCGCCGCCGGATTTTTTGACGATCCAGGACTTCAGCGAGCGGATCCAGCGCTGGAAAAACGCCCGGCTGCGCGTGCTGCCCATCGAGTCCCATACGCGCGTCTTGAAACGGTTGTAGGTGCGGCTGGTGGTCAGGCGCATCAGGTGCTCGTGCAGGCCTCCGGTGTTCCGGTCGATGGATTGATTATTGTCGTTCAATATGACCAGCAGGTCGGTGTCGGAACCGCCGGCATTGTTCAGACCCTCGAGCGCCAGTCCGCCGGTGAGGGCACCGTCGCCGATGAGGGCAATAACTTTGTCTGCCCGGCCGAGCTGCCGGGCCGCTTCGGAGAGGCCCAGGGCCGCGGAAATGCTTGTGGATGAGTGACCTACGCCGAATGCGTCATACGGACTTTCGCTCATGCGCGGGAAGCCGCTGATGCCGCCTTCGGTGCGCAGTGTCTTGAACTCTTCGCGCCGTCCGGTGATGATCTTGTGTGCGTAGGCCTGGTGACCGACGTCGAAGACGAAACGGTCCTGCGGGGCGTCGTAGACGTAGTGCATGCCGACAATGAGCTCCACCGCGCCGAGGCTGGAGGCCAGGTGGCCCGGGTTGCGCGAGCAGCACTCGACCATGTATGCGCGAATCTCCGAGCACAGTGTCCTGAGCTCTTTGATGTCCAGCGACTTGAGGTCGGCGGGGGAGTTTATCTTGTCCAGCAGTTCGTACATTCCGTGCTGCGAAGGTACGATTTTTTTGCTATATTAGCGACTTGTTTTTGGATAACAATAATTAATGAGATATGGCAGAGAAAGTTCGTAAACTTATGAATGATTCGCCGGTACTTCGGTGGACCGTGCTGGCGCTCGTGGCGCTGATGATGTTCTTCGCTTACATGTTCGTGGACGTAATGTCCCCGCTGAAGTCTCTGGTGGAGTCCAGCCTGGGCTGGGACAGCGGTGTCTTCGGAAAGTATGCCGCGTCGGAGTATATCCTGAACGTGTGTGGTTTCCTTATTATCGCGGGCGTTATATTGGACAAGCTGGGAGTGCGCTTTTCGGGCGTGCTGTCCGCCGGCCTGATGGTGGCGGGTGCTGCGATCAAGTATGTGGGCGTGAGTGACTGGTTCCAGACCACGGGGTTTGCCCAGTGGCTGGGCAGCTGGTGGGTGAGCATGCCGGCGAGTGCCAAGATGGCATCACTGGGCTTCATGATTTTCGGCTGCGGCTGCGAGATGGAAGGCACGAACGTCTCCAAGATATTGGCTAAATGGTTCAAGGGTAAGGAGATGGCAATGGCGATGGGTCTTGAGATGGCTATCGCCCGTCTGGGTGTGTTCGCGGTGATGTGGATTTCTCCGCTGATTTCCGCCAAATTCGGCGGCACGGTGGTAGCTCCGCTCGGATTCTGCGGCGCGCTGCTCTGCATTGGCCTTATCAATTTCATTATTTTCGGCATCATGGATCGTAAGTTCGACGCCCAGCTGGTGGAGGCCGGTCTCGCGACCGAGGAGAAATCCCCCGAGGATGAGTTCCATATCAGCGATCTGGGTGCCATCTTTAAGAGCAAGATGTTCTGGATCGTGGCCCTTCTGTGCGTGCTTTACTACAGCGCCATCTTCCCGTTCCAGAGATTCGCTCCCAACTTCCTTGAGGAGACGCTCGGTATCAGTGCGGCTTCCGCTTCCCAGTTGTTCAGTTGCTTCCCGATATTGGCCATGATCCTGACCCCGTTCCTGGGTATGTTTCTGGATCGTGTGGGCAAGGGCGCTTCGATGCTGATGATAGGTTCGATGATTATGATCGTGTGCCATCTGTGCTTCGCGTTCCTGCTGCCGGTGTTTCCGTATAAATGGCTGGCACTCACGCTGATAGTTATCCTGGGTGTGAGCTTCTCGCTGGTTCCCGCCGCCCTTTGGCCTTCGGTCCCGAAGATTATCGACGAGAAGGTGCTGGGTTCGGCTTATTGCCTTATCTTCTGGGTTCAGAATATCGGTCTCTGCCTCGTCCCGATGCTTATCGGTTCGCTGCGTGCTTCGACGGGCGGATATCTGGTGCCTATGATCGTATTCTCCAGTTTTGGCGTTCTGGCATTCCTCTTTAGCCTTGCACTGAGGGTGGAGGACCGCTCTAAGGGTTACGGTCTGGAGCTTCCGAATATCAAGAAGTAGTTTTTGCCCGGCTGTTACGTCGGGCTTTTTCGGGATTTATGGAGAGTAAAAAATCATTCAGCGCGGCGGCATGGATTGCGCTCGCGTGCCTGGTGGTACCGATGTTCGCATCGTACTTTTTCGACGATATGTTTTCGTCGATATCGTACCTGTTTGAGGACCCTTCACTTACCGCCCTGGGATGGGATGCTGCCGGCTATGGCCTGTATGCCAGCGGTTACAGCGTTCTGTGCGTTTTCGGTGGACTTGTCGTGTGCGGTATCCTGCTGGATAAGTGGGGCGTGCGTGTCACGGGCTCTCTGTTTGTGGGTATGATGGTTCTGGGCGCCGGGCTTGTCCTTTATGCCTTGCTCTGCGGAGCCTCATATTCCCTGAAACTGGCATACGCGGGCTGCATGCTATTCGGGCTCGGCAGCGAAATCGCCGGGACGGCCGTGACCCGGTCAATTGCCAAATGGTTCAAAGACGGGCCGATGGCTCTCGCGATGGGTTTGCAACTCGCCATCGCCCGCCTCGGCACTGCATTCGCCCTTGTGCTTTCACCCAAACTGGTCTCCGAGCAGGCAGGTCACGTATACACCCTCGCCGAAACCGCCCGCCCCGCCCTCGTCGGCATGGGACTCATGGCCCTCGGCCTCATCCTATGGGCCATCTTCGTCGCCCTCGACGCCCGCTTCGACCGCTCCACCCGCTTCGACCGCTCCGCCCTCCAACCCCTCCATCCCGACACCTCCTCCTCAGATTCTTTCTCTGATTCTTCCTCTGATTCCTCCTCGGCCGGTGCCGTCTCCAGTTCTTCCTCGGCTGGTGCCGTCTCCAGTTCGTCTGATTCTGCCGGCGCCGATTCGTCTCTGGCCGTCGGCTCCGCTTCGTCTTCGGCTGCCGGGACGGGCGAGGCGGACGACGAGACCTTCCGTCTGGCCGATGTCGGCCGGGTGCTGACGAACCGGAACTTCTGGCTCCTGGCCCTACTCTGCGTGCTATTCTACAGCAGCATTATTGCCTTCAAAAAATTCGCTGGCGCCATCCTGGTCCCCCGCTTTGACATGAATCCTGCGGCCGCGGGATGGATGGTGTCAATGCTGCCGTTCGCGACGGTTATTTTCGCCCCGCTCTTCGGTATGCTCGTCGACAAAAAAGGCCGCGGCACCCGATGGATGATACTGGGCTCTATACTGGCATTGATCGCACATCTGCTACTCGCCTTTGCCCCCGCCGGAGTTCCCCTCTACGGCTATCTGAGCATGGTCTTTCTAGGATTCGGCTACTCCCTGGTCCCCGCCGCCCTTTGGCCCTCGGTTCCTAAAATCGTCCCCGCCAAAGTTCTCGGCACCACCTTCGCCCTAATCTATTGGGTGCAAAACCTCGGCCTCCTCTCCTTCAAGATGCTAGCCGGCTTCATCCTCGGCTCTACCTCCGCCGGTGCCGCTGCGGATTCTGTCGCTGGTGCTGCCGCGAGTGCCGCTGCCGTGGGCTCTGCTGCCGGTGCTGGTTCTGTTTCTGGTGCCGCCGATGTTGCATGCGCGGCGCTCAGCGGTCCGGTGCGCGTCGAACTGATGTTCGTGGGTCTATGCATCGCCGCCATAGCCGTCGCCTTCATCTTCGCCCGAACCTCAGACCGCCATCCCGACCTGGCCCTCGACCGACCCTCCCTTCGCTAACAGACAGACACCCGTAAATTGGCATACCTCTGCTAGTTGGCAGGCACTCGTAGGTTGGCAAAGTTCACCCAACCCGCGCGTTTCCCCTCTCCTCCCATCTGCCCGCGCATGATTGTCTGTCGGTAAGCGGTTTTCCTCGGCCGTCGGGAGGAGAGCGCCCCGACTTGCTCCCCGGACCGCCGGACGGGAGGAAACCGCACACCTTGCCCTCCGCACCCGGGACGGGAGGAAACCGCCATCGCCTCTTCG
Organism: Bacteroidales bacterium; assembly: GCA_017450585.1. Classification (GTDB taxonomy): domain Bacteria; phylum Bacteroidota; class Bacteroidia; order Bacteroidales; family UBA932; genus Cryptobacteroides. Next base: position 5,741 of record JAFSTI010000068.1, read on the forward strand.
TTCATCGTCAACTACCAGACCCCTCACTTTTGTACAGGAGAGGCCCTTCTGATGTACGAAATGCGAGTTCGGATGCGATCGGTACAGGAGAGGCCCTTCTGGTGTACGGAAGGAGTCTTCGGGGGACCGGTTGGCAAACTCGGCGGGTACTTCGGCTACATCGACAGCCTTCGCCCGGGTTTTCTCCGGGCCGGCAAGCAAATCATCGGACCGCCGCGGGTTTCCTCCGGTCCGGCTGCGCATCCGCCGGGCTATGGGGAGGGCCCGGCGGCCTTGCCGTCCCAGGAAAACCCTCTCCGCGTGCGTGGGTGCTTTTGCCGTCCCAGAAAAACCCTCACGCGTTGCGTAAGGGGCTCAGTCATAGCCGGTTATACAAAAGAATGTACCCGAATTGGATACATTCTTTTGTGTAATTTGCTTGTGGCTAATTAGTTACATGATACGGTCGGCGCTTCGCGGGACTAGAACGGCAGGTCGTCTGAGGGGCTGTCTGCGTTTAGGTCCAGAGGGATAGGACTCGGAGCGGGTGCGGCTGTGGCTGCTGTAGAGGCTGTCTGAGCAAAACCAGTCGCCGGTGCAGCCTGACCAGTCTGGTTGAAGCCGCCCTCCGTAGAAGGTGCCTGAGCCGGAGCAGCCTGGCTCGCCGGAGCGAATCCAGCTGAGGCCGGAGCGAATCCGACAGAGGCAGGCGCAAATCCAGCTGATGCCGGAGCGAATCCGCCCGAGGCCTGAGCGTAACCGCCCGCGGGAGCCTGGTAGGTGGGTGCACCCTGGTATCCGCTGTCCTGGGCTGCGGGGTTGTCTGAGCGGCGGCCAAGGAGCTGGATATTGTCGGCTACGATTTCCGTGCGGTATTTTTTCGTGCCGGTCTGGTCGGTGTACTCA
>JAFSTI010000069.1 GCA_017450585.1 Bacteroidales bacterium
GGCATCTCTCGCTTTCAGCCTCCGTGCAGTGCGTGGAGTCTGCCGCCTTATGCAGCACAGCTGCGGGTCGGCCCGTCATCAAAGGCCAGCAGTCGGGCGGGGCCCGCCAGCTCGCCTTTGACGCCGTTCCTCCAAGGTAGAGTTTAACCTGGCCGCTATTCCTCCAGTCCTTGCAGGTCTCCGGCTTCGCACTCCCTACGCCGCTATCGTACACGTCCGCTTCGCTCCCGTGTCCGGCGGCTACGGTCGTTTGCTCGCCTCCGTCCTGCAAAGCCATCCGGGAAGCCAGGACCCGGCCGTCCCGGCCGTTGGCGCAGACTGTGTCAGTCATCCCGTCACTGGTTCTCGGCTAACGCCTTCCTCCCAGCGCCGGGCTGCCCGCCACAGACTGCGCGGTTCCGCCCGCATCGGCGTCGTAGCCGCATACCTCAATTCGCCTGACACTGCCTGTTCGCGTGTAACGTCGTACCCCGCTCAACCGTCCCTGCCTCGCTCACAAGGTGAGCCGTCCCGGCCCAGGCTCCGGAGAGCGTCTGCCCACCGCACAGGGCTCCGGTCTTTGTCGGGGTCTGGGAGCCCGAGGTCTCCCAGACCTTGCGCCGCCAAAGCCCGCCACCTTCCCACCCGCCAGACCCTCTCCGGAGCCAACGCTCCACTTCGTTCCGCGCCCTTGGTCACTGTCAGACTCTTAGGCAGCTCCCGCCACCACGACATCAAGGAAAGCACCACCAGCACCCGCTGCCACCGTGCCGCCTAAGAGACTGCCAGCAACCAAGGCCAACCAGGGGGGCCACGCCCCGGCCTCAGTGCTGATACCTGCGCCATACCCCGCCCGAAGGACGAATGCAAGGTTTATATATATACCACAAGGAGCAGCGGCTGACGCCGCTGCCGCTTCGCTTCTGGAGTATGCTGGAGAGAGTGCCCCTCAGGTTCCACTTTATTAAGAAACAATAATATAACTCACTGAAAATAAATTTGTTATTCTCGTGGAAAATGACTATCTTGTATATGGAATAAAACGTAACTTGTTATGGAAACCTTAGTCAGATTCATCGAGAAAGTTGAGAACCGGGTTCTCTACTACGTCACCGAATACACCGACCATCAGGACACGATGCACTTCCTCACGGAGATCTGGGTTCACCAGCTCAATGGCAGGGTCGTCTTCGATGACTACCCGGAGAAACCGAACTACAAGAGGACCACGGTGTCTGACCTTTGCAAACTGGACAAGAACCTACGCAAAGTTCCGGATATGAAAGCCATCAAGAAATGGGTGGAGGGCGAAGTCCTGATGCACTCGCTTCGGTAACCATGGTTGATTCCATGCCAAGCTACGGCCCTGCTTAAGACTTGTAATCCGGCCTCCCGTCCCGGTCCTTAACCTGAACCTAACCTATGCCACGCTTTTATCCAAATATCCTTTTCTCAGACTGTTGGGGCTCCATCGGTGACAAGACCTTCTATCATCGCAAGGGGCGCTGCTACTACAGAACCAAATCATCGTCATCCTTCCCGGGGACAGCCGGCCAGCTGGACCAGGCATCACTGCACCATCGCGCACTGGAGGCATGGCGACAGCAGGAACCGGAGGTGCAGCGTCTCTGGAACAAGTATGCGCTGGAAGTACCCAGCCAGCGGCCGCCCTATGACCCCAAGACGAGCATCTCCGGGTACAACCTCTTCGTGTCCGCCTACCACGGCTTTGCCCAACTGGGGAACGAGCATGTGCCTTCACCGCGTCGGAAGGGGCATTTCCCGGTGTTCGCCCTGGATTTTCTATCGGCTTTTGTCCTGGATGGTGCCCATCTACTGATGCGTTTCCGATCCACCTTCAGCCAGGATTGTGACGGAGGGAGGTATCGCTACCTCCTGAAACTCCAGTTGGAGCGCCCGGGCCGCGGGAAGAATGCCGGGCAACTCCGCAACTTCCTGGCCCTTCCCGGATCATCCGGCAACGGTGAGGTAGTCGAGTTCTTCGTCCGGGATTTCCGCCAGATCTGGGGCTTCGATTTGCCGACACTTCAGGCTCATTGCCGGTATCTCCTTCTCGACTCAGAGACCGGTTTCCGGTGCCGGTATAAGGAAAAATCCTTTCAGTTTTCTTACGGATATTTATAGTTATCTATTGATATTTACACTTTATATAAAAAGTCGTAATTGCTTGTAAATCATTGGAAAAGTTTTAGTATATTTGTTACAGGAAGAATGTGAATTCGACCTGAAACTTAACCTATACTTAAACTTTTATGCAAGCTCTTCCTTCCATCGCTTTCGGGGGCTTCTCTGGGTCGGCAAAGGGTGTTACGGCTCGCCAGGTAGGCGGCCGTACCATCCTTTCCGTTAAATCCTTCCCGACAGGTCAGGCAACAGCGGCCCAGGTGGCACGGAGAGCGTCGCTGACCAAAATCACCAAATCTTACAAGTTTCTTTCTGATTCCCAAATGCTGGACTGGGAGCGCCTCGCAGAACACTGCTCCGGTGCATCCGTCTTTGGCCAGAAGGCCCAGATCTCCGGAATCAATCTGTACGTCCGGCTCAATGCCAACCGCGTAATGGCCGGCGAGGTTATCATCAGTGATGCTCCCGTCGCCCAGGTCGCAGTTCCAAACGTATATTATAATAATGTAACCGTCACGCCTCAGCTCGTCATCTTTGGCGGCATCAAGCACGAATCTGCTCCCTATAAGATGGTGGTTAAAATGTCCGGAGCCCAGAGCCCCGGCATTTCCAATGGCTGGAGCAAGACTGTCATCATCTCATCTGACACCGAGGATGACTGGGGCGAAGCTGACCTCACGAAACTCTATCTCAAGACCATCGGCGTGAAGCCTACACCCGGCCAGAAGGTCTTCATCGAGGCGTACTGGATGGATACCAGCACCGGATTCACGGGCCAGGTGTTCAAAGATTCCGTCATCGTGACCGGAGAGTCCAGCTATCAGGGCCGTGTGCGGGTCACCATGGACAATCTCGATCCGGCAGAGGAGCAGCACGTCTCTGCGCTGGATATGGACTTCTCCACCAATGCGCCGGTCATCTACTTCGATACCGTCTGTCTCGGCCACAGCAATGTCGCTTCCTCCGAGGCCATCCTTGACAAGGAACTCCCTGAGGAGCTTATCGGCCTTTCCTATGCACTTGCCCGTGGTATGGGTGAAGATGGTTCCCTGCATCCGCAGTCTTACCAGATCCAGTCAATTGTATGGCGCCAGAAAACCGAACTCCATTTCATGCACCGGGGTGGAAAGTATATCAAGCCAACCGAGGTTTTCGGTCCTGGTGTATTCTATCAACAGTAAAC
>JAFSTI010000070.1 GCA_017450585.1 Bacteroidales bacterium
ATGGGCTTTGATATCACTCCGTTCGGCAGCGACACGATCGTAGTAAACGGCGTGCCGGAAGGTTACTCGTGCGAGGCCGGCAAGGTCGAAACGATGGTGGATGACCTCCTGCGCATACTGGAAGACGACGAGGCGGCTTCATTGCCCGAAATGATGGCCCAGAACATGGCGCGGAAGTTCGCGGTGCTCGGCGCTTCGGGCGCGCTTCCGCCATCCGGCGCCGCTGAGGCCCGGAAACTGCTGGACACGCTGCTGTCCTGCTCCAACAGTGAGTTTACCTCCTCCGGCCACCGGATTATTTCCGTACTGGATGCCGAGGAGATGGAAAAAAGATTTAAGTGATGTTTGAAAACGTTCCGAAGGTTACCAAAAACCTTATTGTCATAAACCTGATCGTATTCTTTGCGTATCTGATAAACAAAGAATTCATGATCAGCAGTTTTGCCCTGTTTTACCCGGCCTCGCGCTATTTCCGCTGGTGGCAGATTGTCACGCATATGTTCATGCACGGGGGCTTCTGGCACATATTCTTTAATATGTACACCCTGTTCATCTTCGGTTCGGTAATCGAGCGGATGATAGGGGAGAAGAAATTCCTGATACTGTACTTCGTGTGCGGACTCGGGGCAGTGGCCCTCCATACAGGTGTGCAATGGCTTCAGGCTCAGAGTCTGATGCAGCAGATTGCTGATGGTTCGGCATCGGCCGCCACCGCATATCAGGAATTGAAAATGACCCCGACCGTGGGCGCATCCGGAGCTATTTATGGTCTGCTGATTACCTACGCGATGCTCTTCCCGCAGGCCCGGCTGACGCTTATCTTCCCGCCCGTGACGCTCAGCGCGAAATGGTGGGTCATTATCTTCGCGGCGATCGAACTGACGACAGGCGTAACCGGCACCGTGGGCGGCGTGGCGCATTTCGCCCACCTGGGCGGCATGCTATTCGGCTTCCTGCTGATAAAATATTGGCGTAAAAAAGGGACGTTGTTCCCGACATATTACTAGAGTATGGATACGGAAATGATTATGAAAGAAGCGCTGCAGGCGCTTCGGGACGGGAAGGTGATTCTTTACCCGACCGATACGGTGTGGGGAATCGGCTGCGACGCCACAAATCCGGCCGCAGTGGCCCGCGTGTATGAAATCAAGCGCCGCTCCGACGCCAAATCGCTGGTGCTGCTGGCCGCGGACCTGGATATGGTAGCCCGTTACGTGCGGGCGGTACCCTCCATTGCCGTAGATCTGGTGGAGGTCAATGATGCCCCGATGACAATAATCTACCCGGAAGGCCTGACCGGCCCGAAACCCGACCAGCCCGCTCCGGCCGACAAGCTCCCGCCCGCGGACCGTTACCGCCTGGCGTTCAATACCGTGGCCAGTGACGGTTCGGTGGGGATCCGCGTTCCGTTGACCGAGTTCTGCCGCGAGCTCTGCCGCAAACTCGGCCGCCCCATTGTCTCTACTTCTGCCAATATTTCCGGCGAGCCGACGCCCGGCAGTTTTGAGGAAATCGCACCGGAAATCGTTTCGGCAGTTGATCTGGTCATCGATCGTTCGCTGGAGAAACAATCCACCGGCCGCGCCTCCCAGATTATCAAGGTTGGTCTGGATTCCACAGTCGAAATCATCAGGCCATGATAGTCTTTTACGCAGACCGGGTCCGGGATGGGCTTTGTTACCTTCCTGCCGATGAGTCCGCTCACTGCGTGCGCGTGCTTCGGCATCAGGAAGGCGACGAAATCTCCGTCATCGACGGCGAAGGGACGCTCTACACCTGCGTGCTTGAGGATGCAGATGCGAAAGCCGCGACCGCCCGGATTGTGCGAGAAGAACCTGACTGGGGCGCACATCCCTATGTCTTGACCCTGGCTGTATGCCCGACCAAAAATATTGACCGCTACGAATGGATGGCCGAAAAAGCTACCGAGGTGGGTCTGGACTGCCTGCAGCCCGTGATCGGCGACCACTCCGAGCGGAGGGTATTTAAGCCCGAGCGCATGCAGCGCATACTATTGTCTGCATCCAAGCAGTCACTGAAAGGCGCCATTCCCAAGGTGGCGGACGCCATGTCGGTGCGTGAATTCATCACCGGCTGCACCGCGCAGGTCAGGCTCATCGCCTGCTGCTTCGAAGGTGAAACACCCCGGCTGAGCGTCGCGCAGGCCATCGCCGCCGCGCTGCCGGTCGCCAAACCGGAAATCGCCGTCCTGATAGGCCCGGAGGGTGATTTCTCCCGCGAGGAGGTCGAACTCGCCGTGAAAGCCGGATTCGTGCCCGTTCACCTCGGAGTATCGCGCCTCCGCACAGAAACCGCCGGACTGGTAGCCGCGGTGGCGGTGTACCTTACGCTGGGAACTGTTTGAAAATGACGAATATGCAAAAGATCATCATACTGGATTTCGGTTCGCAGACCACCCAACTCATTGGCCGCCGGGTCAGGGAACTCGGCACTTTCTGCGAAATCCTTCCTTACGACAAGTTTCCGCACGATGATCCCGACGTGATCGGCGTCATCCTGAGCGGTTCGCCCCTGAGCGTATATGCCGATGATGCCTTCCATCCTGATCTTAGCGGGGTCTTCGACCGGTACCCGGTACTTGGAATCTGCTACGGGGCCCAGTTGATCAGTTACAACTTCGGCGGCCGCGTGGAGAACTCCGGAACCCGGGAGTACGGCCGGGCCTTGCTGTCATATGTATCAGGCGCCTGCCCTCTTTTCGATGGCATCAGTGAAGGCTCGCAGGTCTGGATGAGCCACGGCGATAGCATCACGGCCATCCCCGAGGGCTTCAACCTCGCAGCCTCGACCGACACGGTGCGTAATGCCGCTTTTTGGAATCTGGAAAGAAGGATTTGGGGTGTGCAGTTCCATCCGGAAGTGGTCCATAGTCTCCAGGGCAAGCAACTGCTGGAGAACTTCGTGGTCGGGATTTGCGGCAGCCGCAGGGAGTGGACGGCCGATTCTTTCGTAGATACGACAGTGCGTGAACTGCGCGAGGAAATCGGAGGTGAAAAAGTCATACTCGGCCTGAGCGGCGGAGTGGATTCATCTGTCGCGGCAGTATTGCTGGGCAGGGCAATAGGGGACCGTCTCACCGGTATTTTCGTGAATCACGGCCTGCTGCGGAAGAACGAGTACGAAGATGTGCTCTCCGACTACCGGAAACTCGGCTTGAATGTCATCGGCGTGGATGCGTCGGAGCGCTTCCTGTCGGCCCTGAAGGGCGTGGATGAACCCGAGCGCAAGCGGAAGATTATCGGCAGCCTTTTCATCGAAGTGTTCAATGCCGAAGCCGCGAAGATCTCCGGCGCCAGTTTCCTGGCCCAGGGAACCATCTATCCGGACCGGATCGAGAGCAAGAACATAACCGGAAAGGTCATCAAGAGTCACCACAATGTCGGCGGTCTTCCCGAGTATATGAAACTGAAGCTGTGTGAGCCGCTCAAATGGCTCTTCAAGGACGAAGTCCGTGCCGTCGGCCTCAGCCTCGGAATGCCGGAGCACATGATCTACCGCCATCCCTTCCCGGGTCCCGGCCTCGCCGTGCGTATCCCGGGCGAAGTCACCCCTGAAAAAGTGCGCATCCTCCAGAACGTGGACGACATCTTCATCCGCGCCCTCAAGAGCGAAGGGCTTTATGACAATATCTGGCAGGCCGGCGCGATCCTCCTGCCCGTGCGGACCGTCGGAGTTATGGGAGACGAGCGGACCTACGACTATGCTGTGGCCCTGCGTGCCGTCACCAGCAGCGATGCCATGACCGCCGACTGGGCATTCCTGCCCGAGGGTTTCATGCGGAACCTCAGCAACGAGATCATCAACAAAGTCAAGGGCGTAAACCGCGTCTGCTACGATATCTCCTCCAAACCGCCCTCGACGATAGAGTGGGAATAATTCCGGGCGAAAAAATTTTTTGTAAAAAAAGGACCAAAAGATTTGGCCCTTTTTAAAATTTTCCATATCTTTGGTCTCAGTTAGTAGTCGGTATCTTATGAAGTTTAGTTATAACACTTCCGCTATGACGTTCTGGAA
>JAFSTI010000071.1 GCA_017450585.1 Bacteroidales bacterium
CCAGGACAAACTGATCCGGGTGGTGCGCGGCAGCGTGCAGGATGTGGCAGTCGACCTCAGGCCAGGCTCCCCCACATACGGGCGGCATTTCTCTATTGTCCTCTCCGGCGAGAACCACCTTATGGTCTTTATCCCCGCCGGATTCGCCCACGGCTTCCTCACCCTGGAAGACAATACCATCTTCCAGTACAAGTGCTCGAAATACTACGAACCCTCCTCCGAGGGGGGCATACGCTGGGACGACCCCACGCTCGCCATCCCCTGGATGGACCCGGGAGTCCACTACATCCTATCCCCCAAAGATCTCGCCGCTCCCCTGCTTAAAAAGTGAGCTACCTGCTGGAGAACCTGAACTGGGTCTCGGAGTGATAGCGCTCACCGGGACGGAGAACCGTTGAAGGGAAACGGTCCTGGTTTGGAGAGTCTGGGAAGTGGATGGTTTCGAGAAGCATTCCGTCGAACTTGTCGATGGGACCGTATTTACCGTAAGGATATTTATCGACATTGAACCCGCGGCCCGTGTAGGTCAGAAGTGCGGGCTCGGTAGTCAATACCTCGATGCTGCGGCCAGTATGCGGATCGTACAAAGATCCCGCGCGGCGCAGGGTTCCGTCCCAGTCACGAAGAACCCAGCAGGCCGACATACCATGCATGATTTCCAGATGCCTTGAAGGCATATCGATGCGGTAATCCACTCTGTGCGGCTCACGGAAATCAAAGGGCGTCCCCTCCACGGGCAGCAGCAGGTCGGGACAGAACTGGAGATTGTTTTGCACGCAGGTATCGGCATCCACCTGCAGCTGGTGCTCCATCACATAACCCGCCGTGCGGCCTTTGAGATTGAAATAAGTATGGTTCGAAAGGTTTACGACGGTCGGTTTATCGGTCGTGGCGTCATACTCGAGGACGACGGTATTGTCATCAGTGAGCCAATAAGTTACGACGGCCTCCATGGTTCCCGGGAAGCCGGCCTCGCCATCCGGGCTCGTGTAGCACATTTTCACTCCCCTGCGTCCGGGCTCGCTTACGGGCTCGGCGCGCCACATCTTCCGGTCGAATCCTTCACGGCCGCCGTGGCACTGGACCGGGACGCCCTCGAACGACTCATTGGCATCCAGCTCGTAGCGCACCCCGTCAAGGGTAAACGCCGCATGGTTTATGCGGTTCCCGAAACGCCCGATCACCGGTCCGAAGAAGCGGTCACCGTTCTCGAACGAAGCCAGGTCGCCCGGGCCCACCACCACATCGTCCAGCTTGCCGTCGCGGTCAGGCATGAAGATGCTCACGATGCGCGCACCGTAATTCGTAACATCCATGCTGGCGCCGGTACTGCTTACAATATGGAAAAGTGTCGCTTCCTCCCCTGTGGAGAGGGTTCCGAATGAGCTGCATGTGATTCCTGCCTTTTCGCCGCAGGAGACGGCGGTCAGCAGCAGTGCGGCCGCCATGATAAATGCAAAACGTTTCATAATCATTACTCTAATTCGAATCTTATCGCGCTGGAGGTCTTCGCGTTGTCGTGGAAGTAGAAGACGGAGCTGTAATCGCTGCCGTCAGAGTTCAGGTTCGGCTGCTGGCGCTGGACGGCTTTCAGCGTGGCGCTGTCGGCCTGGATAGTTCCGTCCACACAGCGTACGCGGAAGCGCAGTTTGCCCTGATCGACTTTTTTCGAGAAGGTCGCGACGCAGCTGACATTCGTGGTTCCGGCCTTCAAGGCGAAGCTGGCTTCACGGGTGAAACTGTCCATGGTGATGGAATGGCAATCGTTTTTCCATTCGTCGCCGTCCAGCCACTCGAATGCCCAGAAGACGGGTCCCTGACGAGTGTAGAAAGGAGCCGAGAAACGGATCTGCGTACCGGCGGGCATATCCCTGATGGGCAGCACGAACTCATACCAGTCTCCGGTCCAGAGACCGCGCAGTGCCGGACTGGAGATGCCACCGGAAGTACTTGCGAAGTTCCTGGTGGGGCAAAGCCCTTCGTTGGGATATGAAGCGAAGTTCCACTTTATATAAGCCTGAGGCTGGGATTTGCAGATCCATATGCCGTAGCCGGACCAATAGGGCTGATTGGCCGAATCATTCGAACCATTGCCCACCGGAAAGACCACCGGGAAAGTCACGCTTTCGATATCATTGCTCTCATCCAGGAAGACAGTCCCCGGCTTATGGGTGTAGGTCGGAGGGGTACTGTACTTACTCATGTCAGTGATGCGCAGAGGCTTGTCGTACGCAGCCTGGATGGCTTCCAGCAGGATGGGGCGAATCTCATCCGTCACCGGCGTGGACCATAGCGTGGGACGGGGGTAATATTCATCATATCCGAACGGGATATCTTCAATCTTTATCCCGGTTATGGGGGTAAACAGAGTCTTGAATACCAGGCAGGCCCCTGCCCAGCGCATCGCTCCGTAGTCCATATGTACATAATCTCCGCGAGTCATATCACGCTCGGTATTCAGGGCTGTAGTGCGCAGGTTCTGCTGCAGGGCTCCGGTAGAGATTACGGTCTTAATCCCGGTGGATGCCAGAAGCTGGCTGATTGTGGCCACATTCGCGTCGAACATCTTCACCGGGTCATTGTCAAAGTTCTCCACGAGCCGGGCCTGCCCGCGTCCGAGCTGGGTGGAGAACAGGTACACGAAGAGAGGGTCATCATTGCCCTTGAGCTTCTGGGAGTCACGGATCTTCGAGATCAGGCCATTTACGCTCACGCTCTCGGTGGTGGTCCATTCCCAGCACTCCTTAACGCCGGTGTACTCCTGGATACAGATGATATCATAGGCATCATCCTCGATTACCTGCTTAGGAGAATAAAGGTGGTTAAGCTCTCCTCTCCAGCGCTCCTGTCCGGGCTTCCAGGTATTCCATGAGCAGATATTCGCCCCGGCGTAGTTATTATTGTACAGAGGCAGGGTGTATGCTCCGTGATATATTCGGTCCAGCTCTATGTTTTTCACCCCGGCAGTATTCAGCAGCGAGGGCAGCAGGTATGTAGCATCCAGAGTCAGGGAATTGCCTATAAAAAGGACCTTCCACGTATGGCCGTCCAGGGGTTTACGGCCCTGGAACTCACCGATGGTCTGACCTTCTTCCGGGCCATTTTTCCCGCCATCGACGGACGCGTTACCGCCGCAGGAAAGCGCCAGCGACGCTAACAGCAAAAATGCTAATCTAATTATGCGCATATCAGTTATAAGTTTAGTGTCCTACAAATATAATCACAGTGCCGCAATCTTTGATATCACAAACGGCTCATAAAGTATAATTTCATGCTCACACCCCGGATGTCGCAAGTTTTTCGTACATTTGGAGAAATACCGATAACTATGAAAAGAGTAATCATGATAGCCCTCGCGGCCGCGCTATGTCTGCCGGCGCCGGCACGGAAAGTTCAGCGGGTGGGGATGGAATACATCGATCGCAGTTTCAGCGTATACGATAGCCTTCAGAAGAGGATCCACGCGTTCGCGGAGCCTGGCTTCGAAGAATTCCGGAGTTCCGAAACGCTGGCGCATTTCCTGGAGGAGAACGGCTTCAAGGTGGAGCGTGGCGTGGCCGGAATGCCCACCGCATTTGTCGCCACCTTCGGGAGCGGGCATCCCGTGATCGGGGTAATGGCTGAGTACGACGCGCTCCCAGGCCTGTCGCAAGACACGGTGAGTTTCCGCAAGCCTATTGACAATATGCCCTACGGCCATGGCTGCGGGCACAATCTGATCGGGACCGGGTCCGTGGCGGCCGGCGTTTCAATCTCCAAATATCTGGCGGAGAGCGGCCGGCCTGGCACCATAAAGGTATTCGGCTGCCCTGCCGAGGAGAATGGCAGTGGCAAGTCCTACATGGTGGTGGACGGGTGTTTCGACGGCTGCGATGCAGTGTTCGACTGGCATCCCTCGGGCCGGAACTGGATGCAGACCACCCCGGGACTCGCCATCATCAACGCGAAGTTCACATTTCACGGGGAAAGCGCCCATGCATCCGGCGCGCCGTGGAAAGGCCGCTCGGCACTGGATGCCGTGGAAGCGTTCGATTTCATGATGAACATGATGCGTGAGCACCTCCCTACCAGTGCGAGGGTGCACTACGTAATAACCGATGGCGGACAAGCGCCCAACGTCGTCCCCGACCGGGCGCAGGTCGCCTACAGTTTCCGCCACCCGGAAGGCGCGGAAGCAAAAAGCATTTTGGACAGGGCAATTAAAGCAGCTGAGGGCGCGGCCCTGGGTACCGGCACCACGATGGAGTACGAAATCACCAGCGGCAATTACGAAATCCTCATCAACCGCTCCCTGGCCCAGATTCTTCAGGACAATCTGGTCAAGGTCGGCGGCCTGAAGCTGGACAGCCGCGAGGAGGCTTTCATCAATGAATTGTCGGTCAATTCCGGAGCCAAGGATCCGGCGAAGAACCTGCTACAGATGACCACAGTGGTAGAGAAGCTCGGGCCGCCCTCCAGCGGAGGCGGATCCACCGATGTGGGCAATGTCTCGCAGATAGTTCCCGTAGCCACCCTCCAGGTCGCCACCACTATAGCCAGCGCAGGCATGCACACCTGGCAGCAAACCGCCTCAGGCGGTACCACCATAGGTACCAAAGCCATTCTCAACGTAGCACGTATCTTCTACCTGTCCGCCGTCGAAATCTACTCCGACCCCTCCAAACTAAAGCCGGTCAGGGAAGAATTCGAATCCAAGCGCGGTCCCCATCCGGAATTCATTCCGCTGATGTAAGGGAAAGCCGCACCGGGCCGAGGAGGCCGGAGCTGATCAGGGGGCTGTCGGCTGAGTAGAATTTCCGGACGGTGTGCGTGAAAGTGCCGCCGTCGCCGCGATGATCCCCGATCAGGCGGTTTACCCACAGGTTCGTGACCTCGATTTCCAGATGATTGGTTCCCGGCAGCAGGGCGTCAGAGATTTCCACCCGGAAGGGCGGGTCCCAGAGCACGCCCAGATCCCGGCCGTTAAGACGCACCGAGGCCAGGTTATGCACCTCGCCCAGGTCCAGCCACACTTCCCCGCCGGCAGCCGCCGAATCAGTGGCAGCCGACCCGTCCGCAGCAGCCGGAGCGTCGAAGTCGCGGCTGTAGACGATCTGACCGGCGTAGTAGCGGATGTAAGGGTTGGAGTGGTTTTTCAGGTCAATCAGTTCGCTGACAATGCTTTCGGGTGCGCCCATCCCGCAGGGGAAGCGCAGTTCCCATTGCCCCTCCAGAACCTGAGCTTCCGTGAAGGTCTTCACGGGCAGGGTCTGGCTATCAGCCTTCAGAGGGCTCCGGAACACAACGAAGCAGGAGCCGTTGGCATGGAAATTCAAGCTCACCACGGTCCGGTCGCCTTCGGTGCGGTAGGACAATTCCGAAATGCCGCCGGTGACCGGGTCCCAAAGTTCCGGTTTTAGGCCATGGGTGCGCAGCGAGACCTCCACGGCCTCGTCCTCAAGGCTCTGCGTGGCGATCCAGTACACCTGCGTCCCGTCCACATCACGGTGGCGGAACCAGAAGCCTTCATTGTCCTTACGCCCCAGAACCACGGCATCCGGGCTGCAGCCGAGACGATCCAGGGCGGCAGAGACGTCCGCAGCCTGAACACCGCCGTCCGACAGGCTTCCGACTGACACGACACCCTTTCGCACACGGCCCTTCTGCGAGTCGGCCTGCACCCCTCCCCATAGCCGGTCGCGCAGCGCGGTCCAGTCTTCCTGATTGTCCGAAAGCGAGGGGGTGCTTACAGGACGCGGACCTATCACGGTCACGCCTTTGCGGACCAGGGCGGCGATAGCACGGAGCGCCGGAAGTGATATCTGGGTGCAATGATTGCCTATGACAAGCAGGCGGTAGCGCATTCCGGACGGAGCCACGATCCGTCCGCCACGGGCATGAAGGTCATTAGCGAGAGCGTCTGCATTGACAAAATCAAAGCCGTAGGTACAGGGCAATGAAGGCAGCTCATCAGCGAATATGGCCATCGTGTTGGTGTCCTCGCCGTAGAAGTACAGGATATCCTTGCAGTCGCGGCCTTCGGACAGCATAAATGAGCTTCGGCCCAGGAACTGCATCCAGGCGCCGGCCTGTTCCGCCCAGGTCTCGTGACGATTGAACATCTGGCCGAAGGGTCCGAGGGACACTCCGGGCCGGAAGTCATCCTGCGGCTGGTGTGCGCTCTCGTGAATGATAAACCGGTTTACTCCGGAGACGAGTTCATTATTAGTAATGCGCTTAAGATCGGAGGGAGCATAGCCCCAGGCATTGCTTCCGGCGGTAAAGGACTCTGCTCCGACGTATTTCTGTCCGTAGATATTTGCGACTGACGCCTGCTCACGGATGTCAGCACCTGACTTGGTCTGAGAGGGTGAACTCATCGTCCACATCGTGGACATGGGTACGGCGGAGGTTTTATTGACCCGCATACCGTCTCCGATGAATGCCCGGTGCACCTCATGGGCTTCGGAGCAGCGCTCCATACCGCGCTCCGCCAGCTTCTCCGTCCCGAGATCATAGTGATTCTCGGCGATCAGTTCCCCTATCACCCGGCGGAAATCCCAGAGGAAGCGGTCGGAACTTTCAGCATCCTCCACCACATATCCGGCTATGGCAGGCAGCCATTTTTCCATATCGTAGCCGCGTCTGCCGCGGAATTCAAGGAACATGTCATCGGTCCAGTTCGGGAAGCGGGCTTCCCAGCTGTCGAACTGCAGATACCTCAAGCCACCCTTACCCAGATGTCCTTCCACGGCCGAAGACAGCATATCCAGATAATGATCATAATACTTCCCGGCATGTTTGCGGCTCAGTTTATCTACCTCCAGACCGGTAGCCTCGAGGGTGGAAGCCACAGTAGTACGCCCGGTAAGCGAGGCACCGAAACGAAGTACCTTCCACTTACCGTCGGGAGCGCTCCAGCGCAGCACACCGCTCGAATCCACCTTGTCAGTAAGAACAATGGATTCCACGGCAGCAGCCGTAGCCGGAGTCGGATGTTCCCAGAGTGCGGGAGATCCTATAAAACCGGCCTTCTCCATAGAGCGGTTCACCCTCGGGACGAAATGCAGCCTGTACTCGGCCAGCTTAAGCGCCTGGACTCCTACACTTTCATAGCGAAGGCGGAAGAAACGGGATTTGACGGCGGGGAAGGCCACATCCAGGACATTGTTAGGTGTGAAGCCTATGGGGAAAGCTATCTTATCCAGCACCGCCACCTGGCGCCACGAAGTACCGTCGTCGCTACATTCCAGGACCGGGCTCAAGCCCTTTCCCTTGCTGGCATCGCCGGGGCAGCAAACCGTGACCCCGTACACTTCCTCTTCAGAAGGGAACTCATAACTTACCCAACTGTTTCCACCCTGGAGTTTTAGGTCGATCCCCTCTACCAGGTCGCCGTCGGACAGGAGCGTGTAATCCTCCACGGAGCCAGGTCCTGCAGAGAAACTCACCGACGCTTCAGCCGGTTCATAATCATCCGGAAGCCGGATAGCCACGACGGCTATGTCATCATACCATTGCCACTGCTTGTACATATTCCCTGAAGGCGGGATGTTCTGGTACAAGCCCGGAACCTCCGGCGGATGAGGGAGGCTCACGCACACTTCCCCACCCCCGGTGATATCCTTTTCGCTCCAGACCACCTTATGTATGGCCTCTTCCGGAGTCACCCAAGGACCGCCGGTGAGGCTCCATCCGGAAGATGAAGCCATGGCCATATCCATTCCATATTCGGAGGCCTTGGTGCACGCTGCATTTAGAGCATCCTTCCAGCCCTCGCTCATAAACGTAAGACGCTCAGGCACGACCTGGGGAGTGGACAAGTTCCCATCGAAAATATTGAAGCCGTTCATCCCGATGCGGTGCATCCACTCGATATCCTTGATCACCCCCTCACGGGTGATATTCCCGTTCATCCAGTGCCAATAAACCCTCGGCATCGCATCCTTGGGAGGATTAACGAATCCTTCTTCCAGGTCCACCGACGCGTTCCGACCACAGGCGACGGCCAGCAGCACCAGAATATGCAGGTATGCTGCAGCTCTAAAAACTTTCATTTCAATTGATTATGATTCCTTTCCAGCCAGTCGATTCAGTGCCCGCAGCGTTGTGGAGGGTAAAGTCCGCCAGCAGCGGTTCGCCGGAAGGGAGAGCGGAGAGCGGAATGCGGAATTCGCAGAGCCAGCCTTCGTCCAGGTCACTGTTATCGTCAATAGTAGCGTTGTAGGCCCCGCGGAGCGCGAAGCCCTTGGGCAATGCGGCCTCGTTCCAGTCCCCGTCACCGCGCTCGTACACAAAACTGCCCCGGCAGTCGGAGGAAATCCTCAGAGCGCCGCCAGTGCCAGTGCCGGTTCCGTCGCCGAAGGTCACGGTCACGAAGTCCTGCGCCCGGACTTCCTCGTCGCTCACTTCCGCCAGCACATACAGGCAGCCGTCATCCTTGGAGAAGCGCAGTGTCGCCTGTTTTTCGGACAATGCCCCCACGAACAGCGCCTCGTCTTCGCAGGACCAGTCGCCGTTTCGGCCGTCCACAGTCACCGCGTGCGTGGAGGGTGTGATATCATGGTTCAGCACGTACACTCCGATGCCCACCGGCGCCGTGGCGGTCTTGTCGCTGTCGTGCATTATCGCCGCCATCTCGTGCGAACCGATCAGTTCGATTGCTCCCATGGAGCCTTTCCCTTTGAGCAATTTGAACGCATCGCTCCAATTGTGCGCCGTTTCGTCACCTATCCTGCCGTACAGATACGTCGACCCGTACGAAAACACAGTCTCCCCGGAGGGGAACTGCAGCAATGAGGGCGCGGAGCCGCGGTAGAGGTTATTGGCACGGTCAGCCGGGCCGAGTTCATCGCCGGTCAGTTCGGGCCAAAGCTCCGGCGACCAGGCCATGGAGATCTTGTGATAGGAGGATGTCTCCTGCACCGCAGACTCGAAGATCCCGGCATAACTGCCGTTATTGAGCCTGATCACTGCCGGCATCTGGTCCGTGTACAGGCTCAGGCCGCCGTCGTGGTGAATATACTTCTGCCGCACCACGGTGCGGGGATTACCCAAGCGGTCCGGCTGCCAGGTCTTGCCATTGTCATCCGACCAGACCATCCCGCTGCCAGAATGACCGCCAGAAATCCACGGCCGGCTTTCGGAAAAGTAGCACTGGATCTGGCCGGACGGAATCTGGATCATCATCGGCTCCCAGTTCGTGCCGTGGTAGATTTCCTGCGGCTCGCCCCAGGTCCGCCCGCCATCCGTACTGCACACCGTCACGATTCCGCACTCCTTCTGTCCTTCCTCATAAGCATAGGCATGAAAGCCCCTGTATGAGGCAGAAAGCAATATCGTTCCATCCGATAGCAGCAGCGCATCGCCGTTCATGTACCAACGGGCATCCCGCTCGCCGAGGAAATTGGTGTAATAAAACTTCTCCAGCACGGCGCCTTGGGGAGTCCAGTCGCGAAGGTCCGGCGAAAGCATCGTATATACATATCCGTCGCTGGTATATATCATCAGGAAAGAGCCGTCAGCAGTGCGCACAATCCTCAGGTAGCCCGGGTCAATGTCTCCGAAAAGGCTTTTTGCGACATTGCCGCTGCGCCTGGCATCCAGCATCAGGGATGAGCGGGCGGTGAGCCCGGCATGGGAATCCCGGATCGCCTCGCCGGAATTCAGCTGCGAGATTGGGGTCATCTCCACGCTGGTTCGCTTCTGCGCCGGTCCGGTATACTCCTCCGGATCCCCGCTTCCACCGCCACAAGACACCATCACCGCCGCCACTACCACCCCGCACAGGTGACCAATGTAATCAAAAAACGCCATGGCTATAATTAACTACATAACAAAGCGGCTTACAGGAGTTCAAACACCACTGCATTACGGTGCGAACTATCCCCGGAGTTGAAGTACACCGGAGCGCCATAGGTTCCGTCAGACTTCTGGTAAGGAGCATCGCGGATGATCATCGAACTCGGACTCGTCTGCGAATTGCCCTGCATGGAGCCATCCACAACCTTCATGCGGATGCGGTAGAAGCCCTTATCCACGGCCTGATTGAAAGTGAAGTCCCTTTCTATGTAGGTATTGCCTACGGGCAGGGCGATCGAGCAGTTACACTTGTGGCCATAAAGTTCCTGCTCTGAGCGCTCGCATTTCCACTGCCCTTCATCATAGTATTCCAAATCCCAGAATACCGGATGCTGGCGACCGTAGAAAGGAGCATAGAAGTGGATCGTAGTCCCGGCGGGGGCATTCTCCACAGGCAGTACGAACTCCAGGTAGTCTCCCGTCCAAAGTCCCAGGAACTGGGGAGAATTGACCTGTGCCGGGGTATTGAGTATATAGTTCGCGTAGTAATAGGACGGTTCGTTTGCGAAGCGGGGGCCCCAGTGCATACGCATGTAGGCTTGCGGCTGGTCAGGGCACTCCCAGACACCCTCCCTGCGGAAACGTGACTGAGAGTCTGCGTTGTGAAGTCCCTTGCCACCCTTGAATCCGACCGGGAAAACCACGGGGAAGGTCACGGTCCTGACCTCGTCAAGGACTTCTTCGTACTCCCCTTCCGAGGCGCCGAGCGCCATTCCGGAAAGGTCCGTTACTTCGTAGGGTTTGGCGACGGCGGCCTTGGCTGCGGCGATCACGATCGGGGAGTTCGCATCCGTCACGGCGATGCTGTAGAGATTGGGGTGATGGACTTCCCATTCCGTACGGATTCTTATATTGGCAATATCAACTTTGAAGACCGGAGTGAATATACTCTCGAATACCGTGCAGGCCGCACCG
>JAFSTI010000072.1 GCA_017450585.1 Bacteroidales bacterium
AATGAATTACGGATGGCTTTCTCGTCATCCACCACAAGTATCTTCATAATGTCTCTGTTAAGTATTTGGCAAGTGCGCCGTAGTCAGCTATATAAGAGAAGCTGAACAGCGCCTCGACTTTATTTGCGTTTACATCTTCTTCGTTCCAGCCTCCGAGCAGATAAGCGGGCAGAGTCCCGTCCCGAAGCCGGTTTTCGTAGGCATAATCCAGATTATTCTGGAACGCTTCCAGACCCTCCGCTTTTGCTTTCCCGGTCAGGACTCCGTCGATCCAGCCGCGCAGCAGCACTCCGTAGAACCAGGTGTTGAATACTCTGGGCGAACCCATGTCGGGAACATCGGGGACGTTCATTTTGAAGAAACCATCCATGCTCTCGGATGGCTGCAGGAAGTATGCGCAGGAACTCTCCTGGAGCGAAACCAGCTCGGACAGATAGCGTTCCTCCCCGGTCACCTGGTAAAGGTCGGCGGCGCCTGAAAGCATTGTCCCGGTGTTGTAGGGATAGAACTTTCCGGACGGGTGCCGGCCAGGGCTGTGCGCACGGTAACGCTCTCCGTCTATCGTCTCGTAACTGACAGGGGAGCCGCCTATCATATCCCAATACACCCCGCTTTGTGGGTTGTATAGCCTGTCCTTCTGGAAATTGTATACCTTGCGGGCGTAGCTCAGATAGTATTGTTCCTTCGTGAGGGTTTCGGTCAGGCGCTCACCGTCCACTCCGATATATCGGCGTACGGCTGTGTCTTCCTTGCCCTTATAAATCTCTGAAAGCCAGACCAACGGGCTGATGAACGGACCGTTCGAGCAGGAGTGCTTGGACGAGTAGCCCGGCCCCCAGGTGATGCCTCCGTTCTCACTGCCGTCCGGGGCGAGCGTGCAGTCCCAGCCGTCGATGACGTATTCGGCGAGGTATTCGGCCTTCTCCAGATAGGCGGTCTCGCCGGTGAGCCGGTAGGCGGAGAGCAGTTCCCGTATCAGCCACTCCTGGTCGTCATAGACATTGAGCTTGCCGTTCACGTCTGCGGCGCCCTTCCTCCTGGCGCGGTCCACCGCGTATGCCTGCCAGCTGCGTGTCTGTGTATATGAGGTCAATGTATACGTACCGCGATACCATTCCAGACCGTCGTACAATTGCCTTAAGAAAGCGGCGAGTTCCTGGAAGCGTGCGTCGTACATCTGCGGCCGTCCGGTTTCCTTCAAGGCGGCGCAGGCATCCATGAGCGATACGGTCGCCTCGATTGCGGAGGTGTACATCCAGACGCTGCCGATCTCCGATGGATTATTGCCGGTGACGGGATTGTACCAGCGGTACATTACCATCCTGTTTCCTCCGGTAAAGTAGTGAGTTTTTGCCGCTTCCATCAATTCGAGCCCTCTGGACAGGTTGCGTTCCGCCAGCTCCGCCTTATCGTTTGCGCGGCAGCAGGCGACTCCTCCCCAGAGCAGCAGGAAGGATATGAAAACAGAACGGAAAGCAAATCTCAACATACAATCATCAAAGATAGGAATTATCCGACAGAATACCTATTTTTGCATAACAACGAAACCGCTATGCAAATTCCGAAAATCATCATCGCCATCGACGGCTATTCGTCCACCGGCAAGAGTACGCTTGCGAAAATGGTGGCCCGTGAGTTTTCCCTGCTTTATCTGGATTCCGGAGCCCTGTACCGGGGCGTTACTCTCTTCGCGCAGGAGAATGGCCTGATCGATGCGGACAGTAATATCGATGTCCCGGCATTGACCGAAGCCATGAAGACCCTGGACCTGCATTTTGGGTTTACCGAGGAGGGGAGCCGGACCTTCATCGGAGAGCGTTGCATAGAGAAAGAGATTCGCGGGATGAAAGTCTCTTCGCAGGTGAGTCCCATCAGCGCCGTAGCGGAGGTGCGTGCCTTCGTGGATGAGCGCTTGCATGAGTTCGGAAAATCGGGCGGTATCGTTATGGACGGCCGCGATATAGGGTCGACCGTTTTTCCTCAGGCCGAGATTAAGATTTTCCTTACTGCCAGTGAGGAAGTGCGTGCGCAGCGCCGCTATGACGAGATGGTCATGAAGGGCGGAAATCCCGACATGGAAGCGGTCCGTAAGAATCTTCGAGAGCGTGATTACATCGACTCCCACCGCGAAGTATCTCCCCTGCGCCGTGCCGCTGACGCCTTCGTCCTGGATAACTCCGGCATGACCATGGGCGAAGAACTCGCCTGGGTCCGCGGCCTTATTCAGGGAAAACTCGGCCTCCTCGATTAACCCGGGATACTTTCGACCTGCTTTCTTAATACCGGCACATCATTTAATGCGCTTTGCCATAACAGTTCCGGAAGAATTGTTGCGTATCCGTGAACCAGAACATGGCGCATTTTTATTATGTCGTTCCACGGAATATATGAATGCTCTTCTTTAAAGGCAGTAGAAAGCATATAAGCGGCCTCGCCGATTATTTCCATGTTCTTTACAACAGCAAAAAAACGAAGATTGTCTTTTAGTAACTGCTCTTTGGAAAAACCAGATGTAAAGTCAGCAATACGATTCGCTGCCTGAATGATATCCTGAAGACGTCCGGGATCACGCTCTGGGTCTCTCATAGAAAAGTATTTTGTCGCGGTTAATGCTATTCAATGCGAAGGGCTTAACGGTGCCGTTAGCAACCATATCTACCCTTTTGTTAAGTTTGTCTTCCAAGGTGTTAATCATGCCGGCGAACTGGAATAAACCGATTGAAACTGTTTTATCCAGATCTACCAGGATATCAATATCGCTATCGGCCTTTTCTTCCATCCGGGCAAACGAACCGAACAGCCAGGCGCGTTCAATCGGCTCAGAGATAAATAATTCCTGTATGGCATGCACCGTATTTACCCTTTGAAGATTGATACGGTCAAGTCTGTTAAGTATTTCTTCTTTTTTTCCTTTTCTGGCGGCATAACGCATTAAGCGGGAGGTGTTGATCTGGTATATTTCAAATGCCCGCTGGAATTCTCGCTGAATAGCATCGTCCGAAAGAAAAGCAAATTCTTTGTCGGAACTGCGATCCACCAGAACCTTCTCCAGTTCAGGCACGGCAATCCCGTCTTCATGCAGCAATGGAGATTCGGATATGATAGGTTTAATCAGGATGAAATCATGAAGATCTTCTATCAGCGGATAAGCGTTCTTGATCAATGCAACATCGCTGAACCTGGCTTTTAGTGCTTTCCTGACCTCTTCGCAATCGCTTTTGGGCACTTCCAATATGATGTTCTTCCCTGTCTCTGTGAGGCAGTGATTCATGCCGACGAAAGATTCTACCATATAAGTAGATACTGCCCGCATTTTGGGCGATATGATGCTCTTGTATGTCATACTTCTGCAAAGATACAACATTCTGGCAATTTTCCAAAAATATTGCCAATAAATAAGCGCGTTAATCTGATTACTTTAAAGCAGACGGCGATGCCCGGAATTAAATAATTATATTTGTGCATAATCAAGTGCACCGAGTATGATGCTAAGTGTGGAGATAGACGGCCGGTCGGGCTTTTGCGGCGGGGTGATCCGGGCCATCGGCAGGGCCGAGCAGTACCTGGATTCCCATCCCGGAGAGCGCCTGTGCTCGCTGGGGGAGATCGTCCACAATGAAGCGGAGCTCGAGCGCCTGCGCGATCTCGGCCTTGTGACTATTGGCAATATAAACGCCGCTTCCGGGCGGACCGTGCTCATCCGCGCGCACGGGGAGCCGCCGGCCACTTACCGCGCCGCCCAGGCCGCCGGGGTTGAGCTCATTGACTGCACCTGTCCCGTCGTGCTGGCTCTCCAGCAACGCATCCGGCACTCGTATGAGAATATGCCGGAAGGAGGGCAATTGATAATTTTTGGAAAAGTCGGGCATCCGGAGGTCCTGGGCCTGCTGGGGCAAGTGGGTCCGTCTTCCCCCGCCGTCGTCGTGGAGAACATGCAGATGCTGGAGGCAATGCTGTCGGACGGCACTATCCGCCGGGGCGTTCATACGGAGATCTTTTCCCAGACGACTAAGAGCCCGTCGGAGTACGCTGCGATTTGCGGACGGCTCCGGGAGCTTATTCCGGAACTTGTCGTGCATGACACCATCTGTTCGCAGGTCGCTTCGCGCCACGAGGCCCTGGGGGAGTTCGCCGCCGCGCACGATGTCATCTTCTTCGTGAGCGGAAGTTCCAGCTCGAACGGGCGCGTGCTCTTCGAGCTGTGCAGAAGCCGCAACCCACGCAGCTATATGGTGGGCTCCGCCTCTGAAATAGACCCTTCGGTACTTCGCGACGGGGACCGCGTCGGGGTATGCGGAGCGACTTCCACGCCCCACTGGCTGCTGGAAGATGTCGCATCTGCGCTGGAAAATTTGGCGAAATGAGTCCGGATTATTATATTTGCGAGGTTATAGCAATCAAAAACACAATTATATATGGCAACAACAGCTGATTTCAAAAACGGTCTTTACATCAAGTTCAATGAAAAACCCTGCATGATCGTGTGGTTCCAGCACGTGAAACCCGGCAAGGGTCCCGCTTTCGTGAAGACCAAGCTCCGTAACCTCGAGAACGGCCGTATCCTGGAGAATACTTTTACCGCCGGCATGAAGATCGAGACCATCAATGTGGAGCGCCGTCCCTACCAGTTCCTCTATGCCGATGAGGATTCATTTAACTTTATGCACGAGGAGACCTACGAGCAGATCCAGCTTCCGAAGGATGTGGTGGAAAACCCCGACCTGATGAAGGAGGGCCAGCATGTGGAGATGATGTTCGTGGCTGACGAGGAGAGGTGCCTCACTTGCGAGCTCCCGACTTATGTGACCCTGCAGGTTACCTATGCCGAGCCTGCCGTGAAGGGTAACACCGCTTCCACTTCCGCTCTCAAGGAAGTTACCCTCGAGACCGGTGCGAAGATCATGGTTCCCCTCTTCATCAATGAAGGCGACACCATCACCGTAAACACCACCGACCGCTCCTACGGTCAGAGGGTGTAATAATTTTACATAAATCCAAATCACCGCCCCAACAGTTCAACTGCTTGGGGCGTTTTTTTTGTTTGTATGTGTGCAATATTTTTTCTATCTTTCGGCAGGTAACCAATAGTATTATTCGGGAAGTATTACCATGTTGACCGGGAGAAAGACTATCCTAAAAGCCCCATATACTCGGGGACAATAGAGGAATGATTCATATTATAAAATACAAAATGTGCCCTCGTCTATGTTGTATTCTATTGTTGTTTACATGCGGATGCAATTTGGTATACGATGGGGAGACAGTAGGACATATCTATGATAGTAGCTATCCGTGGCTGGATGAAAAATATGCTTTCAATGTTCAGTTTGAATATAACGGTATATGCTATTATTCCACCCTTTATTGTAGTCAGGTCCTCCCCTGTGGCTTTCCTGTACCTATCGTTTTTAGATCCAAAAATCCTTCAAGGAACCGTGTGGATTGGGGTACGAGCGTTCTTTATAATGATAGATACTATGTTAAATACGAGCGTCCTGTGCATAAGATAACAATGTATTTACACGACAATGATGGCAACTGAGAGAAAGCCCGTAAGTAGGTGGTCTGTAATACTTGTCAGTCTGTTCTTCGCAGTTTTATACTCGGGTATTCGTGGTTGCGAAGAGTATAATCTGTCACAGTATGGCAAGTATACTAACGGACAAATAGTACATATTTGGCAGCGAGGCGGTCATAATGAAGCCGTTGTCCTGTATGAGGTGGGAGAAAGAGCCTTTTTCGGCCATCTTGATATGAGTGTTGACTCCGGCTTTAGTGAAGGGGATTCAGTGGTCGTTCGTTATTATCCCAAGAATCCTGAAAATGCCGTCTGCTCGCTTTATCCTTATCCCAGGAAGTGACTGTTTACAGTGTGGAGATTAATATCGATCGTATATCCCGGAAATAAAAGAAGGCGGGCCTTATTCGTGATGATAGGGCTCGCCGCGTAGTATTGTGAAGGCGCGGTAGAGCTGTTCGGCGAAGATGGTGCGGACCATCTGGTGGGAGAAGGTCATGCGGCTGAGGGAGATGCGGGAGTCGGCGCGGGCGTAGACCGCCTCGCTGAATCCGTAGGCGCCGCCTATTACGAAGACCAGGTCGCGGCCTGCGGCCATCTTTTTCTCCAGGAAGGACGCGAATTCCACCGATCGGAACTCCTTCCCGTGCTCGTCCATCAGGATTACTTCCGCGGAGGGTTTCAGCTTTTCGAGTATCAGCTGGCCCTCTTTTTCTTTTATCTGTTCTTCGCGAAGCGCCGAGGCGTTCTTCAGTTCCGGAATTTCGACCAGTTCGAACGGTATATAATGTTTCAGCCGGGACACATACAGGTCCAGCCCTTCCCGAACCCACTTGACATCCGTGCGGCCCACTGTCAGCAATGTGATTTTCATTTTCTTACTGGTATGGCGTGGAGGTTCTTGACTTCGCCCATAACGAAGGAACTGTTCAGTCCCCCGATGCAGTCCAGATCACCCAGGATATTCAGCACGAACTGCTGATACTCCTTCATGCTGGAGACATACACCTTCAGTAGGAAGTCATAGTCTCCGGAAATGTTATAGCATTCGCTGAC
>JAFSTI010000073.1 GCA_017450585.1 Bacteroidales bacterium
CAGCGATCGATCTCGAAACCGGAGAGGAAACCCTTTTCGGCGATGATTACGGGATTGACGATATCATCTGGACGGGACCTATGCCCAGCGTCCGGGAGCTGGCAGACCGCGCCGGCCTTGCGCAGACTGCGGCATATTCGAAGCTGGACTGGACCGTTTCCGCCGCGATAGTCAAGGGCCGCAAGGTGCACTCCATCCCTCCGTCCCGTTATTTCAATAAATCAAGGCTCGAAGGTCTTGGAATCGATGAGCCGTCAGAGGCTCTGATAAAGGCTATCGTGAAGATGCGTCTGGTGAAGTCTGACGACGAAATCCGCCTTCTGGATGAGGCCTGTACCCTGGGTCAGAGAATGCATACCATCGCACGCAGGGGTATCAGGCCCGGTGTGGTGGAGCAGGAGATCGTAGGCGCCATGGAAGGTTACGCCCTCGCGAAGGGCTGGGGCGTGAGTTTCCCGACTATATTGACCCAGCATGGCGAGATTTTCCATTGCCACTCACACGAGTGCGTAATCGAGCCCGGGAAACTGATGGTTATCGATGCCGGCCTGGAGTCGAATGCCCACTATGCATCCGACTTTACCCGCACTTACCCCACGGGCGGATGCTTCACCGGGAAGCAGCGCGATATTTATCAGACCGTGTATGAGTGCAATGAACTCGCATTCAGTCTTACGAAGCCGGGAGTGGCGTACAGGGACGTGCATCTGGCCGTGGCGCGCAAGATGCTCGAGAACCTGCAGGCGCTCGATCTGGTGCACGGTGATATTGACACTATGGTGGCCGAAGGCATCGCCGGTCTTTTCATGCCGCACGGGCTCGGCCATAATATGGGCCTGGATGTGCATGACATGGAGGATCTGGGCGAGGACCTGGTGGGCTATGACGATGACCAGAAGCGCTCTTCGCAGCTCGGTCTGCGCAGTCTACGTATGGCGCGTCGCCTGCAGCCGGGCAATGTGATTACCGATGAGCCCGGTATCTACTTCATCCCGGCGCTCATCGAGTCCTGGAAGAAAGACGGAAAGGGCGTGGGCTTCTTGAATTTCTCCAAACTGGAGGAGTACTACGATTTCGGTGGCATACGGCTCGAGGATGACGTGCTGGTGACCCCGGATGGGGCGCGCAGGCTCGGGGCGGAGCGGCTGCCCATTGCTCCGGACGATGTGGAAAGGATAATGAAAGAAGAAAACAATTGATATGGGACTTTTAGACGGAAAAGTGGCGCTGATTACCGGCGCGGCGAGAGGAATCGGCAAGGCCGTGGCCCTCAAATTCGCTTCCGAAGGCGCGGATGTAGCCTTCACGGATCTCGTGATAAATGATGTGGCACAGCAGACCATCGCCGAACTCGAGGCCTTTGGGCACCGGGTGAAGGCCTATGCCTCCAATGCGGCCGATTTCACTCAGACGCACGAGGTGGTGCAGCAGATCCTCGCGGATTTCGGACGCATCGATATTTTGGTCAATAATGCCGGTATCACCAAGGACGGGCTGATGCTTCGCATGGAGGAGAGCCAGTGGGATGCGGTATTGACCGTAAACCTGAAGTCAGCGTTCAATTTCATCCATGCGCTCACTCCCATTATGGCGAAGCAGCGCGGCGGCAGCATCATCAATATGTCGTCGGTGGTGGGTGTGGCCGGAAACGCCGGTCAGTGCAATTACTCCGCCTCGAAGGCCGGTATGATCGGCCTTACGAAGTCCATCGCGAAGGAAATGGGCCCGCGCGGGATAAGGGCCAATGCCATTGCCCCCGGCTTCATCGAGTCCGATATGACGGCCGCCATGCCCGCTGAGGTGCGCGAGGCCTGGGTTAAGACCATACCCCTGCGCCGCGGAGGTACTCCGGAAGAGGTGGCGAAGGTGGCGCTCTTCCTCGCGAGCGACCTGTCGTCGTATGTGAGCGGTCAGGTTATCCATTGCTGCGGTGCAATGGCCTGCTGAATCCGCCTTTTCGCGGTTTTTACGGGCTCTCGGGGACCTTGTGGCTCCGAGAGTCTGTGTTGTATGCGGACGGCCGCTGTCGCTGGATGAGTCGGTGGCGTGCCTGCACTGCGAGGCTGAATTGCCCTATACCTGGTTCTGGCAGCGAAGGCGTAACCCCATGGCGTTAAAGCTGAATGAGCGGGTGACGGAGCGTATGCTGGACGGGGCGTTCGAGCCGTTTACCGACGCCGTGGCGCTGTTTTTCTATAGGGGCGAGTCGGACTACAAGCGCATCCCGGTGTCGCTGAAGTACAGGGGTGACTTGCCGGCCGGGAGGCATTATGCTTCGCTGCTTGCCTCGCGCATCGGTGAGGCGCGGTGGCTTTCTGACATAGATGCGGTGGTTCCCGTGCCCCTGCACCCGCTCAGACGGCTGCGCAGGGGGTATAATCAGGCTGGGGTTATTGCCAGAGAACTTGCCGTGCAACTGGGTGTCTCCTATGTTCCGAAGGCCCTGAGACGGGTCAGGCTCACCCGCAGCCAGACGAGTATGTCGGTGGAGGCGAAGCAGAAGAATGTCCGCAGAGCTTTCCGCGCGAATGCGTCGCCGCTCCGGGGGGCGTCGCACGTGCTGCTCGTGGATGATACTTTCACTACCGGATCGACACTGTCATCCTGCCTTTCCGTGCTGCGTCCCGCGCTCGGAGCTGGGGTGAAAGTCTCCGTGGCGACGCTTTGTTATGTGGGACAATAAGTTTTTTTATTATCTTTGTTTGCTGACTAAGAAATAACCAGATATGAAGACATTACTTTTTCTCCAGAACATCGGCGCGGGCGAGATTATTATCATTGCCCTGGTGATTTTACTGCTTTTCGGGGGTAGGAAGATTCCTGAGCTCATGCGCGGCCTCGGAAAGGGCGTCCGTAATTTCAAGGATGGAATGAAGGAGGTCGAAGACGAGATCGATAAGATCGACGAGCCTTCAGATAAGAAATAGCCCTCCCTCATGGCACAGGAGGATGACGTTCAGCAGCAGGAGATGTCCTTCTGGGACCACCTCGAGGTTCTCAGATGGGTTATTTTCCGTGTAGCCATCGCCCTGGTCGTCCTGATAATCGGGTGTTTTATAGTCCTGCCCCGTATCTTCGACACATTCGTGCTCGGACCTACCAGGGGGGACTTTTTTTTGTATAAGGCCTTCGGATTGTTCGGAGGCGGCGGGGGCAGCGGGATGTTCATGCCAGATTTCGGCGCGGATTTCCATGTGGATATCATCAATATCAATGTCGCGTCGCAGTTCCTTACGCATATCAGTACCTCTTTCTGGTTCGCCCTGGTGCTGGTCTTCCCTTATTTGATGTACGAAGTGTGGAAGTTTGTGCGGCCGGCCCTCTTCCCGAATGAGCAGCAGAACGTGCGTCTCGCGTTCCTTTCCGGCACAGCGCTTTTCTACATCGGCTGCGCGGTGGGTTACTGCATCGTCTTTCCGCTCACTTTTCGCTTCCTGACACAGTATCAGGTGGCAGAGAGCATCACGAACCAGATTTCACTGAATTCGTACATCTCTAATTTCCTTGGGATTATTTTCATCCTCGGGCTGGTGTTCGAGATGCCCATGCTCGCGTGGATATTGTCCCGGATGGGGATATTGCACAAATCTTTCCTGAAGGAGTACAGGCGTTATGCGGTAATCGTTCTGCTCGTGCTGGCGGCCCTTATCACGCCTTCCGGCGACCCGTTTACCTTGGCGGTGGTGTTCCTGCCGCTGTTCGGACTGTACGAACTGTCGATATTGATCGTAAGGAAATAGCTTTTCTTTCGTTATGGATTGGATGCAAATTTTAGCCGTTATCGCCGGAGTGATCGGCGTTATCGGAAGTGTATTGCCCGGACTTCCCGGGCCCCCGATCAGCTGGATCGGAATGTTGCTGGCTTTTCTCGCGCACGGAACAAACGGCGCCGGGGATCCGATGAGCAAGACTATGCTCTTCGTCTGGCTGGGCATCGTGACGCTGGTGACCGTGCTGGATTACGTGGTCCCGGCCATGCTGACCAAGGCTACGGGAGGACATAAGGCTGCTTCTACGGGTGCTATCATCGGTCTTTTCGCCGGAATGTTCATTCCTCCGATAGGAATGATCCTGGGAAGCCTTCTCGGTGCGTTCCTGGGCGAATACGCTTTCGCGAAGCAGACCGCAGGGGACTCGTTTAGGGCTGCCCTGGGTGCATTTTTGGGCTTTATCTGCGGGACCGGCATGAAGCTGATCTGCAGCGGCGTGATGTTGTACTACATTATAGTATATATCTAATGGTTTCTCTGAAGCAATGGCTTATTAACGCGCGGGAAGGCGCTACTGCGCAGAGCACGCTGCCATCGATACTGGCGGTAGTGATGGCGATCGGAGCGCCCGGCTTTAATATCTGGCTGGCTATCCTGGCCGTGCTCGGCGTGAAATGCGCGCACCTGGCGATGAATCTGATAGACGACCTCTTCGATTATAAGGCCGATATGCTCTCGGACAGGCTCGGTGCGATACGCCAGGGGTTCAAGGCCTACACGGCCAAGTATCCCTATCTGACCGACGGTTCGGTAACGGTCCGCGGACTGAAACTCGCCATCGCCGCCTTCGGGGCGGTGGCCTTCGCCTGCGGTGCCGTGATCGTTTACTTCCGGACGCTGTGGGGCGGCTTTATCGGACCGGA
>JAFSTI010000074.1 GCA_017450585.1 Bacteroidales bacterium
GACTCCACGAGCCGGGAGTAGCGGTCGATTTCCTGGTTCAGCGAGCCAATAATCTCGTCGAAGGGCAGGCGGCGCATGTGGAAGGATTCGTACTCTTTAGTGACTTCCTGAAGGGCATAGGTCATATCCATCGTGAAGTCATTGCTCTGAGAGTAAAGCATCAGAGCGAGCTCGTTGCAACGCTTGGTGAGCTGTATCATCCCGAAGTGCTGGGCACGCTCGCGGCTGCGTATGCTGGTGGAGCGGGCTTCCATCTTCGCGACTTCCTGCTTGAGTTCGAAACGCAGGACAGACAGGGTCTGCGGGAGGTCTTTTTCGTTGAAAACGGCCAGCATAGGCAATGCGAATAGCATCAGCACGGCCGAAACGAGCAGTTTTTTCTTATTCATAGGTCTGGTTTTAGCGACTGCTTATGTGTATCCTACTGGACGCAACGCACTGTCGCGGCAAAGGATTTCTTATCAGCTATGCCCAGGTACACGTCAGGGCTGTCGTAGTAGATGTAGCGATACTGGCCATGAGTGGGGTCGTATTCCTCTGCCACCCAATAAGCCGCGTAATTGAAAGCCCCGGCGTAGTAAAAACCTGAGCCTTTCTTATAGGCGTAACCGGCGGGAATGGCATAGAAATAAAAATCGTTGGTGATACGGTTATCTGCGCTATGGGTCCACATCTTTTCGCCGTTGAAGCTCACATCGTCCATCAGTTTCCCGGCCAGGCCCTTAAATACAGAGTCTTCATCAGTATAGCCTTCCGGACTCATAAACTGAGCCAGAGAAGCCCAATCTGCTTTAGTAGGCAAGTGCCAACCCGGAGGGCAGGCAGTCTGCGCTTCTTCCCAGGTATAGTAATGCCCGAATACATCTTTCATCGCCGGGCAGTCCGCATAAGGATGGCCGGAGCCTCCATAGGCTAAATTAATTTGCATCCAGTTCAGATGGGCTGGGTATTGTGAGTGCGCCGCATGTGGATATAATTTTCCATCACGGGAATCAGTGGTAAGATTGGCGAATCCATAGTTCGAATAATCCACCGAACCGATATCGTTCGAAAAGAATTTGAAAATCGTGGGTTTTACGACGGTGGGATAAGCCGTAGCTGTCGCCGCCTGATAGCCTTTTGCGAAGGCCACACATGAAATAGTCAGGGTGCATAGGGTATCCGGCACCGTAAAAGGCTTCGCGCCCGTGACAGCATCGGAACTGTTCTCATAACGCGTGGTATCTTTTCCAGTGGCGGTGGGGCTGATGCTCCAGTAGTAACCTGGTGCCGTGGTCAGTTCATCGGAAGAGTTCCGCTTCACGCCGGACGGAGTAAGGAGAATGAAGTCTCCGGGCGCCACGTAGGCGGGGACATCGAATTTCAGTGTCCCGTCGAAAACCTCATATACGGTCTCTTTATCTTCTTTTTCCTTGCAGGAAATAGCCGTTCCCATAAGAATGGCGACGGCGGCAAGCAGCAGAATATATCCTTTCCGATTTTTCATATCGTACAAATATCGCTTTTTTCATTGAAAATCCGCTACCTTTGTACAAAATCTTTGCCGTTTACGATTTGATCTTTCCGATGAAAAAGAAGGGGCTATTGATATTGTCTTTAATCCTGCTGACCGCCGGATGCGCCCAGAGGGACAGGTATGTCGCTATCAGTGGCTATGCCCAGGGCGGGACGTACACGGTGAAGGTGAACCTTGCCGGCGTGAGGGAACGTCCGGAGGCCATCAAGGCCTCGGTGGATTCCATTCTGCGCGCGGTGGATTTCAGTGTGTCCGGGTACAACAGCGAGTCGCTGCTGAGCCGTTTCAACGCCGGAGAGGCTATTGTCCCTGATGCAATATTCGCCGATCTTTACAATATCTCCCGCCGCCTGTACGACGAGACCGGTGGGGCGCTGAATGTAGCCGCCGGCCCGCTTTTCGACATCTGGGGCTTCGGCTTCACCACCGATTCCCTCCCCTCCACTGACCACATCCGCGAGGCCCTGGCGCTATGCGACATGTCTGCATTGCCAGACTCCATCAGAGCCGGGGAAGCAATTGATGGTCGGGGGTTGCACCGACCGGGGTCCGGATTGTCAGTCTCCGGGCAGGGCGTCCGCCTGAACTTCAACGCCATTGCCCAAGGCTACAGCTGCGACCTGGTAGCCGCGTATCTGCGTGGGATCGGCATCCGGGACATGCTGGTAGACATCGGGGAAATCTTCCTGGAAGGCCGCAACCCCTCCGGCCAGGGCTGGGCCATCGGAGTGGACAAACCCATTGACGGAAACAATACCCCGGGTGCGCAAATAGACTCGGTCATCCGATCAGACGGTGGTGCGCACGGCATCGTCACCTCCGGCAACTACCGCAAATTTTACATCCGCGACGGCCGCAAATACGCGCACACCATCGACCCTCGAACCGGCTATCCCGTTCAGCACCAGCTCCTCAGCGCCACCGTCATTGCACCCACCGCCACCCTCGCCGACGCCTACGCCACCTACTGCATGGTCATCGGCCCCGAGGCCGCCCGCAGTTTCATCGGCTCCCGCCCCGACCTCGACGCCTACCTGATCTGCGGGGACTGACATCCGCCACCTTTTCTCCCGGCCACAGCCTCCGCCCCTACCATATCCCCTGCATCGGTAACAGCCGCGGTACTTTCCGTGCCCTGACCCTCGCACCGGTAACAGCCGCGGTACTTTCCGTGCCCTGACCCTCGCACCGGCAACAGCCGGAGTCTCGGTCCCGAAGACACATCAGACAACCATGCACACGGTAGGGTTTTCCTGGGACGGCAAGTTTCCACGCACGCGAGAAGGGTTTTCCTGGGCCGGCAAAGCCGCCGGGCCCTCCCCATAGCCCGGCGGATGCGCAGCCGGCCCGGAGGAAACC
>JAFSTI010000075.1 GCA_017450585.1 Bacteroidales bacterium
GCCGGATATGTCGATTACTGGAAGAACTACTGCATCGAAAAGGAATTTCATGTAAAGCAGATGCTGGTCTGCGGAGGCATCAGCCGCTTCCATTCCGTCCGCGAGGCCCTGTCGCACATCCCTGACGGGGCGGTGGTCGCCATCCACGACGGCGTGAGGCCGCTTGTGAGCGCCGCCCTTGTGCGCAAGATGTTTTCGATGATGGAGGACAATAGGGCCGTGATTCCGGTTCTCCCCTGCGTGGATACCCTGAAGGTCCTGGAGCGCGAAGCGGACGGTTCGCTGCGGGAATCCTGCGACCAGGCCCCCGACCGCAGCCGTATCTACGGCGCCCAGACCCCGCAGGTATTCCGCTCCGAGGATATCAAGGCGGCGTATGAGTCAGCGTATGACCTGAGCTTTACGGACGACGCTTCCGTCGCGTCCGTAAAGAAAATACCCCTCTCCTTCGTCGAGGGAGAGAGGTATAATCTAAAAATAACGACCTCCGAGGATCTGGTCCTCGCCGAAGCTATTCTGAATCTTCGGTCTTAAATCCGGTATACTGGTACTCCATGACCCACACCTGGCGCTCGAAAGCTTCGTCCAGGGAAATCATCGTATCCGTGGACTGGACATAGGGTATGCGCTGGATGGTATTCAGGATTACCTCCATTAGGTGGTCGTTGTTAAAGCAGTAGACCTTCGTAAACAGCGATGCCCGTCCGGTGATGAAGTGGCATTCCACTATCTCCGGGACCTTCTTCAGCGCCGCTATCACCTCACTGTATTTATTGTTTTCAGAGAGGGCGATGCTGATGAAGGCGCAGACATTCAGTCCGAGTGTCGAAGGTTTCACCAAGAGGCGGGAACCCGTGATGATGCCACAGGACTCCATTTTCCTGACCCGCTGGTGAATCGCAGCACTGGAGACTCCGCA
Organism: Bacteroidales bacterium; assembly: GCA_017450585.1. Taxonomy (GTDB): domain Bacteria; phylum Bacteroidota; class Bacteroidia; order Bacteroidales; family UBA932; genus Cryptobacteroides. The sequence continues at coordinate 920 of JAFSTI010000075.1, forward strand.
CTGGCGGGCAATCTCCGAGTATGACATCCGCGCATCCTTCACCAGGTAGGCGAGGATTTGCTTGTCGGTCTGATCAACGCGGTACGGAGAGTTCATGACGGATTATTTGAGGGGACCGGCGTATTTGCGGAAGGATTTGTTATACCAGTCGATGGCCATCTTCTGATACTTCTCAGCGATCTTCGGATACTCGTCCTTCACGTTCTTGGTCTCATAGACGTCGTCCTTGAGGTTGTAGAGCTCAGGATAGCTGCCATCGTAGTTGACGATGAACTTCCAGTCTCCGTCACGTACGGCGATGTTCGGGCTGCGGGTGTTGAAATGGCTGGCATTGATCTCGCGGGGAACGAAATGCTGGCCGAACTCCCAGTACATGGGGGTCTTGCGTTTCGTGTCCTGTTTCGTTCCGAGCAGAGTCTTGCTGAAGTCGATACCGTCCATCTCGTAATTACCGTGCTCAGCCTTGATGCCCGCCATGGCGCAGAGGGTCGGGAAAAGGTCGATGCTGGTAAATACGGTCTCGGAGTTAACCTGGCCGGCCTTGATCTTCGCGGGCCACCTGATCAGGAACGGCATGCGGATTCCGCCCTCATACAGAGTCGCCTTCTGTCCGCGCATTCCGGCGGTACGGGCGTTTTTGTAGCTGGGGTTAGGACCGTTGTCGCTAGTGAAGATGACAATAGTATTGTCGGTAATGCCGAGGGCGTCGAGCCCGTCGAGCAGGCGTCCGATCTGCTTGTCATATTCAGCAAGTACGGGGGTGAAGTTGATCTGCTTGTTCCAATAGGTGTCGCGGCCTTCCTTAACACCGATATTGTAGGCCTCCTGGCTGGGGACGTACGGAGTGTGCATATCGTCCGGCCAGAGTGTGACGAAGCAGGGTTTGCCATTATTGCGCTTCAAGAAATCGAGAACCTTGTCCACGAAATACTCTGTCCTCTGCCATCTCTTGATGCTGTCCTGATCGCTCCAGATCCAGTTGGATGCGGTGATTTCGGGTGCGGGATCCGGGCTCTCCCAGGTAGAGAGATACTCGTCATATCCGTAGGCGGGAATCTGCGGCATGTCCTTCACGTCGCGTCCGCCGCCCATGTGCCATTTGCCGATATGGGCCGTGGCATATCCACCGGCCTTGAAGGCGCGGGCCATGGTCGGAGCCTCGGCGAGCAGGTAGTCATTCGAGTTGTTTTTACGGTTTGACGCCCTGTCGTTCAGGAACGTGGTGATACCCCACTTGGTCGGATACATTCCGGTCGTGACACCAACGCGGGAAGGGGAACTGATCGGGCAGGCCGTATAGTACTGGTCGAAGCGGATGCCTTCTTTGCCGATACGGTCAATGTTGTTGGTGGGAGTGAACTGTCCGCCGAAAGCGCTGATATCCGAATAACCCATATCATCGGTGTAGATGATGACCACATTGGGCTTCTCCGTCACTTTAGCTGCCTTGGTGCAGGCCCCTGCGGCAATTGCGGCCGCTCCCATTGCAAGGGGCATTGCGATTGATACTTGTTTCATCGTGTTATTTTGGATTAATAGTTATTCCACAGGATTGAGTTCGAATACGATATCGTCCAGCCAAATGGTTCCAGGATTGCTTTCTCCCAGATAGAACACGAGCTGCCAGCGTCCTTTCTCCAGGGAGATGCCGTCGAAGCGGACCTTGCCGCCCTTGGCGCTGAGTTCCACCTTTTCGTTCATGGCCTTTTCTTCGGGACGGCCCTGCTTCTCGAGTCGGAACCAGAGACTGTTGTCGGTGTCGGCCTTGTAGGAGAAGCCCATGCTTGCCGTGTAAGCCTTGTCGGCGGGGAAGTTCCATACCATGCGGGCCTGTGCGGGCTTGTTGCCGCTTTCGATGATATCTATCTTCGCGCACCTCTCGCCGGTCATCTTGTGGCTGCGGTCAGCGGAGAACTCGACCCGGGCGGGAGCCGTGCAGGATGTGTTCCATCCGCCGAGGTTCATGTCGAAATCGCAGTTCGGGTGGCGACGGTATTCTTCCTGGCGCTTGCCATAGTTGTCGGTGCTGAGCGGGAAGACATGCACTTTCTCACCCCATTTCTGCCAGGCGTCCATCATCGCTTTGGCTCTCTCGGGCTGTTCGGCTGCGAGATTGTGCATCTCGGTCGGGTCGGCCTCCATGTCATAGAGCTCCAGTTTGGTCAGGTCAATGGGCTCGTCTTCGACGTGGTGGATGTTCAGCTTCCACTTGCCGTCGCGTACGGCGATATTGACCTCATGCTCCCAGAAGGTCATGCCACGACCGGTGGGCTCGCCGCTGAAGTTGGGAACCAGGCTCACGCCCTCGCAAGGGGTGATCTTGTGCCCGTGGAACTTCTTCGGATAGGTGGCTCCGGAAACGTCCACGCAGGTCGCCATGATGTCGGCGAAGTAGCCGTACTCACGGACGAAGCTGCCGTTGCGGGAGGCGTCGATGCCGTTCGGCCATGATACGATGAGCGGAGTCGCGATGCCGCCTTCGTTGGTGTAGTGCTTATACTCGCGGTAGGGAGTACTGGAAAGGTTCGCCCAATTAATGCGGTAGCTCTCGTAGGTGTCTGCCTTGCCGGTGACGACCTTGCTCTCGCCGCTGGAGACGTGCTCCGCGCAGGCGCCATTGTCATCCATGAACATGATCAGGGTATTGTCGAATTGGCCGGCGTCTTTCAGGGCCTTTACAATCTTGCCGACACCGCGGTCGACGGCATTGATCTGAGCGGCGTACACGGCCATCCTCATCACGAAGTCTTCCTGCTGCTCTTTGCTGAGCTCATCCCACGCGGGGACCTTGGCGTCGCGCGGGGAGAGTTCCACGTCCGGACCGAAGAGACCCATGGCCTTCTGGCGCTCGAAACGCTCCTCGCGGAGTTTGTCCCAGCCGGCGCGGTACTTCTCGATGTTGCGGTCAATATCTTCCTGGAGTGCGTGGAGCGGCCAGTGCGGGGCATTGAACGCCATGTACATGAAGAGCGGCTTCTCGCTGTAATCGTGATTGGCAATATATACAGCGGCCGTGTCGGTGAGGGCTTCGGTGATGTAGAAATTGTCCTCGTCCGTCGTCCTGGGAAGGCGGGTCTCGCCGTTTACCATGCGGGCGTGGAAATAGTGCGAAGCTCCCTCCGGAATGCCGTAGTAATGCTGGAATCCGCGTGCTACCGGCCAGGATTCGGTGACTTCGCCCTGGCACTGCCTGTCGGTGCACAGATGCCATTTACCGCACATATAGGTCTCGTATCCGGCGCTTCCGAGCACTTCGGCGATGGTGACGCAGTTCTGATTCAGGCGTCCGCCGTACTCGACAGAACCCATGTCTGACGCCGCCATCCAGCCCATTCCGGCCTGATGGGGATAAAGCCCGGTCATGAGAACGGCCCTGGAGGGGCAGGAGCGGGCGTTGTTATAAAACTGCGACCAGCGCAGGCCGTTCTCTGCGAGGCTGTTGATTACGGGAGTCTCGACTTCGCCGCCGTAGCAACCTATGTCGGAATAACCCATGTCGTCGGTCAGGATAACGATGATGTTCGGTCTGGGGGCGTCAGTTTTCTGAGCTCCGGTGCATGCCGCTGCCAGGGGAAGCATGGCGGCAGCACCGATGTAGTTGATCTTTTTTACTGCTTTCATATTGTGGTTTTAGTATATTGTCGGGACTATGATTTTCTCGGTGTTCACGACCAGTTTGCCGTCTTCGAAGCCGCAGGGGGCAATGAGAGTCTGACGCGGGCCGACCTTCTCAGGGCCGTTGTGGACGTGGAACACTATATACATCTGCCCGTCGGTGGCGGTGAAGAAGGCGTGATGGCCGCTTCCTACGTACTCACCCGGCCGGCGAAGGATGGGGTTGCCCTCGAAACGGGTCCAGGGACCGAGAGGAGAGTCTGCGACGGCATATCCTACGGCGTAGTCCTGTGAATGGAAGTCGTTGGCGCTGTAAGTCAGGTAGTACTTGCCGTCATGCTTGAGGACGAAGGGCCCTTCGGTCACGCGTCCCATCTGGTGCTCCCAACCCTCGTCCTGGGCCCAGATGCATTCGGTCTGAGGGGATGTGATATTGCGCCAGTCGTCGCTAAGGGTCGCCACGCGGATTTCATTGCCCTTTCCAAGCCCGAAACGGACCCAGTAGAGGTACGCCTGGCCGTCGTCATCAACGAAGATGTGATCGTCGATGCTATTCTGGTCAGGAGTGTAGATGTTACCTATACCGTTATTCTCCACGAATGGCCCGAGAGGGGACTTTGCGAATGCTATGGCGGCCCTGGTCTGCACGGAGTAAACCATGGCATAGCGTCCGTCTTTGGTCTTGTACACTTCCGGAGCCCAGAAGTTACGTTCGCCCCATGTGTCATTCATGTGCAGGGCAAGCTTTCCTGCCGCTTTTCCGCAGGGACCTTCCCAGTGCTCCAGATCGATGGAACGGTATACGGCGATACCTTCCTTCGCTCCGGTGCCATAGATGTAGTAGATTCCGTTCTCTTCGAAGATGGACGGATCCGCTAGATACATCTTGCCGCGGTATGCGCGGTTGAATGCATTCTGGCTGCCTTTTTGTCCTTCCATCTGGTGCTCGAAGGCTTCCATTTCGGTCTCGGCTCCGCGGTCGCCCTGGGATTTCATCCACTTGTCAAGCTGTTTGGAGAGGCGTTTCTTAATGGACTTGTATTTCGGGTTGTCGGCGAGGTTGACGTCATTGTCAAAGTCGTTGCGAAGGTCATAAAGTTCCTCTGCGGGACGTTTCTGATAGCGCTCCGTGAGTACTTTCGCGCGCTCGTTCCTGGCTCCTTCCCGGACCCAGGATTTCCACATGGGATCATTCAGGTCCGTGGTCGCATTACGGAAAACGGCCTCGTGGTTGACGTTGCGGATGTAGATGTAGCGCTTATCCCTGACGGAACGGATTCCGTAGGCTTCCACGCCGTTCACGGTTCCCCTGGTGGTCTGGAGGGCGAACTCGTATTTCTTA
>JAFSTI010000076.1 GCA_017450585.1 Bacteroidales bacterium
TCGTCCTGGGCAACGAACTTAGTTGTCCTCTTCACGAACTTGCCGTAGAGGGGGTGCTTTTCCTTAACTTCCACAGAGACGACGATGGTCTTATCCATCTTGTCACTGACCACTACTCCTATTCTTTCCTTGCGAAGATTTCTTTCCATAGGACAATGCTTTAGTTCTGTTTTTCTTTTTCAGCGAGGACAGTGATCATACGAGCAATATCCTGTCTGGTCTTCTTGAATACCGATGTATCCTCCAACGGAGAAATCGCGTGATTCACTTTCATGTTCTCGAGATTTTTCTTCTCAACCTCGATGCGGTCGCGCAGGTCCGCTACGGACATTTCGCGTGCTTCATTGATCTTCATAACTCTTTCTCTCCATTGAATTATTCAACATAATCCCTGCGGACGACAAACTTGGTGTCGATAGGGAGCTTGTTGGCAGCGAGGCGCATAGCCTCTTTAGCCACTGCGAGGGACACGCCCTCGGCCTCGAACAGGATACGGCCGGGAGTGATAGGGGCGACGAATCCGTAAGGGTCACCCTTACCTTTACCCATACGGGTATCCAGAGGCTTCTTGGTAACAGGCTTCACAGGGAAGACCCTGATCCAGATCTGACCCTCACGGTTCATATGACGTGAGATGGCCTGACGGGCAGCCTCAATCTGCTGCGCTGTAAGCCAACAATTCTCAAGGGTCTTAAGCCCGAAAGAACCGAACGCGAGCTGATTTCCCCTCTGCGCCATTCCTTTCATACGGTTCTTCTGTTCCCTTCTGAACTTTGTTTTCTTAGGCTGTAACATTGTTTATAACTTTAAATAATAAATAATTTTCTTTCTAAATCGCTCAAAATCAGCACTCTACGCTATTCTGGGCCGATTTTTGGGACTGCAAATTTAGTGAAAAAATCTGAAATAACAAACCCTAACGAAAATTTTTTACAACATTTTCGACAATCAAATCACACACTCAAACATAGAAAAATCAAACACTTACATCGTCGGTTAAAAAATAAATCGCATCATTTTCGACAAGCAAAATCTTCACCTAACTGCATGCCGTGAAAAATCTCTATCTTTGTCCCCCGAAAACAGACCGAAAACGTAACGGAACGATTATTGAAACGCCCGGCCCACGGAATATGAAACGCGCACTGCTCATAGCCGCGCTGCTCACGGCAGCCCTCTCCACGCTCTCCGCCCAGGACAACTGGCAGGAGCGTATTTTCATGCGCTATTACGTGGAAGAAAGCGGCGACACGACCTTCGTAGACTCCATCCGTCCGGCGTGGGTATTCCCCAAAAACGCCCGAAAGAACGACCCGGACATGCGCAAATTCTACAAGCTGGTCTATAATTTCAATAAAGTCTACCCCTACACCGCCGTCGCCCGGAAGATCATCGACGAGGTCGACGCGACCATAGAAGAGAAAAACATGGGAGACGTGCAGCGCAATGCCTACATCACCAAATGGCAGACCCAACTGCTGCGCGACTTCGAAGACATCATCCGGCACATGACCATCTCCCAGGGCCAGCTCCTCTGCCGCCTCGTGGATAGGGAGATCGGGATGACCTCATACAATATCGTAAAGGTCTATAAAAACGGTTTCGCGGCCGGCTTCTGGCAGGGCGTAGCGCGCCTGTTCGGGCAGAACCTGAAGACGCCCTACGACCCGAAGGGCGAGGACAGAATGACCGAATACCTGATTATGCGCTGGGAAGAAGGCAGTTTCGACAGCCTGTACTACTCACTCTTCTGGGAATGGCCGGTTAAGACCGTCGTACCGGAAAAGTACAGGTAAGGCTCTCCCCCGTCCATCCAGTCCTTGACAATAAAGAAACGTGCACCCGTGCCCAGGCGCAGGTCGACCGAGTCGTGGAAATGACCGAAGATAAAGTAATCGATATGCTGTTTTGAGGACAATTCCTCCGCGAAGTGCAGCAGCGGCTCGTCCTGCTGCCCGAAATGGTAGGGCGTGTGCTTGCGGCGATTGCCATTGGACCAGCCCAGCCCGAAGCGGAACGCCAGCCACGGGTGCAGGGTACTGAAAAGCCACCTCGCCACGCGCGAATGGAAGACCGCCATCATCAGCCGGTAGGAGAAGCGCGCCCCGCCCAGCAGGTCCCCGTGCCCGAGGCAGAAAACCTGGCCGTCGATCTCGGTGATGTACGGCTGCTTCAGCTTTTTCATGCCGATGCTCTCGAAGAAGGAGTAGCTCCACATATCGTGGTTCCCTTCGAAGAAATACACCTCCACACCCGCGTCCATCAGGGCAATAAGTTCCGCCACGACGCGTATGCCTTCCTTCGGGATGACGTCCCGGTACTCGTACCAGAAGTCCCAGATGTCGCCGAGCAGGTACAGGGCCCGTGCATCGCGCGGAACGCCTTTCAGGAAGTGCACGAAACGCGCCTCACGATCTTCGGGATCGCGCAGGCGCAGGCCCAGATGCACGTCCGACACGAAGTATATGCCCGTCCTCTCAGCCATTTATGACAATATCAATGTGAGCGTTCCGACCAGCAGGCAGTAGAGCGCGAACCACTTCAGGCTCGCCCGCTTCACCAGGGCAATCATGACCCTGCAGGCAAACAGACCGCTTATAAAGGCAGAGATAAATCCCAGCGCGAGCGGCAGAAGGCCGGTCGCGGAGGCGGCCATATCGCCGCCTACAATATCGAGGAATGCTTCGCCCAATATCGGAACCAGTACCATCAGGAAGGAGAATTGCGCCACGTCCGAGCGTTTCACGCCGCAGAGCAGCCCCGTACTGATAGTGGAACCAGACCTCGAGAGGCCGGGGATGACCGCGCACGCCTGGGCGAGGCCGATTACAAAGGCCTGCCACCAGGAAATCGCCACGGGGGAGCCCGGAGCGGCCCGATCCGCCGCCCAGCGGTCGGAGAGCCAGAGGAGGAGGGCGGTTAGGAGGAGCGCTCCGCCGACGACTTTCAGCGAAGAGAACGCGGCCTCCACATTGTCCTTAAAAAACAGCCCGACGACCAGCACCGGTATCATTGAAACGCAGATTTTCAGAATATAGTCGGTCTCGGCATTGTAACGGAACTTGAAAAGTCCGGCCAGCAGACGCCCTATCTCTTTACGGAAGACGACGATGGTCGCGCAGACCGTGGCGGCGTGGACGACCACTTCAAATACGAGATCCTCTCCGGCCGCCCCGGCGCCGAGAATCCACCTGCCAATAGCCAGATGTCCGCTGCTGCTGACCGGCAGAAACTCGGTCAGGCCCTGGACCAGTCCCAGGACAATTGATTGCCACCACTCCATCAGTCTTCCTTCTTCTTAGAGCGCGGTACGCGCATTATTGCCACAATCTCGATGATTATCCCGCACACGATCACGACCGGAGCCGCCACCGTCCTGCGGAAGTCAAACATCGCGTAATTAAACACTTTCGGGTCATCGCTGCCGCCGCCGGTCATCAGGATATAACCCGCGACCATCACCAGCAGGCCGGCCAGCAGAAGCCGCAGACCCTTACGCGTGAGCGCCATTTTCCCTTCGTCCATATCAATAATACAATTCGTTCTTATCTAGGGCCACCAGTTTATTCACCACCAGCGCGGTGCTGGCCACGCAGATGAGAATGCCGCACGCCACCACGATGCCCATCACCATCAGCAGCGACTCGAGACGGAAAATCTCGAAGAGCTGCGCGAACTCACCCTTAATCAGGAAGAGCGAGCCCACCAGGAAGATAAGGGCAATAATAGCCGCAAACAGGCCCTGGAACACCGCCTGAAGCATGAACGGAGCGCGAATGAAACGCCGCGTCGCACCGACCAGCCGCATGGTGTGTATGGTAAAACGGCGCGCAAAGACCGACAGGCGCACCGTATTGTTAATCAGCACGAAAGAGATAAACAGAAGGAGCAGGATAAACACCCCCAGGAAAAGCGAAATGCGCCCGAGGTTCTCGTTCAATGCATCCAGCAGGCTCTGCTGATACTCCACCTCGTCTACCAGGGGCGAGGCCAATATGTCCTCTTTCACTTTCGACAGGCTGTCCGCCGATACATACTCGGCCTGCAGCGTAACGTCGATAGAGGCGGGGATGGGAGAAGTCTCGAATACGTCCAGGAAGTCATCGCCGAGCATGGCGGCCATTTCTTCCCTGCCCTGCTCGCGGGACACGAAACGGGTGCCGTGTATCCAGGGCTTCTGCTTCAGACTGCGCTGGAATTCCATGGCATCCTCATCCGAAACGGTGCTCTTCATCAGCACAGATACCTGCATATTCTCCTTGAAATAGTCCGATACACTGCGCGCATTTACCAAAAGCAGGCTGGCGACGCCGACAAGCAGCAGCACCAGGCTGATACTTATCACCGTGGAAAGATAGGCGTTCAGGAGCCTTCTATGCATCAATTTTCCCTCTCCGGAAGTCATATCGTGCAAAAATATGAAAAATTTTCATTATCTTTGTACTCAGCAGTATTTTAAAAGAGAGCCGATGGAATCATCCATACAGAAAGTCTTATTTGTGAATTCCGAGATGCTACCATACCTGCCGGAGACGAGGATCGCGAAGGTAAGCAGGGAACTGGCACCCGGCATTCAGGACAGAAAACATGAAATCCGTTCGTTCATGCCCCGTTACGGCTGCATTAACGAGCGCAAGCACCAGTTGCACGAGGTCATCCGCCTTTCCGGAATGAACCTCATCATCAGCGACGTGGACAGGCCCCTGGTCATAAAGGTCGCCTCCATCCCCGCCGCCCGCATGCAGGTGTATTTCATTGACAATGAAGACTACTTCAGCCGCAGGCAGACCGCCCGCAGCGAAGACGGCACTTTCTTCAAGGATAACGACGAGCGGGCCATTTTCTACGCCCGGGGCGTCCTGGAGACCGTTAAGAAACTGCGCTGGGCTCCGGATATCATCCATTGCTCCGGATGGATCAGCCACCTGCTCCCCGTTTACCTGAAAAAGATTTACAAAGACGACCCGATTTTCGCGGGCAGCCGCATTGTCCTGTCCCTTTACGGAGACAGCGGACATGACGCCATGTGCCCCGACTTCCGCGCGAAGGTCACCGGAGGCAATATCACCGCGGAAGACCTGCCCCATCTGGAGTCACCCACTGGCATAGAACTTGCGAAAACGGCCGTCCAGTACTCCGACGGCGTAATCATCGGCAGCGAGGACGTGGATGAAGAACTGGTGAAGTTCTGCAAGTCCGAGGGTAAAAAGACGCTCGCATACGATGCCGCCTCCTTCGAAGACGGACGCTACATTTCGGAGTACAACAGTTTTTATGAGCAATTGTTCGATGAAGCATAGCGCCCGGAGTTTCCTCGGTGGCGTATTGGCCCTGACAGCAGCCTCACTCGGCTGCTTTTCTTGTGTACAGAAGAACGAAGGACTGGGCGGGAACCTGATCCCCTCCAGCCAGCAGTATGACCTGTACACGGCCGAGTTTGAATTGCAGGCCATTGAAATGCGCATGGCCGACAGCCTGTCCGGTTACTCATCCTCCCGCATGGCCATCGGCGCCATCCGGGACAGCGACTTCGGCCTCACCACGCGCTCGTGCGCATTGACCATAGTCCCCTTCTACGACAGCCTGGATTTCGGCGAGAACACCGTGCTCAGGCAGTTCCACTTCTCCGCGGTGGCCGACTCCGTCTCGGTCCCGGCCATGGATCAGGCGCATATCCTGCAGAATCTGAACGTTTACGAACTCACGCAGGAGATAGGCGGCCACTACGATACGAACGGCGACCTGACTACGTTCATCGGCCCGCGTGCGACCGACGGCACGCTCGTGTACAACGGCACGGATTCATTGTCCTTCGACTTCTCCGCCGCCTACGCGCAGAAATATATTGACGCCTGTAAGGCCGACCGCTCGCTGTGCGACAGCATCTCCCGCTATCTGGATAAATTGCCCGGCATCATCATCGAGGCCGAAGCTCCGGTGGGCGCGGGGGGCCGCATCAACCTCTTCGACCTGCAGCTCGAATACGACAAAAACTACTATATCACAGGCAATTACGCCGAGATGAAGTTCACCGCCGATTACGACGGCGTGCGGAAGGACACGTCCTTCCTGTTCTATTTCAGCCCGGCGAAGATGTACGATATCGACTCGCTGCTCACCCACAGCAAGCAGGGCTCCCTGCCACAGTATTGCTTTAACCACACCGGCCACTCTTCCCGCACGAAGGAGGGCGTGGCGACGGATGTCATCCGGATGGAGGGCGGCGGCGGCCTGAAGCCGGTCGTAACGGCCAGCGAAATCCTTTCCCTGATGGCTGCGGAGATCGGTTCGCACTGCTCCGACATCAGCAAGGCCGTCGTAAATAAGGCGACGCTCGTGTTCCCGTACAAGTTCGTGTACGAGGACATGTTCAAGTATCCGCAGATTCTCAGCCCGACCTGCCGTATCAGGAGCAATGAAAACGTGGCTTTTGCGGGCCTGACCGATGCCAGCGCGAAGGACGAGAACCAGGGCGAGAGGAACGCCAGCCTGAAGCGCTACAGCCCGGACATCACCTACCATGCGCAGGAGCTGCTGAAGAAGAACCCCACCGACGACCTGTCCAATTACGACATCTGGTTCCTGGCCGTGGCGAACGAAACGCGCACATCCACCACATCCGGATCGTCATCCAGCAACGATATGTCCGACTATTACCGCTATCTGATGTACAACAGTTACTATAATAACATGTACGGCGGGTACGGAGGCTACGGCTACGGCGGTTACGGGTACGGAGGCTATGGCGGATACGGATATGGCGATTATTATAGTAATTACTACAGCTATGCCATGGCCGCCATGTATATGCAGAATAGCAATACTTCCAGCACCTCCACGACTCAGGAACTGGATAAGGACCGTTATTACAACGCATACCTGTACGGCCCGCAGGAGGCTGACCCGGCGCTGAGGCCGAAACTTATCATTACTTACGCAATCCCCAAAAACCAGGAATAATATTATGAAAAGGATTTTGTTCGTCGCCCTCCTGGCCACTCTGGCCATCACGGGCTGCTGCCAGAATAAGGGCAAGAAAGCTTCTGCCTCTGAGGACACCAAGGTGGAGACCAAGGCTTCCAAGGTGGGTATCCAAGAAGGTGACATGTTCACCGATTTCACTGTCGGAGACAAGAAACTGTCCGACTATGTAGGAAAGGGCAAATATGTGCTCGTGGATTTCTGGGCTTCCTGGTGCGGCCCCTGCCGCAGGGAAATTCCCTTCGTGGCTTCCGCTTATAAGACTTTCGGCGGAGAGAATTTCAATGTGGTGAGCGTGGCCGTGTGGGATGAAAGGGCTGATTCCGAGGCGGCGATCAAGGAACTCGGTATGGACTGGGACCAGATCGTGGGCGACAAGGAGCAGACTCCGACCAAGATTTACGGTATCGAGGGTATCCCCCATCTGATCCTGTTCGGACCTGACGGAACCATCCTGAAGAGAGACCTGCGCGGCGATGGCATCGCGAAAGAGATCGCGAAGTACGTCAAGTGACCGTAAAAGAAAAGATATCACTTTTCCCGCATTTCCCCGGAGTCTATCGTTATTATGATTCCGAGGGAAATGTTATTTATGTAGGTAAGGCCAAGGACCTCCACAAGCGGGTGGCGCAGTATTTCGTGCCACCTGAGCGCCTGAACACCAAGACCCGCGCTCTGGTATCGAAGATCGCCGACGCCCAGTTCTCCGTGGTGGACAGCGAAGCCGACGCGCTACTTCTGGAGAACAACCTTATCAAGCAGTATAAGCCTAAGTATAATATCCTGCTGAAGGACGCGAAGACCTATCCCTGGATATGTGTCACGTCCGAGCCTTTCCCGAGGGTTTTCCTGACACGTCGCATGGTGCGTGACGGTTCGCGTTATTTCGGGCCCTACAGCTCTGTGATGCACGCCCGTACACTGCTGGATTTCATTTATAAGAACTACCACCTACGGTCCTGCAAGATCCGCATTGACTCTGATACCATCCTTCGCGGCAAGGTGCGCCCCTGCCTGGACTTTCACATCGGGAAGTGCAAGGGCTGCTGCGTGGGCGGGGTTTCGCAGCAGGAGTACGGGGAATGGATAGAGGAGATTATAACGCTGCTCAAGGGCGGCGTGGGTTCCGTAATCCGGGACTATCGCGAGAAGATGCAGCGCGCGAGTGAGAATCTGGACTTCGAGCATGCCCAGATCTACAAGCAGAAGGCCGATGCCCTGCAACAGCATTACTCCAAGTCCGTCATCTCGGGTGCCCGGGATATGGATGCGGATGTCTTTTCGCTGGTCATGGACGAGTACGAAGCATTCGGCAATTTCCTTCGCGTGCGCAGCGGCTCAATCATCCAGTCCCTGAACCTGGGCTTCAAGATGCCCATCGAAGAGGAGCGTTCCACCGTGCTGGGCGAATTCATCGCGGAGGTGTCGTCGAAGTTCGGGAGCCTCTCCGGGGAAGTCATCGTACCGTTCGAGCCGGAGCTGGAGATGCCGGGCGTGACTTTCCGCGTTCCGGTCAAGGGGGATAAGTTCGAGCTTCTGTCCTTGAGCGCGAAGAATGCGAAGGAGTTTCGGATCAATACCCTTTCGCAGCGGGAGCACTCACATCCGGACGAGTTCCGTACCGGCGTGCTGGAGGAGCTCCGCAAAGCCCTCGGGATGGACGTCCTGCCCGAGCACATGGAGTGTTTTGATAATTCCAATATTCAGGGCACCAGCCCCGTCGCGTCATGCGTGGTGTTCCGGGGCGGCAAGCCCAGTAAAAAGGATTACCGGAAGTTCAAAATCAAGACCGTGGTCGGGGCCAATGACTACGCCAGCATGAAGGAGGTAGTGAACCGCCGTTATTCGCGCATGCTCGCCGAAGCCCCTGATGACCTGCCGCAGCTGGTGGTGATTGATGGCGGTAAAGGGCAATTGGAGTTCGCCTACCAGGCCCTGTCGGAGCTCGGCCTGACGGAGCGGCTGACCGTGGTCGGTCTCGCAAAGCGTCTGGAAGAGGTCATCCGCGTGGGGGATCCCTATCCCCTCTTCCTGGACCGCAATTCCCAGGCCCTCAAAGTCCTACAGCAGATCCGTGACGAAGCGCACCGCTTCGGCATTACCTTCCACCGCTCGCTTCGCAGCAAGGCCCAGATCCGCTCCGCCCTCAGCGAAATCCCCGGCGTCGGCCCCAAAACCGAACAGCGCCTCCTGCTCCGCTACGGCTCCGTCGCCCGCATCGCTGCCGCCCCCCTAGAAGAACTCTCTACCTTCGTCGGCCCCTCTCTCGCCCAGCGGATCCACGAGGCTCTCGCGTAGGCATACTAGTGCAGGTCCCGGAAGTAGAACGTGTCACTGTTCCCGACGAAGGCGAGAAAAGCGTTGTCGATTACCTCTGATCCCTTCTTGACAGTCAGATATATCTGCCCGGAAAAAGACCCCCAGTAATCCGAGTCGGCGACAAGCACCGACACCGGTCCGTCGGACCAACTATGGCATGAATAGCCATCACGTTCGGTTCGCTCTATATTGGTAATCGTCACTTCCCAGTTGTGATGATTATACACTCCTCCGGGGAGCATATGCAAGATCAATGTATAGTCGGTCGGATAATCAAATGAATTGACTTTATACAACTTGCTGCGCGTCATGCTCCAGGTACTGTCCGCCGCTTCCTTTTTGATCTTCACGCCCTTTACTGCCTCCACATAATTAACCGTCCATTCCGCTCCGGCATCCCATAGGGATTTATCGCCATGCACGTAGCTGTCGGTCTTGAAGGAGGACTTCCAGAGATCATAATGATCAAATGACTGAGCAGATTCCATCGCGCTCAGATTGTCTACGACCAGTGCACGGACCAGTGAAGACATATAATTCTCTCCGGGCGTACTGTGATGATATGTATTTTCCACCTTATAATAGGAAGGATCGTAATAGTCTCTATCGCATCCGGCCAGCAACACACATGTCACAAGGGCCGCAAATATAATAATACGTCTCATATTAAAACCTGTAACTTATTGACAACCTGCCACCCATTACTTCCGAGCCAAACACGGACTCAAAAGAAATACTGACGGCCTTCTTACCCATAATAGATATTCCGAATGGAATTAAATCTCCGGCGAAACCGACCTTGGAGATTTTATCCTCCCCATCGTGCCCCCTCACAAGTTTGCATCCCACATCTACTCCGGAATATAGGTAATACCCCAAACTACTGTCCAACCAGATAAACTTGGCCTGAGGAAGAATAAAGAAGTTCTTATAGGAATAAGACCTCGTTACATCGCCCGAAATAGGCAAAAACGATTCTCCTCGATTATGATAATAACCTAGATGCAGGCCTAGCCGAAGCCATGATGTGAGGTATGTTCCGGTCTCCAGGAAAAGAACCGGAGAGTATACGCTATTCTTTACCGTGGGTGTATAAAGCCCCGAGAGGTCCGTATTAAGATAGCTATACGATCCATAATAGTCCTCATCAGTATTTGAGCCATCTTCAAAGACAAATCCGGCGGGTGCGCCACCGAATCCTACCGTAAGTTCATCCAGGAAGCCAAGCATACGACTGCGCCCTTCCTGGGCCGTGGCCTCACGGGATGACAACAGCAGTGCCGGCACCGCGCAAAGCAAGAACAATAATCTTTTACCCATATTATCGTGATTATTTGTTATCGTCCGAAAGATAGCAAGTTTTTCTATTTCGTTTCATTCCTTAAACATATTTCAAATCTACGGAATTAAAAAAAATCAAATGTGGTCGTGGCGTCTAAGTGAGTGATACTGCTGCATTTACCATAAATATGATTGCCAGATATTAGGCTATCATATATTGAGCATTTTTTTGACTCACAATGTATTAGGCGCCACGGTGGATGGAAGGTGGCGTTCAGTCTACAGGGAGGCAACTTCCTCCGGACTCAGGCCTTCGGCTTTACCTGTTATGCGGGCGTAGGCGATTTGGTTCTTAATATCAAGTTCGCTGGTCATATTCCTCTGGTATTCTTGTTGTTCCTCGGGTGTAAAGGTAGATAATTCCGCGGATTTGAACAATAGCAGCAGAACCTCTTCCGTAAA
>JAFSTI010000077.1 GCA_017450585.1 Bacteroidales bacterium
AAGGATCTTAGCAATCTGTCTGTATGAGAGCCCCTCTCTCACATACAGATCAATCGCTTTCTCAAAGTAAAGATCTTGTGTCTTGGTTTGATACTGAAACATTGTGACTCGTGTGGTTTGCGAGTCAACTTTTTTCAGGGAAAGACATTAAGCACACCCGGATGCCTGGGAATGGGGAAGGTGTGATTTTTCCCGGGGTACCTTTCCCGCGAATCGGCATCTGACACACCTTCGGTGAGGAAGGTCCCCTGACTTTTTTCACACCCTCCCCAAAACCGCACCCGGGCCGAGGAAAACCGTTCACCGAAAGATATTCACCCGCGGATACAGGGAGAGAATGGACAGAGGGGCAGAAAGGTAGAGATGGGAAGATAGGCTCCGCGCAGCTAGCGAAAAAAAAGGCGGCCGGGGATTCGGTCGCCTTTTGGATGTGGGGCCAAGCAGATTCGGACTGCTGACCTCTTGCCTGTCAAGCAAGCGCTCTAAACCAGCTGAGCTATGGTCCCAACTTTTTGCAAAGGTAATGAAATTTTTTAATTTCCAAAACCTGACTCGTGCGGCTGCACGGTAACCGGTCAAAAGACCGGACGTGAAGTCGGCTTGTGGGAGATACTGGATTCGAACCAGTGACCCCCTGCTTGTAAGGCAGGTGCTCTAAACCAACTGAGCTAATCTCCCGGTTGGGGAGTGCAAAGGTAGTGATAATCTTTGGATTTCCAAATTTTGTGGAATCTATCTGCCGTTTTTGAAGTGCTCTTCGAAGAATTTCTGTGCTTCGCAGACGACGTAAGTGCTCCCGCCGACGTAGATCAGGGTCTTGGAATCCATCGCGCATGCCTCGGGCGGGACTCCCCGCTGTGTGTCGAAAAGCAGGCTTGCCAAGGCGTCGGCGACGCTCCCGGCCGTGGTGGACCTGGCTTCGATAGTGGGGCGCAAACGGCGGAAGGCGCTGAGGATTTCGGAGGCGGGAAGGGCGCGGGGGGTGTCAGGGGTGACGAAAATGTAGTCGGCGTCGTGGGGCATGAGGGGAATGATACCGGCGAGGTCTTTATCGGCCATGATGCCATATACTATGATCAGGCGGTCGTATGTCCCGTCAGCAAGAAGCCGTTCCAGCTGAGAGAAGTTCCAGCGCAATGCAGGGGGGTTGTGCCCGATGTCGCAGATGACGTCGGGGCTGGAGTGGAGCTTTTCCCAGCGGCCGCGAAATCCGGTCCTCGCCGCCGTGTGGGCAATGGCTTCCAGGGAGGGCTCGATGCTTAGCAGTTTCAAAGCCGCGATCGTCGTCTGATAATTGATGATTTGGTATTCACCATTCAAGTCTAACCCTTTTGGAGAAACTGTATCAAAATCACTTGCGTAGAAGAGGGGGCAGTGTTTCGTCGATGCCTGCTCAGAAAAGACAGGATCCAGGATTTCGTCGTGTCCCCAGACCAGGGCGGGGACGCCTGGTTTGAATATGCCGGCTTTTTCGACGGCGATTTTCTCTATGGTGTCGCCGAGCAGCGCGCAGTGGTCCAGCCCGATTGAAGTGATGACAGAAAGTTCGGGAGTGATAATATTGGTGCTATCCAGCCGGCCCCCGAGGCCCACCTCGATTACCGCCACGTCTACTTCCCGCGCTGCGAACCAGCTGAAAGCCAGCCCGGTGGTAA
This sequence comes from Bacteroidales bacterium, assembly GCA_017450585.1. Lineage (GTDB taxonomy): Bacteria > Bacteroidota > Bacteroidia > Bacteroidales > UBA932 > Cryptobacteroides. Next base: position 1,656 of record JAFSTI010000077.1, read on the forward strand.
TCTCGAAAAACGAAAGCCCAAGCTCATCGAACAACCCCCGCCATGAAGTAAGGAAATCATACACAAAGCCCCGGTCCACCAACTCGAATCCGGAGTCGGTCACGATACGGGCCCTCTCCCGGAAATCCAGCAGATGCGGTGAAGTATAAAGTCCTACGGAAAGCCCCTGTGACGCCAGCGCTGAAGCCAGCATCGAAGAAACCGACCCTTTGCCATTGGTTCCCGCCACATGGATACAGCGCAGCCGGGAGGACGGATAACCCAAAGCCCGGTCGAAAGCGCGCATATTGTCCAGTCCCGGCTTGTAAGAATCAGGAGCGAAACCCTTGGATGCCACGGACGGATATCGGGAGAATATCTCCTCCAGAAGTCGGTTGTACCCGTTGTCACTTGCGGTTGTACTCATTGCCTTCAATTCGGAAACAACTCAGATCAGTCATCATATTCTCCTGTAAACAGCGGCTCGCTGTCATGCTCCTCATAAGGCCCGAACGGCCCTGAGGAACTGACCAGTGCTCCGCTTCTATGCTGCCAGTATGGAGCTTCGCTTTGGTGCCCGGCGGCATAGAACACATACCATTTGCCGTCAATAAAATGAAGTTCCGGAGCCCACAGATTGCCCTCGTTCCAGCGGTCAGCCGTGCCGGGACATTGCCAAACGGTGGTGGCGGCGCCCACGAACTGTTTCCCGTTCTCGAATTTGGTGATAAAGCGGGATTCGGCGATGCGTACTCCGCGGTCTCCAGACTTGCAGACATAATACTTGCCATTGACCTTAACAATCCAGGGATCAGCTCCGTCCCTCACCGGGTTCATGAAGGTGCGTGAAGGGGAGGCGACTCCGTCCAAAAGATCGATCTCATACTCGCCGGACGGTCTGGCCAACGGGACGGCAGGGTCGTTCTGTGCCTCCATGTACGGATAGCCCTGAGCATCGAACAGTATCCTCTGGAAAAACACTTTCCGGTCAGTCCATCCTCCGGCGGTGCTTGTCTTTGCATGGAAATTAAGCCAATACTCGCTATCGTCCGGGGATGTAGTGACGCTGCAATGCCCGGCGCCGAATGAACCCTTGGCATCTTTAGTTGTCAGTCCGGAGAAGAACGGGGTGGACTTTTTCTCCCACGACGCCGGGTCCAGGGGCTTCGACTTGTCGATGAGTTTCATGATTCCGATCTTGTAATTGACAGTCCATGACCCCCGTGTAGAATAAAGTAAAAATATATCATCGCCGTGGTACATCACGCAAGGTCCCTCGACCAGAGAGAATGCCTCGCCGACTTTCAGTTCCCAAGGTAATGTGGCTTCGGTAAGCAGATGCCTGCGTCCAAGGCTCACATAAGGTTTCTTATCACTGAGGGTCATCTCGGCGATGTACATGTATTGGCCATTGCCCTCTTTGGCCTCATAGTATTTGTCCCAGCCCGACCAGATGGCATAATGCTTCTGTCCTACGTTTAGGACGGTCATATCGATCGCCCACATATTGACACCGGAAGCCTGTGGCTTATCATCTGAGTTTCCGGAAGGATCCGTAGGCGTAATAACCGGTACGGGAGGACGGTAATCCCCTCTGCCCTGGCTCCCGCAGCCCGCGAACAGGACGGTGGCCAGGCACAAAAGCGCTGCTATCATTTTGTTACGCATAATCTTTTCAACGCATAAAGATACGATTTATTCACATTTTTACATAACTTTGTTTGTTTGACAATGCTTTAGGATATGACTCCAAAAGTTTCGCCCCTATACTCGGAATACGTCATCGACGGTCTGCGCGAGGATCTGACTCCCGCACAGATGCTGGGCTTGCCTGCCTCCGACAGGGAGTGGGAGCCGATTGTGGACGAAACGGTGGATGCTTCTCCCACGGGGCAATTGCCACCCCACCCGGACATCCAGGAAAGCCTGGACGCCGTGCTGTGCGAACAGCTCAAGCGCTTCCCGGTCACATACTCCGGCCCGTACACGGCGGTCGCCATTGGTGTGGAACTGATCGAGACGATTTTCCGGACCGGGCACTTCCGTATCGGAGACCTGGCGATCGGGCTGGATTGGCAGTGGGATCAGGAGGTTATTGGCAATTTGGCCGCGTTCTATGCGTCTGCGCAGGAAGCGGCGACCTTCGCCGATGCGCTGGGTATTGCCATAAACAATGTGAAATTTACCTGCGCTCAGGAGTGTTCGCTGGACGTGCAGGTGCGTCTGCTGCGGCGCGACGAGGATGATGAGGACCTGCTCGTCAGGATGCCGGACCATAGCAGGCACCCGGTGCTGCTGGGAAGCAGGCATGTCGCTGCATCGCTGCTACCCGACCCGCAGAGCTGGATTGTGTTCATTCCGTTTGACACCTGCGCCTTCCGCCTGAGCGGATCGTTGCTCTCGCAGGCGTACGGCCTGTCCGGTGCGGCCGCGCCCGATGTCGGGGATGCGGACTATTTCACGGATTGCTTCGAGGTCGTGCGGGAGATGGTGGAAGACGGTGTGGTGATAGCCGGCGCGACCGTCCGGGAAGGCGGCATGCTCACCGCCCTGCGCCACATGTGCCAGGACTGCGGGGCCGGGGTCAATATTGCCGATATCATGAAGACCTACGGCGAGAGCAGGGAAGAGCGCGTACTGTTTGCCGAAGTGCCGGGCGTGCTGCTGCAGATTCGCGATATTGACTATGACTATTTCGATGCCGAAATGCTGCTCCAGGACGTGGCCTACTTCCCTGTGGGACATCCGATTCCGGGAGGTGGCCTGAGGGTGGAGAATTTCAGCCGCACAGGCATCCAGAGCATACTCGATTCGCTGTTGCTCAGTCAGGGCTCAGAAGGGGAGGATTGATACTTTGATGATTCGCGGATTTTTCGTAAATTCGCGGCTGCGTTTGTTTTGGATATAACTAATAGCAAAAAATAATATGTTTGAATCTAAGAAAAGGGTATATCGCTTCGGTGGAAAGACCGCCGAGGGCGATGGTTCCATGAGAGAGCTCCTGGGTGGAAAGGGAGCCAACCTGGCCGAAATGAGCAAACTCGGCCTCCCGGTACCTGCCGGATTTACTATCACGACCGAATGCTGCGCCGAGTATTATGAGCTCGGAGGCGGCTATACCGATGAATTGAAGAAAGACGTGGCCGCCGCCCTCGAGGCCACCGAGAAGATAATGGGCAAAAAATTCGGTGACACGAAGGATCCCCTCCTCGTGAGCTGCCGTTCCGGCGCCCGCAGTTCCATGCCGGGTATGATGGACACCATCCTGAACATCGGACTGTGCTCCGCGACCCTGCCGGGAATGATTGAGAAGACCGGTAATCCCCGTTTCGTTTATGATGCATACAGGCGTCTTATCATGATGTACTCCGACGTCGTCATGGAGAAGGCCGAGGGAATCGAGCCCGCCGACGGACAGGGTATCCGCCAGCAGTTGGACCGCATGATGAACGACCTGAAAGAGGCGAAGGGCTACAAGTCCGACACCGATATCACCGCCGAGGAGCTCAAAGACCTCTGCGAGAAGTTCAAGGTCAAGGTGAAGGAAGTCCTCGGAGTTGACTTCCCCGACACCGCCGAAGCCCAGCTTTGGGGCTCCATCGGAGGCGTGTTCAAGTCCTGGAACGGAAAGAGGGCTATCGCATACCGCCAGATCGAGAAAATTCCCGATGATTGGGGACCGGCCGTAAACGTACAGTCTATGGTCTTTGGCAATATGGGTGATACCTCCGCTACCGGAGTCGCTTTCTCCCGTAACCCTGCCACCGGTGACAATAAGTTCTATGGCGAGTGGCTGATCAACGCCCAGGGCGAGGATGTGGTCGCGGGTATCCGCACCCCGAACCCCCTGAACGAGGCTACCAAGAACGATCATAACCGCAATCTGGCCTCTCTTGAGACCGCTATGCCTGTGGTTTACAAGGAACTGGACGGCATCCGTACCCTGCTCGAGGAGCACTTCCACGATATGCAGGATATCGAGTTCACCATCCAGGATGGTCACCTGTACATGCTGCAGTGCCGTATCGGCAAGAGGACCGGTCTGGCCGCTCTTCAGATGGCAATGGATATGGTCGACGAGGGTATGATCGACGAGAAGACCGCCGTCATGAGGGTTTCTCCCGCCCAGCTGGATGAGATCCTTCACCCCATCCTCGACCCCGCTTCCGAGAAGAAGGCTACCGTGATTGCGCGCGGACTGCCTGCTTCACCGGGTGGAGCTGTCGGTAAGATCGTCTTTACCTCCGAGGATGCTATGGCCGCCCAGGCTAAGGGTGTCAAGACCATCCTGATCCGTGAGGAGACTTCTCCCGAAGATATTCAGGGTATGCGTGCTTCCGCAGGTATCCTTACCATGCGCGGAGGTATGACTTCCCACGCCGCCCTGGTGGCCCGCGGATGGGGTAAGTGCTGCATCGTGGGTTGCGAGAGCATGAAGATTGACTTCGAAGGCCGCAAGGTCCGTTTCGGAGATAAGGTATACGGTGAGGGTGATGTGATCAGCCTCAATGGCTCGAAGGGTCTGGTTTATGGAACCGGCATCGAGACCATGGACGCTTCCGAGAACCCTCTGTTCATCCGCTTCATGAGCATCGTGGACAAGTATCGCAGGCTCGGTATCCGTACCAACGCCGATACTCCCGAGGATGCACAGCGCGCCCTGCAGTTCGGCGCCGAAGGTATCGGCCTGTTCCGCATCGAGCACATGTTCTATGGAAAGAATTCCGAGACTCCGCTCGCAAAGCTTCGCAAGATGATTCTCTGCGATACCGAGGAAGAGCGCAAGTCCGCACTTGCCGAACTGGAGCCGTTCATCAAGGCTTCCGTGAAGAGCACCCTTAAGATCATGGACGGCAAACCGGTAGTGTTCCGTCTGCTGGATCCCCCTCTGCACGAGTTCGTGCCGAAGAGCACCGATAAGGAGCAGGAGATTGCCAATGAGCTTGGTATTTCCGTGTCCGAGATTGAGCGCCGCGGCGAGAACCTGCACGAGGTGAACCCGATGATGGGTCACCGCGGAGTCCGTCTGCACGTGACTTATCCTCTGATCGCCGAGACTCAGTACAGGGCCATCTTCACCGCTACCGCGGAGCTGCAGGCCGAGGGCATGAACCCCATGCCGGAGATCATGATCCCCGTGACCGTTTCCGCCCGTGAGCTCAGCTTCCAGAAGGCTATCTGCGATCGCATCAAGTCTGAGGTTGAAGGCAAGTATGCCCAGAGCATCGTCTATCACTTCGGTACCATGATCGAAATCCCTCGCGCAGCCCTGACCGCTGACCGTATGGCCCGTACCGCCGAGTTCTTCTCCTTCGGTACCAACGACCTTACCCAGATGACCTTCGGATTCTCCCGCGACGACGTGGGTACCTTCATGGGTGAGTATCTTGGCAATAAGATCCTGGATGCAGATCCGTTCCAGACCATCGATACCAAGGGTGTAGGCAAACTGGTCCAGTACGGTATCCAGGGCGGCCGTTCCAAGAGGCCTGACCTGAAGTGCGGTATCTGCGGTGAGCACGGCGGTGATCCCGATTCTATCGAGTTCTTCAACAAGATCGGTCTGGATTACGTATCCTGCTCTCCTTTCCGCGTGCCTATCGCACGTCTCGCCGCCGCCCAGTCTGCCATCCGCGAGGGTGACAGCCTGTAGGGAGGACTAGTCTGCGCTCGCTTCGCAGCCTGGGAGGCTAGCGCTGAAGCGGCAGGCCGGCGGTCATGCGGTGGACGCGGGCGGTGATGTCGGCGATGGCTTCATCGCCGGCGATGTGCTCGGGTGAGGCGGCAGCGCTGGCGAGGACGGCATCGATGAGATTGACAATCTCCACGACGTCTTTCTCCACGAGTCCGCGGGAGGTGATGGCGGGCGTACCGATACGCAGTCCGGATGTCTGGAACGGGCTGCGGCTGTCGAAAGGCACCATGTTCTTATTGACAGTAATGTCGGCGCGTCCTAGCTCGGTCTCCGCCACGCGGCCGGTCAAGTCCGGGTACTTCGTGCGCAGGTCGATCAGCATCAGGTGGTTGTCAGTGCCGCCGGAGACGATCTTGTAGCCCTTGTCGATAAAGGCCTGGCACATGGCTTTCGCGTTTGCGGCGACCTGTTTCTGGTACTCCTTGAATTC
>JAFSTI010000078.1 GCA_017450585.1 Bacteroidales bacterium
GCAATAGTTAATCAATTAATATTCAATAATTTAACACAAATTTTATGGTCAAAAACAGCATTGGTTTCATGCTCCTCGGAGCTGGCCTCGAAGAGGCATTTTCAACTCACAAAAACAATCCATTAACTTAACACCCTAATATCTAAACATAAAAAAGAGAGTGACTTAAGTCAACTTTGACTTTTTGGTCACCCTCTTTTTTTTGTTTGGGACTGCTAACCTTTCTACTTCACTTCAAACTCCAGCTCCACGCGGATGGTTTTACTGCCGGCAGTTACGCGGGCTTCGGCGAGGTGTTTTCCACCAGTGAGTTTGAAGGAGGATCCACTCATCTTCACGTCGTCCAGATACCAATCAACCTTGGAGCCGGCCGGAGCGTTTTGGAGCTCGGGGGTCCAGGTGGATCCGATCGACGGCATGGCGGGAGCCACTATGAAGCAGATGTCGAATCCAATCGCAAAGCTCACAGAACCGGAAGTGTAGCTGATGTTCTTCAGGGTATAATCCAGAGTCGTCTTATTCCAGTCCACCGGAGTGTACTCGGAGTATTTGGAAGAAGTTCCAAATGTGAAATCCGTACCGGAATAGTGGAGACCGGTGGTTTCCGATGGCTTGCCGCTGTAACCGCCGGTATCGGCATTGTCAGCATTGTAGTTCTGGCAGCCTGCGGGAATGATGTAGTAGCAGGGATGCGAGCCAACGACGTTGATGGCATTTGTCGATTCCCAATCGCTCCACAGTTCGTAGGCCGTATAAGTCACCTGCTTGTTGTAGTAATTCTTGTAGGTCAACTTGTGCTGACTGCTCTTGTCCACATGATACACCAGCAAACCGGGGCCTTCCGGGATATATTTGTCCCAGGAAGAGGAGCCGCGGCACTCGAACACGAAGTATTCGCCCGTAGTGGAAGACTTGCCCTTGTAGGCAACCTTGTCGGTCTTGGAAAGAGCCGGGATAGTTACGCTCCCCACAACCGGAAGGTCCGTAAGTGAATCCAGCCACCCAAGCATGATAAGCTCTTCGGCTCCGAAGAAGGGCGGGGTGTTGCCGTTGTTGTTGTACGGGCCGCTGCACATGGTATCGTATTCGTAAGTGCCACCGGCGGAGCCGTTGTCTTCGTAGTCGGTATCGTAGAAGTCCGGAAGACCCAGCGAGTGCGCGAACTCATGACAGGTGGTGCCTATTCCGCAGAGCACGCCCTTCGATGCATAATAACCCGAGTACTCATTTCCGCCATACCTGGTGGTGGAGAGTTCCGAGGTGCAGAAATAGTTGCCAAGCTTCACATTGTCGAATCTCTTCGATGCTATATCCGTGTTCCCGTCCTTGAGTTTCGACTCCTGAAGGCTCCACTGATGAGGCCATATGGTGTTTTCATCGCCGTATTCTGCCTCATTCAAACCAGCGTAGTACATGAGTATCATGTCTACACATCTGTCGCCGTCGTTATCGTAGACACTGAAGTCCACCGTAGAATCCAGGGACTTCACCGCTTCGTACACAGCCAGTTCCGGAGCCGTATCGTTATCGGACGAGTCATTGGCGCCGTAGGTTGCCATGTTGGAAGCAAGCGTCACGACGGGCAGCACGTCGAACACCGGAGTGTACTGTCCATTGGAGTTGTCGGTATAGAAATCCAGCACGCAGCCGGTTGCTCCGTTATAGGAATAACCGCTCTGATGAAGCAGATTGGAGAATGCCTGCTGGGGCGTACCGTCATATGTCTTATCCAGGATCTTGGAATCTTTGAACTTCTGATCTGCGAATTCAACCAGAAGTACCGGAATCTTCGGCGAGCCGGCAATCCTCTGGGAGGCGCGGACTGAACGCATGCGACGGGCATTCGCCTCGGCACGATTTGCCGCTGCCTTATGCATTATCGCGGAGACGTCTTCCGTGCTGGGCCTCAGATATCCTTTGGAATCCCTGCGGAGCACCTGGCCCGAACGGTCCATTATCGCATGACCGAACTCGTCGCCCACCATACGCACCTCTATCACGCTGCCGTCCGGCTGAGTATATTTAACCCAACCCGGCTTTGCCGGAATTGCGAAAGCCGCGAAAGACGCAAAGCAGAACGCTGCCAACAATAATATCTTCTTCATAAGCGCTTACTTTTTAACGATGAACCTGTCCCCTGCGGAACCCAGCAGCCAGAGCATGGCGCCGTCTTCCTTGACTACTGTCACATTGTACGACTTGGACGCTATCCCCAGATCGGAGACCGAAGTGTAGGTGATGGCGAAACCGCTGCCCATCGCAGCGTCGGCCGGAATTTCGGAAATGGAAATAATTGCCGAAGTGGCCGGGGAGACGATGGAGAACGCCACCTTGCCGTCGACATATTCCCTGCAAAGCTGGTTTGCGCCGGCCTCGTAAGCCACCGCGGTACCGCTGGCAGGATAGAACCCGGGAACGGTATTATCCAGAAACGCCGCCGTGGATGCCTCAACCTCGACCGAAGTGGCGGTGCTCATGTCGATGGTAACGGTAGACACCATTCCGGAGGTGTAGCGCCTTCCGGAGGGGAAGGTCACGGTGCGGCGCACGCTGCCGGTAGCGCAATTGACCGTTACAGTGAGATCCTGGCCCGACATATCCACGGGAGCGCAGGCGATCCAGATATCCTCGACGGAAGATGTGACCACATGCATCGAACGCGACGCGTCGCGCGGCGAGAAAGAGCCGTCGTCCAGACTGTAGTACCAGTCTCCGGCAAATGCCCTGCCCGACACGATATCAATGGACGACACCGCACCGTAGGCGTCGGTGAGTCCGGTAAGCGTGAGGCGCATGTAGGCCGTGAGATGTCCGAAGAGGAAGGTGACAGGATTGGGCAGAGAAGCCGTCTCGTTGGTGCTCGCTCCGATGATGATGGCCCTCGGGTCGGCGGAACCGGACACGGGGGTCTGGGTCCACGGGATGTTCAGAAGCCACGCGCGCTTGGCGTCGTTCATGTCCTTCACTGCGGCTGCGGGACTCACTGCATAGAAACGGTAGCTCTCCGCCGCCACGAATTCGCCGCTGAAGGTGGCGGTGGCCCTGCTGTCCGACGGAACCGCGGCAAGCGTCTGCCAGCCGTCGACGTTCAGCGAGACCGCCACGTTGTCGGTGTCGGTCCAGCGAACCGGATAGTAACCGGCTGATGTCTGGTCGATAAAAGCGGTCTTCGTGGCATCGGTGCCGGCACGGAAATTCACCGTTACGGCGTCGCCCGGCTTAACCTTAACCTCTTTCGTTACGCTCAGGCAGGACGTCAGTGTCAGCGCCGCCAGGGCGATGGTGATATATTTCATCATTCTCATACTCTCTTGAATTTACGTCTGGCGATCAGGTGATCGTCGTATCCGGGGGTGCCGTCGTCAATGTCTCCTTCGGAGGCAGGTCCCTGGGTGATGGTGACAGTCCAGCTGGCAGTCTCTACCGACTCGTTCGCAGTTGAGACGGTAACCCTGGCCGAGCGGGACTCAGTGCTCGGGTTGGCCTCGAAAGAGATCTTTATGTCGGCCGGTCCGGCGCCTGCCGTCTTGCTGAGGGTAAAGTCGGAACTGGAAGACGACGCCGTCCACTCCACTTCGTCGGAGGCCTCGATACGGAAGCCGGCTTCGGTAGCCTTGGGACCGGCAGTGAGCACGGTCGTGCTTACGCTGAAGGACGGCACC
>JAFSTI010000079.1 GCA_017450585.1 Bacteroidales bacterium
AGCCTGCATCGTCGTGCGGAACACCCTCACGGAGCCGACCGCACGGACAAAGCCGATTTTTGTGGAATCTTTGGCAATGGCAATGGAGTCGCTGACCGCCAGTGTGTCGCTGACCGCGAGTGAATCGACGGCCGGGCCAGGCAGACCGTCAGGGCCAGGCAAGTCAGACGAGTCCGGGCCAGGCAAACCGTCAAGCCCGGGCAGGTCAGACGAATCCGGGCGCACGGGCGCACCACGGCCGTCGAGGCTGTCGAGGCTGTCGCGTAGGGCAATGCCGTCACGCGAAGTCAGCGAGTCGCGTAGGGCAATGCCATCGCGCATGGCCAGAGAATCAGCTAGAGCCAGGGAGTCGGCCAAGGCCAGAGAGTCAGAAACGGCCAGCAAATCAGCCAAAGCCAGGGAGTCGCGCAGAGCCAGGGAATCAGGGCCAGCCAGGGAGTCAGAGCCGGAGCGGGCGGCGGCGCGGGAGGCGCGGCGCTCGGCGCGCTTCACGCGCCGGGCTTCGCGCCATTCGCGGAATTGCCTCATGAGGCCCTGGAGGGTGACGTGCTTCCGAGCGGAGGCACCGGAGCTCCCGGCCGCAGCCGAGCCGTCGCCAGGACCGCCAGAGCCAGCTCGCCCGTCAACACCAGCCATATCGCCCGGACCGCCTTCGCCGCCACGGCCGTCTAAAGCCGCACCACGACCGTCAGCACCGATGCCGCCCCGGCCGTCGGCGGAGCCTTTGCCGGGGAAACCCAGTTCGCCCGCCGCAGAGGCTGCGGCTTCGGCGGCGGCCTTGGCCGCCTTCATCCGGTATTCAGTCACCGGATCGACATTCATATCCGAAAGCCTCTGCTGCGAAGCCTTGGTGGCATCATCGCCCAGAGAGCACAGAGGGACGGTCCAATACATCAGCCTGTCGCCACCCAGATACAGGGTATCCGGCGTGTCACCTTCCTTGGTCGCGGCGACCACGGCGGCATTGCGCTCAATCACCACGGTCGAAACCGAATCCATATAATGGATATAATCTCCCACGGCCCAGACGGAACGCGAGGCATCGAAGACCTGAGCGTCCGAGAGCATCTTCACATCTCCGATAGCCTGCTGCACATACACTGTATCAGCCCAACCCTCCTGCTTCTCGGACATGACATGCACATCCCGATAGAAAGTAAAACGCTCAGCGCCGCGGTCGTAGTAACCCTCCCGGGCGGAAAGCATCTTGTCATCCTGCCAGGCATGCACCCCATCCAGGAAAGTCGCTTTCTGCGGATCGGACTCATACACCAGAGACGGAGTCTTCACGAACACCGAGTCCGTAAACATACCCACCTCACGCTCGAACGTAAAGGTATTGATCTTCGTATCGTAAGTACCGTCCAGACTCTCGATGATCTGTCCGTCCTTGTCGCGCATCGACGCGCCGTTCGAAAAGACACCGACGCTGTCCTTGGTATTGTAATCCAGGAAACGGGTGCGCAGGGTGTTGTGATCCGCATCCGTCAGTTCGACCAGGGTCCCGCGGAACTGCGCGAGATCCTCATCCACGAGATAGTCCAGCTTGTCACTGGTAAGGACGGTCTCCTCCTGAAGGAGCATCACATTGCCCCAGGCATGAATGATATGCTCATCCACGTTCCAGAGGGCCGTGTCGCAAATCAGGTAGGCGTTGTTATGCAAGAAGCGGGCAGGGCCGGTCACTTTCCGGTACTTGTGCGTATCGATCTCCATCAACTCAGCCGACTGCGCGCTGATCAGACGCACCAGGCTGTCGGCATCCTCCTGGCCGCCGCCCTGCTGCGCAGAGAGGGTCTGTGAGGCGGCGACAATCGCTATCGCGGCAAGTATGAACCTGCTCGCAAGGGTCATTTATTTCCTGAATTTGGAAGCCCAGCCCGGACGTTCGAAGTTGCAATCCGAGAACATCGGGTCGATGACGATATACGTGCTTTCGATCTTGCGGTCGATGAAGTCATTGATCAGTTTCATCCGCTTCTCGCCCTGCACGCGCTCGCCGAGTTCATTGAAATCGCTGTCAAAGGAAGCCGGGTGGGCGGGCAGAATCTTGTCTACGCGGATAATCTTATACACCAGATTACCGTCGCGGCCCTCATTGTCCTTAGAAACGATGGGCATGGAGATTTCGCCTTCCTTCAGGTCCTTGATGGCGGCATAATCCTCCGGCTTCAGCTGGTCAATCTCGAAGTATGACGATCCGGTGTGCGGGTCGGACATCTGCCCATTGTTCGTACGGGTGGCCGGATCCTGCGAATAGAACTGCACGGCCAGCTCGAAAGTGATGGCATGATGGGCGATCTCGTTCTTCAGACTGTCCAGGGTCTTGAAGGCCTTCTCCTGATCCTCGCTCGTGTACTGCGGCTTGATCAAGATGTGCCTGGCATTGAACATATCGCCCCGCTTCTCGATAACCTCAATGATATGGAATCCGTCCGGCGTCTCCACGATCTGGGAGATCGTGCCGGGACGCAGAGACATTGCCGCGTCAGAAAAAGCAGGCCAGAAGATGGATTTGGACGCCATTCCGAGCTCACCGCCCTTACGCGCGCTGCCCGGGTCCTCCGAATACAGACGGGCCAGGGTGGAAAACTTCTCGCCGTTATTGATACGCTCGCGCAGGGACAGCAGCCTTTCCTTCACGGCCAGTTTTGCGGCCTCACGGTCCGGGTAGATGCACAGCTGGCTGAGCCGGTACTTCATCGGCACGACCGGAAGCTCGTCCACATTGACACTATCCAAATATTGCTTCACCTCGAAAGGAGTGGCCTCCATCACGGATTCGACGATCTTTTGCTGCTCCTGCTGGGTGAGGCTCTGGTCCTGAAACTGCTGCCTCCACTCCTGGCGGAGTTTGTACACACTCTTGCCGAAATACTCCTCCACGGCATCATCGCCGCCCAGCGCGGTACGGATCTGGTCGATACGGTTCGACAGCTCGCCCTCCACCATATCTGAATTGACAGTAAGCGAGTCCAGACGCGCCTGCATCAGGAACAGTTTGGAGGTCATCATGTTCTCCAGCAATTCACAGCGGAAGTTTCGGTCCGAAGAAGCGCCCTGCGCCCGCGCTGTCTGCACCTCCTGCTCGAGGTTGGAAATGGTAATCATCTCCCCGCCGATGACGGCAATGGTCTTGTCGATCACGCCCCCGGGGTATTTCTGCGCCGCGCCCGGAAGCGAAACGAGCAGCAGCGCCGCCGCAGATATGATTCTGGTAAGTTTCATCGTCTAATAAATAATCAGCGTCTTTTTTTCCAGCGCGTCTGATAGCAAGTCCCGTTCCAAAGCGAGCAGCAGTTCGCGTTTGCGGTTGCTGATGATGATATCGCGGATTCTGGGGACGCAATAATCCTCCGGTGCCAGGCGTCCGGGCCGTATAAGCTCGCACACATACGCGATCTTCGCATCTCCCCTCTCGTCACGGATGTCAATGTACCCGTCCTTGTCCAGATTCGCGAGCAGCGTGCCGTAATCCGTACCGAAGTAACGCGCAAACGACGGCATGTCCATCCACACATCGGACTTATCCTCGTAGCGAAGGGCCGACAGATAAGCGATGCTGTCCGCCTCAGCCAGGTCACCTTCCCCAAGTCCGGCCATCTTGACGCGCAGGATCTCAAGGTTCGGCGACTCCTGCATAATGTCCAGGAAACGGGCTTTGACAATAGGAACGTCCAGCATGAAAAGGTCCTTGTGAGAGTCGTAGTACTCCTGGATCTGTTCACGCGTGACCGCCGTATCGAGCCGCTCATTGATATAGCGCTGCTCATAGCGGAACTTCAGCAGCGAATTGCGATAGTCCTCCAGCTCCTCACTGACATCCAGTTCGGACTTGGTCAGCTGCTGCGCCGCGATGTCGGAGTACAGCAGGTCCATCGACCAGTTATGGATGTATTGGAGGGCAATATTGGCGCTGTCGGCTGACGCTGTGCCCGGCGGGATGAGCGCCTCCACCTGCGAACGGTAGAGCCTGCGCGAACCGACCCTCGCGACCACCTCGTCATCATGGATGATGCCATTGATAAAGTCGCAGGAGCAGACCGCCAGAAGCAAGGTCAATATCGACAGCGTGCGCCTCATCTGGAGTAGTTCGGAGCCTCCTTGGTGATAGTCACATCATGCGGGTGGCTCTCCAGGAAACCGGCGTTGGTAATGCGCACGAACTGAGCCTCGCGCAACGCGGCCAGATTCTTCGCGCCCACATAACCCATTCCGGCCCGGACACCGCCGAGCAGCTGGTAGATAACCTCGGAAACTGAGCCCTTGAACGGCACCTGAGCCACGATTCCTTCCGGAACGAGCTTCTTCACGTCGTCCTCGGCATCCTGGAAATAGCGGTCCTTGGAGCCCTGCTGCATAGCCTCGAGCGAACCCATGCCGCGATAGGACTTATACTTACGTCCGTTGAGGATAATAGTCTCGCCCGGAGACTCCTCCGTTCCTGCCAGCAGCGAGCCGATCATCACGGAATCAGCGCCGGCAGCGAGGGCCTTGGCAATATCACCGGAGTAGCGGATGCCGCCGTCTCCGATGACCGGAACGCCCGTCCCCTTCAGGGCGTGGGATGCAAGCATTATAGCTGTCAATTGAGGTACGCCCACACCGGCCACGACACGCGTCGTGCAGATGGAACCGGGGCCGATACCGACCTTCACGGCGTCCACTCCGGCGTCCGCAAGCGCTTTGGCGCCCTCGGCCGTCGCCACATTGCCTGCCACGATCTGCAGGTCGTCAAAGTGAGCGCAGATCTCCTTGATCGTACGGAGCACGCCTTCGGAATGTCCGTGTGCGGTGTCTATGACAATGACATCCACTCCTGCTTCCTTCAGGGCTTCAATGCGCTCGATCGTGTCAGCGCGCACACCTACGGCCGCGCCTGCGAGCAGACGGCCCTTGGAATCTTTGGAGGCAATGGGATTGTCCTTAATCTTCATGAGGTCCTTGAAGGTGATCAGGCCGACCAGTTTGCCGTTCTCGTCCACGACCGGCAGTTTCTCCACCTTCGTGCCGCGCAGGATTTCGGTAGCGTGGCTCAGGGAGCAGCCCTTCGGGGCGGTGATCAGGTTCTCGGAGGTCATAACCGCCGCGATCGGGGTCTTGGGATTATCCTGGAAGCGCAGGTCGCGGTTGGTCACTATGCCAAT
>JAFSTI010000080.1 GCA_017450585.1 Bacteroidales bacterium
CCGTTAATCATCGCTGTCAAGCTTCAGAACAGCCATAAAAGCTTCCTGCGGAACCTGAACCGAGCCGAGTGAGCGCATTTTCTTTTTACCTTCTTTTTGTTTTTCGAGGAGTTTTTTCTTACGGCTTATATCACCGCCGTAGCACTTGGCAGTCACGTCTTTACGGACCTGCTTGACGGTCTCGCGGGCGATGATTTTCGCGCCGATGGCGGCCTGGATGGGAATGTCGAACTGCTGGCGCGGAATCAGATCCTTAAGTTTCTCGCACATCTTGCGTCCGAAAGTATAGGCATTGTCCTCGTGGATCAATGTCGAAAGCGCATCGGCCGGTTCCCCGTTCAGCAAAATGTCCAGTTTCACCAGCCGTGCAGGCCGGAATCCGGTCAGGTGATAGTCGAACGAAGCATAGCCCTTCGAAATAGACTTGAGCTTATCGTAGAAATCGAAAACTATCTCCGAAAGCGGCATGTCGTAGTTCAATTCCACGCGGTCGGCGGTGATGTAATGCTGGCTGACCAGAATGCCTCGCTTATCCAAGCAGAGCTTCATTATCGGGCCGAAAAACTCCGACTTGGAGATAATCTGTGCGCGGATATTGGGTTCTTCGATATGGTCGATCAATGTAGGTGCGGGCAGTCCGGAGGGGTTGTGCACGTCCAGGACCTCGCCTTGCGTGGTGTAAACCTTGTAAGAAACGTTCGGCACGGTCGTAATTACGTCCATGTCGAACTCGCGGAACAGCCTCTCCTGAACGATTTCCAAGTGCAACAGGTCCAGGAAGCCGCAGCGGAAACCGGAGCCCAGGGCGAGCGACGACTCAGGTTCGTAAACGAATGAGGCATCGTTCAATTGGAACTTTTCCAGCGTCGAGCGCAATTCCTCGAACTTATCCGCCTGCACCGGGTACATGCCCGCGAAGACCATCGGCTTGACCTCCTCGAATCCGGCAATAGCCTCGCTGCAAGCGCGCCTGGCGTGCGTGATGGTATCGCCGACCTTCACCTCCACCGCGCTCTTGATACCGGTAATGATATAGCCCACATCACCGCAGCCGACCTCCCCGGTAGGCTGGAGTTTCATCTTCAGCACACCCACCTCCTCGGTGTCGTACTCCATCCCGGTGTTGAAGAATTTCACCTCGTCGCCCTTCCGGATACTGCCGTTCTTGACCTTGAAATAGGCAATTACGCCGCGGAAGGAATTGAACACGGAGTCGAAGATCAATGCTTGCAGCGGAGCGTCGGGATCTCCCTGCGGGGCAGGGATCTTTTCGACAATAGCATCGAGTATCGGGGCAACGCCTTCGCCGGTCTTCGCCGAGATGCGGTAGATATCGTCCGGATCGCAGCCGATCAGGTCGCAGATCTGGTCAGCGACCACTTCCGGCTGGGCGGAGTCCATGTCGATTTTGTTCAATATCGGGATAATCTCCAGACCGTGGTCAATGGCCAGGTAGAGGTTCGAAATCGTCTGAGCCTGCACACCCTGGCTGGCATCCACCACCAGCAGCGCACCCTCGCACGAAGCTATTGACCTGGAAACCTCGTATGAGAAGTCCACGTGCCCCGGAGTATCGATCAGGTTCAGCTTGTAACGCTCGCCGTGATAATTGTAATCCATCTGGATCGCATGGCTCTTGATCGTAATACCCTTCTCCTTCTCCAGGTCCATGTCGTCCAGGACCTGATTCTCCATATCCCGCTCCGACAGCGTACTGGTTAGTTCCAGCAGCCTGTCGGCCAAGGTACTCTTACCATGGTCGATATGGGCGATAATGCAGAAATTCCTGATATTCTTCATGCGAGAAACTCCTTCGGGCCTGCAAATATACGTCATTTTCTAAGACCATTCAACTAACACATACATAGATGCAGATGATTTTGTTTATCGTATCGTATATAAACAAAAAAACATCCATCTCCTCTTGTCTTAGCAAATAATATCTTTCTTGGTCTTTCATGATATACTCACTCATTCCGTAACCAAAAACTGGCATAGAATCCTCATTCATTATTGGTAGACACTTTGCCCCATTGTTCATTATTTGCCGCACAAGGACCTCTACATCGGAAGATGATATCATGCTGATATCCATTTCCGCGTACATCGCCCCTTCTCCATTTAAATACCATTTGTCGTGAAATTCCATAACCTTATACGGAAACCGAGAGACATCAACGCCAAAAGCAGAAAACGCGATAGAGTTTATTCTATGGATTGAGTGACTTGATTTGCACGCATGTAAACATACCAATGCTATGTAGAGGAAAACTGCAAAGAAAAAATACGCTTTGAACTTTCTATTATCCATATGATGCAGATTTAGAATATAGCTTTATTATAGTATATCATGTAGTCAGTCCCCCTCGCTAAACGACTGTATATTCTAGTCAAGACCTCTGCATGATATGGCCGGGTACCCCACGGGAGGGGATTGAAATTGTATTCATCTTTGAAACCAGCGTAGTCTATACGAGTATGCTCCAGTCTATACTTTAATGTTGCTCTGCCCAAAGAGTACTTTAATCCGTCTCCGGAATCGTAGAAATCAATACCTGTTTGCATGAATCCTTTTCCATCCGGCGTTGCATTCGCGCAAAAGAGTAATTCATCTGTCCTATTCTGGAGATGGTTTAATCCAGCCGTCATTACACCAATTGCCGCACCTTCCCAAAAGTTTCCTCCAGACAATGCAGCGCCCGCACAATCTCATTCTCTGTAAATCTGCTCTTCTTCATGTTGCAAAGTTAGTTTAAAGTGAACTATTAAACTGCACGAAGATTAGGGGAGGCGACATGTGCGCCGTTTCGCCATGTGCTACGGGTTATAAACAAGATAGCTATCAAGTGTGCGGATAAAATCATCCAGCTCTTTCCCGTTATACGCACTCATACAATTTAGAAACAGAGCCTTTTCTCCGTTATAGTCCTCAATCATCACTGGTTCAATCTTATCAACAAATGATTTTGCATATTCATCAATTAGTTGTAGCACTTCGACACTATAAGGGATTATGTCAATATACACACCCATTGATACATCAGGCCAAGGAACATCGCCACCGCATATGTATTTCATACATTTATATAGGAAGATTTGCTTTAACAATTCCCTCCCAGACTTCAAACAGTTTCTTCGCCCATTAATCCCATAATCTTTGGAAAAAAAATGAACCTGCCAAGCGGGGCAGCAACTTGTTGATATTTGAATCAAGACTATCAACAAAATTATTCTACGTAAATATCTCATGACTTTCTAGAATTTCCACAAATACATTTCATACGTTTTCGCACCATAAAAACTGTGTCCAATTGTTTTATTCATATCATACAAGGTTGCATGTCCCCAAGCTCCAAATTCGTTTGGGTAGCTAGCCCTCATAATATATATACCTTGATTCCCCTGCAGTGACGAAAAGTTTCTTGTCGTAATATCCGGCTGATTATAGTTCTGCCGCAACCAATTATTTAAATCTTCAACCCTATAAAAATAGTACTTCCCATTTGCTCCTCGTAAAGTTTTCAGAGGGATGTTTGGCAGGTCGACTCCGCTGCCATTTAATGCTGTCGAAACACGTAACGCACAGGCATTGCGAAAGTCGCGTGGATTGTTTTCGTGTGCTTTAAGAACATTTCCACCAATATATTCGTACACTTTATCTGACGCCAACTCGTTTCCATTCTCATCTAAAGGATAGTGTAATAAAAGATCCTCAAAAGAAGGTCTTTGTGCTAGTTGTGATAAATGATTAAGACCTGCACTCATTACCCCGGTTGCCGCCCCTTTCCAAAAGTTTCCGCCTGTTAAAGCAGCACCTGTCCCTCCCGCCAATCCAGAAAAAGCATATGTCCCAATAGGAGAAGCAGCAAGAGATCCGCCATACATCATAAATGCAGAGCCAGCGACCGAGCCAAGAGCCCCTGCCGCAAATCCTTGGAGGAAATCCCCACCCGAATGATACGATATGAGCCCGTTTGAATAACCATGGAGATACGCCCTGGCAAGTTCTCCCTCGATTCCCATACTTCCTATTGCTCCACACATCTGGCCAATACCAAATGTTACCACTCCAGAAACAGCTCCTACGGCCGCAGCTTTTCCAAATTGTTTCCAGTCCCAGTTATCAAACCCTCCTTTGCTAAATGCTATACTTGCCGTATATCCCGCTCCTCCTATAAGAGCGCCCCAACATGCGGCATCAATAATAGCGCCTATAGGTCCAAGAAATAGAGAAAAAACGAATTCGCCTGTCTCATCCGAATACTTCAACGGATTATTAAGGGCATAGGAATAGCGGTTGAGATTTTGGGTGAAGTCGGGGGCCTGGACGTAGGGATCCGGGGAGAGGAAGCGGCCGTAGAGCGGGTCGTAGAGGCGGGCGTTGCAGTTGTAGAGGCCGAACTCCGGAAGGTATTCGTGGCCACCCCATCCGCGATGGAATCGGAATCCCGGGTCCGTACCGAAGGCATCCGGCGTCAGCGTACCCGGATCGCGGCTGCGGCCCCAGACATTGTACGAGTACTCGTAGGGACTGTTACCGTTCGGGATGTACGTGACCGAGCCGATGATGTCACGGCAGAGGGAGTAAGTGTTTATTATCGGCCAGTTATTTCCTGTTTTCTTCCTTTCCTTTACCAGCGGGGCGCTGTAATAGTCTCCGCCTACATATAGCCGTTCGGTAGTAGTTGTGCCTGCGACATCGAGCTCCCAGCAGCCGCCCAGGTAGTACCTTGTGTAGATGACATTTCCAAGGGTGTCTGCCATCTCCATCTTCACTCTCTGGTGGGAGTCGTTGTAGGTGAACGTCGCGACACGGTTTCCCTCCCTTATGGTGTGAGGCCGGTCGAAGGCCGTGTAGACGATCTGCTGGCTGCGGCTGAAAGAGCCGTCGACGCTGCCGCCCGTCTGCCGGTACGGATGCAGCGGATCGTCGTACTGCTGGCTCTTGAAGTTGATGCTCCGGATATTGCCCAACGAATCGTATGTGGTCCGCGTGGTGAGGTCGCCTTTCAGGCGGTCCAGATTGTCATACAGGAATATCTCCTGGGTGCCGTTCACCTGCTCGCCCCGGCGGGTGATGTTGTGGGCGTCTGTGCTGCCGTACTGGTAGGTGAAACGCTGGAGGGTGTCCCTGTCCGGGTTCGGAAGTATAAAGCCGGTGACCGTCCGTTCCGTCTGCCTGCCGTAGATATCGTATGAATAGTATCTTGTATCCGAGAAGTCTGTATTCATCGCAGTGGGCAGGCCCAAGTCGTTCTCGGACGTGATTTTTATATCCGGGTTGTTCCCAGTACCCACACCGGTATAGCAGCCGTTAGTGTAACGGATGGTCTCGGTGTACAGGCTGGTGCCGAGGGAGACGTACTGGTATGACGAGAGCCTGCCTCCGTCAGCCGAGGTGGCGTAGTTGGATACTCGGACAAAGGCCCTGCTGTCGGGGGCGTAGAACCGTTCCGCGCGGGGACGGTCGTATTCATCGTATGTGTATTCCTGTGATGTGCCGTTGGTGGATGTCGATGCGGACAGGAATCCGTCCGTGTTGTACGTATAGGTGGTATTGAAGGCCCCGGGGCCGGTGCGGGTGACGGAGGTCTTCCGGCCATATACGTCGTAGGCCGTGGTGATGCTTCCCTTATCGTTGGTCTCAGTGCGGGTGCAGGTGCCGTCGGCGGACCAGACTTCGCTGCTGGTGCGGGTGCCGATGCTCGGGTCCGTTATTGAGGCCCTGCGTCCGAAGGAGTCGTAGGTGAAGACCGTGAGGTATCCGCCGGGGGCGTAGAGCGTATCGAGCTGGCCGTCGGGACGGTAGGAGTAGCGTATCGTGCCTCCGGCGTCGCTTGCCTGCAGGAGATTGCCCATTACATCATAGGCTTTTGTCGATGTGACGTTCTCCTTTACGGTTGTTATTCCCGTCTGCCATTCGTCCGTATTCTGGTTTTGGCCGTTAGGCTGTCCCGGTCCGTTTGCATTTACTGCCCGGAGATATGTTACAGATGATTGGATACCGGAGGCCTCCTGGGAGAGGGTAGGCCTTCCATAGTCGTCATAGGTGTAGGTGTTCCAGAGGACGCCGGAGTCATATGATGTCTTGTAGGGAAGAGACCTTTTTATGACTTTGCTGCGCTTGTCGTACTCCCTACTGACATACGTGTACCTCCCGTCCATTCGCATCTCCCCGCTCTTGACCTTCCGCCCGAGGGCGTCGGTGTAGGTGACCGTGGTAGGGTGGCCGGCCGTTGAGGCAGTCGTCTTTATCAGGGCGTTCCTTGCCGCCGGGCGGTCGCCGTTCTCACTGGCCCAGGACCGGCTTATTGTCGTTACCGTGCCGTCGATGTCGGTCCTCGAGGTCAGATTGCCCCAGATATCGTATGTGTAGGTAGTTGACCTGTTCTTATGGTCGGTTACGGTTCTTGGATGACCGAAGTAGTCGTAGTTCGAGTATGTGGTGGTATGCCCCAAGGGGTCGGTCTCGGTTTCAAGGTACCTGCCGGGGAAGGAGGGGTCGCTGCTATACGTGTATGTCTTTCCCGTGTAGGTCGTGGCGTTGTAGGGGGCCGTCTGCTCGGTGAGCATCCGCCCTCCGGGGTAGCCTCCGGAGAAGTTGGGCGGGGAGTATGTCCTCGTAGTGGTGCTGACGAGCTGGTCTCCGTTCACTCCGGTGTATTCCTTTATCTCAAGGGGCAGGAACATGGCTCCGGTACCGGTAGTGTCGTACTGGACAGTAGTTCGTTTGGTCCACTGGCCCTTGGTGGGATGGATGCGTATCTGCCTTGTCTCAGTAGGGAGGCCAATGGCGAACTTCTGTGAGGAGAACTTGTGGGCGTAGGTGGTGGTAGTAGAGTCGCGCCACTGGGGGGCCTCTGTCTGAGTAAAATCCCACTCCTCATTAGTGTCGTCATAGACGGGCCTTGCATAGCTGACACTGCTTGCCGTAGGCAAATCAAAGCGGTCGTAGGACCATACGTTCGTGGTCGTAACCGTGGCATTCAGGCTGTCGCGGGCGACGCTCTGCGTCAATCTCGGGGTGAGATAACCGTGGATGTCAGTGTGGTTGTCATAAGTATTGAAGACGGCGCTGCCGGGA
>JAFSTI010000081.1 GCA_017450585.1 Bacteroidales bacterium
ATAAACCACTGGCGCCAGCGTCCGATTCACCCGCCTTTTACCAGTGATTTATGAAGACTAGCGCATTATTTATCCCGGCACTTGCATTGTGTTCCCAGGCCGCCGCGCAGGCCGCCCCTGAAGGACCCCAGAAGCGCCCGAATATTGTTGTTTTCATAGCCGACGATCTCCTTTCCACGGAAATCGGTTGCTATGGCGGACGCAATATTGACACCCCTAACATAGACCGCATCGCCCGTGAGGGCGTTCAGTTCTCGCATTGCTTCGCCTCGGAGGCGATGAGCGTGCCCATCCGTGCATCCATGTACACCGGACTCTATCCTATGCATCATGGCTCGTACCAGAATCACAAAGATACCTATCCCGGCACTCTTACTTCTAACTATTACATGCCCCGCGAAGGTTACCGCGTCGGACGCACAGGAAAGGACCATCCAGTCACGAAGGAGGTCTATAATTTCGACGAAATTCCCGGTTTCACCGTAAACTGCGTGGCCCGCGAAGCCCCCTATTCCGTGGACGGCATACGTGAATGGATGTCCCGCAGCGACGACCCGTTCCTGCTGTACGTGTGCAGCATCCATACCCACATGCCCTGGAGTTGGGGAGACCCTTCGGAGTTCGACCCTGACAAACTCATCATGCCGGATAACTGCGTGGATAACCACGAAATGCGGGTGGAATTCACCAAGTTCCTCGCCGAGCTGCGTTGTCTGGACAATGAGGTCGGCGACGTGTACAAGACACTTCAGGAGATCGGCAAACTGGATGATACGATCTTTCTCTTCCTGGGCGAGCAGGGTCCGCAGATCCCTGGCTCGAAATGGACGCTCTGGTACACCGGTTGCCACAGCGCCCTGCTGGCACGCTATCCCGCTCGCATCAAGGCGGGCAGCAAGTGCGACGCCATTGTCCAATACGAAGACCTTCTGCCTACTTTCATCGACATCGCTGGCGGGCAGCCGAAACCCGAGCTGGACGGCGTGAGCTTCAAGGACGCGCTGTTCGGGCAGACTAACACTTGCAGGAAGTACGCATACGGGATCCACAACAATTTCCCGGAGGGCCATCCCTATCCTATCCGCAGTATCCGTGATGACCGCTACGGCCTGATATGGAATCTTAAATCCGAAACTGAGTATCACGAGAAGCATGTTACAAAACCTGATGTCACCGCAGGTGTCTGGCATGCCTGGCTAGAGGGGGCGAAGGCTTCGGCACGTAACTATTTCTGGAAAGAGCGCTTCCTGCACCGTCCTGAGTTCGAGTTCTATGACCTGAAGAAGGACCCTTGGGAGGAGCACAATCTCGCAGGGAAGAAGAAATACGCAAAGAAAATCGCCGAGATGAAGGCCGAACTCGAGAAATGGATGGCCTCTCAGGGTGATACCGGCGCGGACGTGGATATCGAATTCGAGAACCCGAAAGCCGAACTGCTCAGGCAGATTACGGATCACGACAAAGCGGTGTTTGTGGGAGCGGGCAATATGCGCGACCCCTTCATCACGCTCGGCCCGGACGGGATGTTTTACCTCTCCGGCACGATCTCCCCGAAACTTCTGCCCGTGGATAGCTATTTCGCATTCAATACCGGTCTGGTTCCGAATGCCGGGGAGCTCAACCGCCTGCGCATCTGGCGCAGCCCGGACCTGGTCCAATGGCAGGATCTCGGTTATGTATACAGCATGCCGAAAGTGCCCGGCTCGAAAGACGGCGATATTGTCAATGCTTTCTGGGCACCCGAGTTCCAGTGGACCGGTCACAACTGGGTGATGACACATTGCCCCGCAGAACATTCTGAAGTCGCCGTGAGCGAGGGCGAGAGCATCGCCGGGCCGTGGAAGACCTTCTCCGCGCCTGAGTTCGAGAAGCTGCATGACACATCCCTGTTCCAGGACGAAGACGGACGCTGGTACATGACCTGGGGATTCAACCGCTTTTTCGTAGCGGAGTTAAAGCCCGACTTCTCCGGATTCGCCTCCGAACCGGTACAGATCGGCCCCTCCGACCGCCGGCTCGGCCATGAGGGTACGGTGATCCGCAAGATCGGCAGCAAATACGTGCTTTTCGGAACGGGCTGGTCCACAGACATCATGCGCAAGGGCTCATATAACCTGTACTATTGCACCGCAGACCGGGTTACCGGCCCTTACGGACCGCGCAAGTTTGTCGGTCGTTTCCTGGGGCACGGAATGCCGTTTAAGGATAAGCGGGGCCGCTGGTGGTGCAGTGCGTTCTTCAACGCCGACGCCCCGCAGCTCCCCGCCGAGGGCATTGAAACACGAGACCTGGGCGAAAAGGCCCAGACTATAAACGGCAAGGGCGTGACACTCGTACCGCTGACCGTCAGGATACTGCCCGACGGAGATATTTACATCAGGGCAATTGACCCGCACTACGCAACACCGGGCCCCGATGAAGTACAAAAATTCGAATAAATAATAAATAATGAAAGTCTTTAACCTCACAACCTTTGGCGCTGCCCTGATTCCGGCAGCGTGTGCACAGGCAGGCGAAGCTGCCCAGGCCAAAACACCACAGCCTCAGGAGAGGCCCAACATCGTCATCTTCGTGGCAGACGACCTGCTCTCCACGGAGCTCAGCTGCTACGGCGGCCGGAATCTGGAGACCCCGAACATCGACCGGCTCGCCCGCGAAGGCGTGCAGTTTTCGCACTGCTTTGCCTCCGAGGCCATGAGCGTGCCCATCCGCGCGTCCATGTATACCGGACTGTACCCCGCGCACCACGGCTCCTATCAGAACCACCGCGGCACATTCAAGGGGACAAAGACCGTAAATGAATATATGCCCGAGGAAGGGTATCGCGTGGGACGCACCGGAAAGGACCATCCCGGGCCGAAGTCCGTCTATGTTTTCGACGAGATTCCCGGCTTCACCGTGGGCTGCACCGACCGCAAAGCACCCTATAGCTGCGACGGCATTGAAGAATGGATGAGCCGGGAGGATGAGCGTCCCTTCCTGCTTTACGTGTGCAGTATCAACACCCATGCCCCCTGGACCTGGGGCGATCCTTCGGAATTCGACGCTGATAAGGTCATAATCCCGGAGAACTGCGCCGACGGCCCTGAAATGCGGGAAATCATGACCCATTATCTGGCCGAGGTGCGCGCCTTAGACAATGAGGTCGGCTCCGTTTACGAGACCCTGGAGAAGATCGGTAAACTGGACAATACCATATTCATGTTCTTCGGCGAGCAGGGCCCCCAGTTCCCGGGAGGGAAATGGACGCTCTGGTATCCCGGATGCCACAGCGCATTCATCGCCCGCTACCCCGCACGCATCAAACCCGGCAGCAAGTGTGACGCTATTGTCCAATATGAGGACATCCTGCCTACCTGCATCGATATTGCGGGTGGCAAACCGCGTCCCGAACTGGACGGCGTGAGTTTCAAGAACGCCATGTTCGGGAAGACCCGCAAAGTGCGCGACTACGCTTACGGCATTCACAATAATTACCCTGAAGGAGATCCGTACCCGATTCGCAGTATCCGCGACAAGCGCTACGCCCTCATTTGGAATCTTACCCCGGACGTTCAGTACGTAGAGAAACACCTGATGAGGGTACATCCCAGTGTCACGGGTGTCTGGGAGGCCTGGGAGGCCGCTGCATCGAAGGATGAGCGTTCCCGCTTCTGGCAGCAGAGGTTCATGTACAGGCCCGAATTCGAGTTCTATGACCTGGAGAAGGACCCTTGGGAGGAGCACAATCTGATCGGCGAGAAGAAATACGCCAGGCGGATCGCGAAGATGAAGGCCCGGCTGCTCACGTGGATGGAGGAGCAGG
This sequence comes from Bacteroidales bacterium, assembly GCA_017450585.1. Classification (GTDB taxonomy): domain Bacteria; phylum Bacteroidota; class Bacteroidia; order Bacteroidales; family UBA932; genus Cryptobacteroides. The sequence continues at coordinate 3,806 of JAFSTI010000081.1, forward strand.
GCGACAAGGGCGTAGAGATGGATCCGGTTTTTACGAATATCGAGGATAAACTCCGCGTCCAGGTGCAGAATCACCGCAAGGCCATCCTGGTGAAAGAGGGCTGGATCCGGGATCCTTACATCGTCCTGGGCCCGGACAATTACTACTATCTGACCGGCACGACTCCGCTGAAGGGCGACCCCCGCGAGCAGGAGGACTTCTATAACACCGGCCTGGGCGGAACTTCGATAGTGGGCAATAACCTGCGCATCTGGCGCAGCCGCGACCTGGTCGACTGGCAGGATATAGGTTCCGATTATTTCAATGTCTGGGAGCAGCTCCCTACCAAGAAAAAAGACACTTTCCTACTCTGGGCTCCTGAGATCAAGTGGACCGGAGAAAGGTGGGTTATGGTACATTGCCCCGGGCACCACAGCCATCTGGCGCTGACCGAAGGAGATGATATCCGCGGCCCCTGGAAGACTGTGGATTGCGATGACTTCCTGCAGAAGCACGACCCGTCCTTATTCCAGGACACTGACGGCAAATGGTACATGTCCTACGGCTATAAAGGCTTTAACATTGCCCGCCTGAAAGACGATTTCTCCGGCATCGACGGCGAGCCGGTCAAGGTGGACTGCAGCGACCGGACCATCGGCCACGAGGGTACTCTGATTAAGAAGATCGGGAAGAAATATGTGTTCTTCGGCACGGCCTGGTCCACGGATCAGGGCCGCAAGGGTTCGTACAATCTCTACTATTGCACCTCCGATAAAATCTTCGGTCCTTACGGCCCCCGCAAGTTCGTCGGCCGCTTCCTCGGACACGGCACTCCGTTCCAGGATAAGAAGGGGAACTGGTGGTGCACTGCGTTCTACAACGCCAATGTTCCTCCCGTGGATAAGGCCGGGATACAGACCCGCAACCTGGCCGAGGATGCCCAGACCATCAATCAGCGGGGTACTACCATTGTCCCTCTGGATGTCAGAATCCTTCCTGACGGTGATATTTACATACGGGCGACTGATCCCGACTATGCTGTTCCGGGCCCCGACGAAGTACAGAAATTCAATCTTTAAAACCATATTATGAAGAGAATTATCGCAAGCGCAATTGCCGCCCTCGCCCTTTCATTCGGGCTCTTCGCGGCTGACTACGCCCCCGTCCAGGGGAAAATGATGACCCGCTGGGGCACACAAGTGACCCCTGAAAACGTTTGGCAGAGCTACCCCAGGCCGCAGTTGGTGCGTCCTCAGTGGCAGAACCTCAATGGTATGTGGAAATGCTCCGTCACTTCTCAGGGAGTCAACATCGGCACTGTCAAGTTCGACCGTGACATTCTCGTCCCTTTCTGTGTCGAGTCCACTCTCTCCGGCATTGGAGAGCCTTTCACCCCGCAAGACCAGCTCTGGTATAAGCGCAGCTTTACCATTGACAAAAGCTGGAAGGGCAAGAATATCCTGCTTCACTTCGGCGCCGTGGATTACAGGTGCGAGGTGTTTGTGAACGGCAAATCCGTGGGTAAGCACGTAGGAGGCAATAATTCCTTCTTCTTCGACATTACCAAGGTTGCACGTGTGGGCGCCGAGAATACCGTTGTAGTCACCGTCACCGACCCTACCAGCACCGAGACCGACACCCGAGGCAAACAGTTGCTGGAGCCTCGCGGCATCTGGTACACCCCTGTTTCCGGTATCTGGAAGACCGTGTGGCTGGAGCCCGTGGCCGCCACCTCCATCCTGCGCGTGACCCCCGAAACGAAGGTGGACGGCAGCGTCAGCTTCGATCTCGAACTACGTGGAGCCAAGGGGAGTGAGGCCATCGCCATCGAGGTTGTTGACGGAGACAAGGTGATTGCATCTTACGAGGGTAAAGCGGCGGACGCGGCAGTAAAAATCGCCGCCCCGGAGCTATGGACCCCCGACACGCCGAAGCTTTACCACTTCAACGTGGCCCTCAAGCGCGGCAATACAGTTCTGGACAAAGCTTCCAGTTATTTCGCCATCCGCGAGCTCTCCATCGTCAAAGACGTGATGGGCAACTCCCGCTTCGCCCTGAACGGGCAGATACTGTTCCAGTTCGGTCCTCTCGATCAGGGTTGGTGGCCCGACGGACTGCTGACTCCTCCATCCGAGGAAGCAATGATTTATGACCTGCAAGTCCTGAAGAGAATGGGTGTCAACACTATTCGCAAGCACATCAAAGTCGAGCCCGAGCTCTACTACTATTACACCGATTCCCTCGGCATCATGATGTGGCAGGACATGCCGTCCGGTTTTATTCCGAACCAAAAACCCACCCAGCATGTCGGCTCAGCCGATCCCCAGGACTGGGACGCTCCCGCCGAGCACGAGGCCCAGTGGAAGAAAGAATTCACCGAGATGTATCAGACCCTGCGCTTCTTCCCCTCTATCACCACCTGGGTAATCTTCAACGAAGGCTGGGGACAGTTCCGTACACCGGAGATTACCGCATGGGTTAAGGATCTGGATAAGGGAGCCCACATGATCAACTCCGTCACCGGATGGACCGACAGGAATGTGGGCGACATGCTCGATATCCACAACTATCCTTCGACGGCTATGAAGCTGAAAGAAGACTGCGGCGGCCGCATATCCACCCTCGGAGAATTCGGCGGACTGAGCCTGCGCGTCGAAGACCACCTGTGGAATTCATCTGTGGGCTGGGTGCCATACAGGAGTACGAGCGGAAATGTAGACCTGATGAACAAGTATTCGCGTCTGATGTATGACCTAGAGGGAGTAATCGCTCACGGTCTGAGCGGTGCCATCTATACCCAGACCACTGATGTCGAGACCGAACTGAACGGGTACATGACTTACGACCGTGAGGTGCTTAAGTTCGATGAGTCTTCGCTGAATATCCTTCACAGCCGTTTGTATGAAGTGCAACCCGTAGTGTATGAGCATATCGTGGAACGGCCCCAGGAGCCCATGGTCCGCGGCATCCAGGCCGGAGAGACGGCTACCTATACTCATGAATTCGAGGTTAAAAAGCCTTACAGCCATCTCGATATCTGGTTCGCTTCCAATAGTATTGTTACCGTCATTCTGAACGGACACGAAGTGTTTGTCGGTCAGATTCGCCAGACTCGAAACTACAACCACTTCAACCTCAGTTATGCAGCCAAGTATCTTAAGCAGGGAAAGAATGTCTTCGAATTCAAGATTGAGAACCACACGGCCAGAGGTACCGATTTCAGATATGGTCTTACCGGTTATTAATAGTTAACTATGAAACAATTTATCAAATATATAGGCCTCACGGGCGCGGCGGCAGCGACCGCCTGCGCCTGCGGCGAGGCTAAAAAGGCCCCGAAGCCCAATATTATAGTAATAGTCGCCGACGATCTCGGCTGGGGCGATTTGAGCTACCATGGAAGTGAAATTCCCACGCCCAACGTCGACCGTATCGCGCGCGAGGGCATCGAGATGAACCGTTTTTATGTAGCTCCTGTGAGCTCTCCGACCCGCTGCGGCATCATGACGGGGCGCTACCCCAGCCGCTTCGGCATACGCGAGACTGTGATACCGCCCTGGAGGGACTACGGACTGGACGAGAACGAGCGTACCATGGCCGACGTACTCGGCGAGAACGGCTACACGAACCGCGCCATGATAGGCAAGTGGCATCTGGGCCACAGCCGTCTGAGATATTATCCTCTCAATCGCGGCTTCACCCACTTCTACGGCTGCCTGAACGGAGCTCTAGACTACTTCACGCACCTGCGCGAGGATGAGCTTGACTGGCACAATGACTGGGATTCCTGCTACGACGAGGGCTACACGACGGACCTCATCGCAGCTGAAGCCGCCCGTTGTATAGAAAACTACACTCCGGGAGATCCCTATTTCCTCTATGTATGCTTCAACGCCCCACATGCACCGAATCAGGCTCCTGAAGATGAGATTGCCAAGCATATCCCGCTGGAGGAGTTCGCCCAGCTGAAGAAAAAGGACCAGAAAGGCTACACCTACCGCGCCATGGTTTCCCGTATGGATGCCGGCGTCGGCACCATCATGGATGCCCTGGAGAAATCCGGCGAGAGAAGCAACACCATCGTCCTCTTTATGTCTGACAACGGATCTGATCCCCAGCAGGCCCCTTACGGCAACAGCGGAGAACTCCGTGGAACGAAGTTCGAGGAATGGGAGGGCGGCGTCCGAGCCGATGCAGCCATCTGGTGGCCTGACGGCTTCAAGAACGGCCGCAAGATCGAGCAGGTCACCGGTTTTGTGGACTTGCTACCCACTTTCGCGGACATCATCGGAGTCAAGGGTAAACCCGCAAGGCCTTACGACGGTATCAGTATCTATCCTGTGCTCACGGGCAAGAAAGATCATATCGAGAGAGATATGTATTTGGGAGTAGGAGCCGGTGTCAACAGCCAGTATAAGATGATCCTCGCTGGAAAGAGCGCCCGCCTCGGCCTGAAAGAAGACTTCGTTACCGACATCCAGGCCAATCCTTCAGAGAAGAATAAATTCGCCGGTGTAGACGATGCCAAGGCTGTCGAGCATCTGCGCAAGGTTATCGAGGAGGGTGACGCCATCGTTCCGGTTCATCCTGAGATTCCTTACGGGCAGGGGCAGAAGGGATTTGTCGCACCCAAAGAGTGGAAATTGACTGAGTATTAGAATGAAGAGCACATATGGAATACTCCCTGCCGCTGCCGCAGCACTCTGCGGCTGCGCTCAGGGAACACCGCAGTCGTCCGAGGCTCGCGAGCCTAAAGAGACCAAGGATCTCGGCCGGCCTAATATTGTCGTAATCATCACCGACCAGCAACGGGCCGACCTTACAGCACGTGAAGGTTTCCCCTGTGACCTGACGCCTTTCGTCGACCGGATGGCTCAGGAGGGAGCCTGGTTCAACCGCGCCTACACGCCCTGCCCCGCCAGCGGACCGGCCCGCGTCTCTACGCTCACCGGACGTTTCGGCAGTGTGACGCACGCGGATTGCAATCATAACCTTCTGGATGCTGTTTACAGCAAGGATCTGTTCCAGGTGGCGCAGGAATCGGGATACAATACCGTGCTGGTGGGAAAGAATCATTCGCACATGACCGCGGCCAATGCGGATTATTGGCTTCCTTTCTCACACCTGGGACAAGACGCTCCGGATGATGTGAAGCGTCCCGAGGATGCGGAATTCGACCATTACCTGAAAACTTTGTCCTTCTTCATGGACCTGAAGCCCGCCCCCGGAACGGTGGAGAACCAATTGCCCTACCGCATGGTCACCGACGCCCTGGAGTGGACGGCCGGTCACGGGCAGGACAAGCCTTTCGTTATGTGGTTCGCCGTGAACGAGCCGCATAACCCGTATCAGGTTTGCGAGCCGTATTATTCGATGTTCGACGGACAGATTCCGGATGCTTCCACGGATGCTTCGGTCCTAAAATACAAGGGCGAGAAGTATGAGCTGATGCAGAAGCAGATGAACGAGTGTCATATCGGAACTACCGAGCATATGGCGCGGATTCGTGCCAATTATATGGGCATGATCCGGCTTATCGATGACCAGATCGCCCGTCTGGTGGAGGGGTTCAAGGAGCAGGGCTTGTATGACAATACGATTTTCGTGGTCACTACCGACCACGGCGATTATTGCGGCGAATACGGCTTGATGAAGAAGGGCGCCGGCCTGGATGAAGTCACGACCCGTATCCCCATGGTGTGGTTCGGCAAGGGTATCGAGGCCTGTGGGCTCAGGGACGATTTCGTGTCCCTGATCGATATCATGCCGACTGCGTGCGAGATCATGGGGCACAAGATTCCTGTCGGCGTTCAGGGCCGCAGCCTTCTGAATATGCTTGAAGGTCTTTCCTACCCGAAGGAGGAATTCCAGAGCATTATGTCCGAGCATGGATTCGGCGGTCAGTTTATTACTGAGGAAGACGATCCGAATATGTTCTATGACCGTCAGGCACTCAACCCCAAGCCTTTCTATGATGAGCTGAACACCTGGAGCCAGAGCGGCCATATGTGCATGGTCCGCAAGGGCGATTGGAAACTTATTACGGATATGACCGGGTTTAACCGCCTGTACAATCTCGCGAAAGATCCCGTGGAGCTTAACAACCTCGCCGGGAAAGCCCGTTACTCCCGCAAGGAGAATGAGATGATGCAGGAACTGCTCAAGTGGACCATTGGGGCCAATGATCCTATCCCGATCCCCAGGCACCGCTACACCCAGAAGCGTTTTAAGCACAATTATATGTTCCACGGTGAACCGGAAATAGCCAGATAATGCCTGATAGATTTAAAGAAACCCTGACCCTGCAGGACGCGGTGCGGATGACCGGGCCGATGGCCTTCAACATCATGCTGAAGCCTGCGGGGTCCCTGTGCAACCTCG
>JAFSTI010000082.1 GCA_017450585.1 Bacteroidales bacterium
ATCCGCGGCGGCACCGACGGTGCTAACCTCTCATACATGGGCCTGCCCTGTCCGAACATCTTCGCCGGCGGCCTAAACTTTCATGGTAAAATGGAATGGGTCACCGTCCAGAACATGGAAAAGGCTACCCACGTCATTTTGAATCTGGTGCAACTCTTTGCCGAATGAAAGTGCGCTTATTTTTTACCATATTTCTGGCCTCCGTGCTGGCTATTTCCCAGGCCTGTGGCAGTGAACCGGAGACTTGGAAGGTGGTTGTCCCTCCGGTTCCCAATCCCGATACCCCTGTGGATCCGGAAAGCCCCGAGGGCTATGTTCCGGAACGGCAGATCCGCCTGATCGCGATCGCGAAGCCTATACAGGGCGGAGTCTGGATGGCGACCAAAGAGTTCGGCCTAAAAAATGACTATAATGCCCAGGATATCCTGGAGATGATTGATTATCTGAAGCCGACAACCTTGGAGAGGTTCTTTACCGGCCGTATCAACATGACTAAGAAGGTCCCGGTGAGGGATGGTTATCCTGATATGACCTACAAGGAGTTTATCAATGAAGCCCTGAGACGTTCTGCACCCGGGTGCGAGATTGTCCCGAAACTGAACCTGGAGTGGCTGGCTAACGATACAACCCTGTTCTGGGGCTCTGCAAGGGATATTATCAAGTATGATTTAATCACTCCGATCACCAATATTAACCTGGATTGCTGGATGTCTTATTGCAAGAACATCCACACGACCCAGGCCGAGAGAGATGCTATGTTCGCACGGCTTAGGGCCATGGGTTACAAGAAGATTGGTGTGAATTTTACCGGGCTTACCGGTACGAATCATCCGGAGATTGACTACGGCGACTTCAATATCAACACTGATGACTGGTCGATTCGCGAGAGCTCTCTGAATAATCTGCGTAAGTACACTAATCTTAAGGATATCTATCTTTACATAGATTATCCCGAATCTACCAGGAAGTTTATGGAATTAGACCCGGATGAGCAGGCCCGGATTTACACCGAGGTGATATATCCCGCCCAGATGAAGTATAACATCCACTATGTCTATGCCATCATCCAGGATTTCTGGGGCGCCGGTGAAATCGTCACCAGCCCCGACGGCCCCTACAAGGGCAAAACCCTGCTCGAGATCACCAAAGACCTCCTCGATAAGCAATATCAGTAATCTTCCTACCGCCCGCCATTCCAATCTGCCACCTCACGCCCACAAGCCTGCGCTTCGCGCAGCTGCTCGTCGTAGCGAATGCGGACGAGCACTCCGGCGGCCTGGTACCAATAGCGGACGACGATCTCCTCTTCGATGAAGGGGACGATCTCGTCCCGCTTGAGGTTCAGGAAGCGGACTTTGTCCATCTCAAGCACTGCATCCATGGCCTTGATTTCTTCGGCCGCGGCCTCGCTTAGGCCTTCCTTGGCGAGTTCCTTCTTCACCTGGTCGAAGTACATCTTCGCACCGGAGCGGTAGTCGAATTCCTTACCGGCGGCGAACTGTACGAAATCCTCCCAGTCGGCATCCGTGAGTTTGAACTCAGCTGCCGGGGCGATGGACTCATGCTCGCGAACGTACTTTAAGGTGTACTGCTCGATAATCTGATTACGAACCAGCGAAACGGTCAGCATGCTGAAATTCTTAGCCGTCAGCTCCACATCCGGGGTGATGCCGCCGCCATCCTTCACGATACGTCCGCCGGCAGTATGGAACTCATGCGTGAGCGAATCCGGGATGTAAGCAACGGACCCGTCCTCATTGCGCTGGGCGTAGTCAATAGCCTGCACGCAGCGGCCGGAAGGGATGTAATACTTGGCCGTGGTGACCTTCATCTTGCCGTTATAGGGAAGCGGCCGTATGCTCTGCACCAGGCCCTTTCCAAAGGACCGGCGACCCATGATGACAGCACGGTCATAGTCCTGAAGCGCACCGGCGACGATTTCGGAAGCCGACGCGGTGCCGGAATCCACCAGGATTATCAGCGGCAGTTTTGTGTCAATAGGGTCGAATGCCGTCCGGTACTCGGAGCTGGCGCCCTTCGCGCGGCCTTTGACGCTCACTACCAGTGAGCCCTTCGGAACGAACAGCGAAACGATATTCGCCGCCTCCTGAAGCAGGCCGCCGCCATTGCCCCGAAGATCCAGGACCAGACGCTTCATGCCCTGCTTTTTCAAGGACAATACCGCCTCACGTATCTCTCCGCTCACCTTCTCGGTAAAACCGGTCTGCAGTATGTAGCCGGTCGTATCATCCAGCATCCCCACGTACTCGAGATCGGGCAGGTGGATGCGCTCGCGGCGGATCTTCACGTCGACGGTCTGGCCGGAGCGAAGTTTCTTAACCTTCAAAACCACGTCCGTGCCGGGCTTGCCCTTCATCCGGTCGCTGCAGTCCTTGACCTCCTGGCCGATGACAGACTTCCCGTCTATTGCCAATATCTCGTCGCCGCAGACCAGGCCGGCCCTGGCGGCGGGAGAACCCTCGTACGGCTCGTTGATGACCACATTGCCCTCCTTCTCGGGCTTGTAGATGATGGCGCCCACGCCTCCGTAGGACTTGTTCATCATCATCATGAGGTCGTCATCTTCCTCCTCCGGTATATATATGGTATAGGGGTCGAGCTCCTCGAGCATGGCATCGACGCTGGCACGCTCCATGCGGCCGACGGGCAGGGAATCCACGTAAGAACGGCTGAGCTCCTTTAGGATGGCGTTCTGAATTTCAACCCACTTGCCGAGGGTAAAACTCTCGCTCTGGGCCGATGCGACGGCCGCCGCTCCCAGCGTCAGCACTGCCGCGATAATCGTTCGTCTTATATTCATACTGTCAATCGTTATCAAAGTCAGGTCCCGGCCGCTCTAACTCGAGCCGAGAACCAGTAACACCAGGCCGGCAAGCAGCACGCCCAGGACAATAGCCTTGGCCCCGACCCGCTTCTCCCGGAATACCAGCGCCCCGCAGAAGAATGCCACAATCACGGATCCCCTGCGGGCGAGCGAAATCACCGAAAGCATCGAGCCCTCCTGATTCAGCGCGCTGAAATACAAAAAGTCGGCCAGCGTAATCAGCACGGCGATCACGACCAGCATCCAGTCCCAGCGGAATTTCTGCCCATCGCGGTGCACCAGTCTGCTGACCAGCACGCACAGTGCGAGCAGCACGGTGATATACAGGTTTGTCCATGACTGCACGAACAGCGGAGCCATGCTCATCATAATGAGTTTGTCGTACAATGCGCTCGCGACGCCCGTAAATACCGAAACGGCCATGTACATCACGCCGCGGCTGTGCAGGAAATCGATGCCCTCCCGCTTGCCGGACACGCTCAGCATTAGAAGAGACGTCAGCGTCAAAGCCACGCCGCCCCATTGCAGGGCATTCAGCCGTTCGCCGAAAATCAGGATCGAGAATAGCAGCACGAACACCGGCCGCGATGCCTTGATCGTGCTGGCGATGGTCATTGGCAATAGTTTCATGGCAGCGAGCCCGCTCACCCATGACGCTGTCACCAGCACGGCCTTCAGCATCAGGGCGAGGTGGTCCTTCATAGGCCCGGCGCTCAGGAAGGGGCTGAGGAAGAGGGTGGATAGTGCCGTCGCGCAGAGCAGTACCTCCAGTACGCCATTGCGCGTCACGGACTGCTTCTTGGCCACATCATACAGGCCGAGAAGCACTGCCGAACCCACTGCCATCCAGATCCACATACCTTACACCAGTTTTTGTCCTCCGATAAATTCGCGCATGATGGAAGTGGGAGGCACGGCGGCGATTTCTGCCGGCTTCAGCGCCACCACTATCTTCAGGAACTCCAGCAGGGAACTGGCCTTCGGGTAGGCTGGAGATGACTCCGCGATACCTTCCAGAAGCGGTTCTGCGTAATACTTCAGCAGAGGAACATCATACAGGGTAGAAGAATTGAATACCAGGTCGGCATTCTCCTCATACGGGAAGATGTTGCGCTCCTCTCCACGACGCACGCTCGGCCAGCGCAGGATATTGTCCTCGGGCGAAACTCCGCGGGTACGGTTATCCCTTACGATGCGGCGGAGCAGACGTTTGTCCGTGGTCGAGTTATGAGCTTTCTCGCCTCCAGGAAGTGCCGAGAGGGCGGAGATGTA
>JAFSTI010000083.1 GCA_017450585.1 Bacteroidales bacterium
CAGTTCGGAGAGGTAGCCGACGGTGGCTCCGTGGGAGCATTCGACGTCGTCGGCGTAGATTTCAAGTTGGGGGGAGGTTTCGACGATGGCGTCGCGGCTGAGCAAGATGGAATGATTTTCCTGGTAGGCCTTGGTTTTCTGTGAGCCTTCGGGTACCAGGATGCGGCCGTGGAAGGAGAAGCGGGCATGTCCGCCGACGATGCCTTTTAGCAGCTGGCGGCTGGTGCAGCCGCCGCTTAGGTGCCGCACGTCGACCGATATCGACACATTTTCTGAACCAGGGCATATGTACACGCCCCGCACATAGACTGATGCCCCGGGCCCTGTCAGGTCGATCTGCACTGACACTTCTTCCGACCCTCCGGAAGTGGTGCTGCCACCAAACCGGTTCGTGCTACGCACTCTTCCCTCCCGGAGGGCGGAGGGCAGCACCACCAGAGTAATCGACAGGCTTTCGCCCGCGCCAACAGTCCAGGAGGGCGGCACGGTGTCCCGACCGAGGATAAACACCTCGGTCCTGTCAAAAGCCTTTATGTCCACTTCGGAGTTCATATTCCTTCGTAGCCTTCGGATTCAATCAATGATACCAACTCACGGCCGCCGGTACGCACTATGCGGCCGTCTTTGAGTATGTGCACGACATCCGGGACAATGCTTTCCAGGAGCCTCTGGTAGTGGGTAATGACTATTATCGACTTAGACGGAGTCCGCAGGGCATTGACCCCGTCCGCCACAATCTTCATGGCATCTACGTCCAGACCACTGTCGGTCTCGTCCAGAATTGATAGGAGCGGCTCAAGCATTGCCATTTGGAAAATTTCGTTCTTCTTTTTCTCGCCTCCGGAGAAGCCCACATTCACGGCCCTCTTAGCAAACTCGGAGGGCATTTTCACAAATGCCATCTTCTCCTTCATCAGCCGAAGGAACTCCCCGGCCGAGAGCTCAGGCAGCCCCAGAGCCTTCCTACGCGCGGCGAGGGCTGTCTTCATAAACGAAGAGATGCTCACGCCGGGAATCTCCACGGGATACTGGAAAGACAGGAACAAACCGGCCCAGGACCTCTCTTCAGGGGCAAGCGCCAACAGGTCTTGACCCCGGAACTCTACGGATCCCGCCGTCACGGTATAATCCGGACGCCCGGCCAGCACGGCGGACAGGGTACTCTTCCCCGCCCCGTTCGGTCCCATCACTGCGTGCACTTCGCCCTCACGAATGTCAAGGTCGATCCCGTGCAGGATCTCTTTGTCACCGGCTGAAGCGTGCAATCCGCGGATTGACAGTATGACATTATTGCTCATTGCTATACAGTTTTTTCCAATTAAAATAGGCCCACACCCCGTTGGCCAGGTACACCGCGCTCACCACCGGCATTGCCACCAGCCCCGCTATCAGGTACAGGGCAATATTGGCCCCATTGACAATCCACCAGACCTGCCAGCACTCCAGATACTTCTGCGCGGACAGGTACTGCGCCAACAGTGTGACCATCAGCAGGAAGGAGTCCAGCACCGGGGAGGGATCGGGCGCAAAGACGGACGGCCAGAGCACGGGCAGACGGTCGAGCGCAAACGCCCACAACGTGCCGGCGGTCAAAACTATTGCCAATAAAACCAGCAACTCGCGCCCGGGCAGGCGGCGGACTTTCAGCGATGCGGCGTTCCGGCTGCTGCGCTCCCCTTCGCGCGGGTGGGTCCAGCGCCAATGGCCGAATGCGTTGATCGCAAACGCGACGGGCTGGATCAACATTGCGCTGTACAGGTGCTGGCGCCAGAACAACACGAACAGGAAGACGTTGTACACGTACCCGACCCAGAAATTGTACTTGGAATTCCGGCCCGCGAGGAAGACGCAGGTCAGGCCAAGTACCGCCGATATGATTTCTACCCAACTCATCCGACCGAACCTTCAAGTGAGACTGACAGGAGCTTGCGGGCCTCCACCGCGAACTCCATCGGCAGGCGGGAAAGCACCTCCTGCGCGTATCCATTGACAATAAGCCCGACCGCATCTTCGGGCCCGATACCCCGCTGGCCGCAGTAGAAGAGCTGGTCCTCGCTGATTTTGGAGGTCGTCGCTTCGTGCTCGACAATCGCGGACGGGCAGGAGTTGCGGATGACCGGGAAGGTGTGCGCACCGCAGCGCGAGCCGATCAGCAGGCTGTCGCATTGCGAGTAATTGCGCGCGCCCTCGGCACCGGGGTTCATGCGCACCAGGCCGCGGTAGCTGTTCTGGCTGCGGCCGGCGGATATTCCTTTACTGACAATACGGCTGCGCGTGCCCCGCCCGATGTGTATCATTTTCGTGCCGGTATCGGCCTGCTGGAAGTTGTTGGTAACGGCGACGGAGTAGAACTCGGAGGAGGAATTGTCCCCGAACAATATGGTGCTGGGGTACTTCCAGGTCACAGCGGATCCGGTCTCGACCTGCGTCCAGCTGAGGTGGCTGCCCTCGCCCCGGCAGATGCCGCGTTTGGTGACGAGGTTCAATATGCCCCCGCGCCCCTGCTCGTCGCCGGGGTACCAGTTCTGGACGGTGGAGTATTTCACGTCCGCGCCTTTTTCGACAATAATCTCGACCACGGCGGCGTGGAGCTGGTGTTCATCGCGCATCGGGGCCGTGCAGCCTTCCATATAGCTGAGGCTGGAGCCTTCTTCCGCGACGATGAGCGTGCGCTCGAACTGCCCGGTGCCGCTGGCGTTGATGCGGAAGTAGCTGGACAAGTCCATGGGGCAATGCACTCCTTGGGGGATGTAGCAGAAGGTGCCGTCGGAGAACACGGCGCTGTTCAAGGCAGCGAAGAAATTGTCACTCGCGGGGACGACGGTCGCCATGTATTTTCGTATCAGGTCGGGGTGTTCGCGGACGGCTTCGGAGAAGGGGCAGAAAATGATGCCCAGTTCGCTGAGTTTTTCGCGGAAGGTGGTGGCGACGGATACTGAGTCGAATACCGCATCCACGGCGACCTGGTTTTGTGCCCCGCGCACGCCCGCCAGGACCTCGCGTTCTTTCAGGGGAATGCCGAGTTTGTCGAAGGTTTCCATCAGGGCGGGGTCTATCTCCGTGGGGCGGTCTTCGTCTTTTTTCGGCGCGGCCCAGTAGATGATGTCCTGATAGTCAATGGGCGGGAGTTTGAGGTGGCCCCAAGTGGGCTCTTTCATCTGCTGCCACTTGCGGAAGGCATCCAGACGGAAGTCCAGCAGCCACTGCGGCTCACCTTTTCGCTCTGAGATATGACGGATAATCTCCTCACTGAGGCCCTTCGGAGCATACTCCTGCTCGACCTCCGTGACGAACCCCTCCGCATACTGATGCTGGGTCAACTGCTCGAGATATTCTCTGTCTTTTCCCATTGGAGTACAAAGATACTCATTTCCCCGACTAAAGCTGGAAGCCGGGGAATGATTTGGCGACACATTCTTCGTCGTCGACTTCTATCGGCGAGTCGGCGCCGAGTTCCGCGACGCGCAGGGCCATGAGCATTCGGTGGTCGTGGTAGGTGGTGTAGTTGCCGCCTTTGAGCAGGGTCCCGGTGAGGAGGCGCTGCTCAAGGCTGTGGCCTTCGATGACTAGTTCATCGCCTTCGATGCTGACTTGGACACCCATTTGGGTGAGGGTGTCGAGGATGGCCTTCGCACGGTCGGATTCTTTCGTGGCGAGCCGTCCGACGCCCTTCAGACGGGATTCTCCCGGGCAGAAGCAAGCGAGGATGGATACTATCGGGAAGATATCCGGGGAGTTGGACATATCGACCGTAATGGGGCGGAGAGGGGCGCGTCCCACATTGATGCGGCCGTCTTCGTCCTGGGAGGCCACGGCTCCGGCTTCGACCAATATATCCATGATGGCGAGATCGGCCTGGAGTGAATCGGAGGCGAGTCCGTCTATGCTGACCGAGCCGAAAAGCGCCCCGGCGACAAGGAAATTGGCAGCAGCGCTCCAGTCACCTTCGATGGTGAACTGGGCGGCCTTGTATTTCTGGGGTGCTTTGACCTTGAAGTCGATCTGCGTGCAAAGGGCCCAGTCACCTGTCTCCACGAATTCGCTGTCACCTTCCATCTCGTTAGTGACGGTCACTCCGAACTTCCGCATCACGTCCAGAGTGATGAACATGTATGGTATGCTTTTGGGGTCTTGGACATAGATGGTTGAACTTTTGCCGGTGAGCGGCAGTGCCATCAGCAGGCCGGAGATGAGCTGGGATCCGTCGGCGCCGGAGATTTCCGCGCGGCCGGGGATCAGTTCGCCGCTTATTGTCAACGGAACGCGGAGCTCCCGGCCGGCGTGCGACGGCACTGACGGCCGGTCCGAGGAGGGCTGCGCGGGTTGAGACGAAGCACCCGGCCGGTCCGAGGAGGGCTGCGCGGATTGAGTCACGGAGGCGGGCTGGGCGGGTTTGAGGAGGACGCCGAAGGGCGCCATGATGTCGGCGGCGCCTTTGAGGGGCCGTTTCAAGAGAGTGCGCTCACCGGTCAGGGTGGTATTGCCATTGCCAATAACAGAGAGCAGGGGGATGAGCAGGCGGGCCATGAGGCCGGATTCGCCGGCGCTGATGCTGCCGATATCGAGGCGGCCGGAGCCGGAAATCAGCTGGCCGAGGCCGGTGATGGTCAGGCTGCCGCGCTCTTCTACGACGTTCGCACCCAGTTCGCGGGCGACGCGCAGGGCGGCTTCATTGTCCAGGCAAGGCGTATAGCCCTCCAGCCGGGAAGTACCTTCCGCAAGGGCGGCCGCGATAATTGCCCTCTGCGCAAAGCTTTTCGACGAGGGCATGCGCAGGCCTTCGCGGTCGTAGGGCTTGCGGTCGCCGTACACGGCCTTCGCGAGTGCGGTGGCGTCCTCCAGGCTGCGGGCGTACACGAACGGCACGCCGAGGGAGAGAGCTTCCAGCGCGGGGTCGTTGGCGGCGGGAGCGGATTCTCGGGCAATGGGGTCGAGGACCGTCAGGACGGGCTGCGCAGAGGCAGTGTTATTGTCAATAACCCCGGTCAGAGCGAGCCAGTCTTCCGCATTTCGGACGCGGGTGCCCAGGCGCACGACCTCCGCACCGAAACGGCGGCACTTGTCGTAAATGCCCTGAAGCTGCTCCAGGGGAGGAGTTTTGGTCTCATCGGTGAAGGAGCGGATGACGGTAGTGCCTTCTTCGCGGGCCTTGCGGCAGAGGCGTTTGCCCAGCTGCGGCGGGACGTTCACCGGTATGTCAACGTACGCGGCTCCGGCTTCGATGGCCACTTCCAGCAAGTGCTCGATTTGGGCGAGCTGATCCATGCTGCAGGTCCAGCCACTCACGCTGGCGATTAGCGGCAGGTCATACGTGCTGAACAGGTACCCTACCTGCTCGTCATCCAGCTCACAGTCGTCCAGGCAGATTTCCGCCATACGGATTTCTCCCCCGTCGAGCAGGGAGACCAGTTCATCGAAAGATTTATTGTGAAGGCTAACGCAAATCATAAACTTAGGGCGAGAGTACAAAAGTAACGATTTTTAAGGATTTTTATATACCTTTGCACTGCGCAACACAAGCCCGAGTGGCGGAATTGGTAGACGCGCTGGACTCAAAATCCTGTGTCCTAATAAGACGTGCCGGTTCGAGCCCGGCCTCGGGCACC